>NZ_JBFUKR010000007.1:0-287940 GCF_056400745.1 Rhizobacter sp. P5_A1
CGGCTGCCCCGGTGCCCGCCGCCTCGGGCGTGCCGCCGGGCACCCCGCAGCCGGCGATGCCGCCACCGGGCAGCCCGCAGGCGTTCGCGGCGGTGATCCGCGACGCGAAGAAGACCGACGGGCTGTTCACGCTGTACCAGAAGGATGAAAGGGTCTGGATCGAGCTGAAGCCCGAAGACTTCGACAAGCCGTTCTTCCTGTCGCCGAAGATCGCGACCGGCATCGGCGAGGCGCGGGTCTACAGCGGGCGGATGGACGACGAGCACGTGATCGAGTTCCGGCGGGTCCACAACCAGGTGCAGATGATCGCGCGCAACACCGAGTACACCGCGCGCGCCGGCACGCCCGAAGGCCGCGCGGTGGCCGCCGCGTTCTCGCCCAGCCTGCTCGCGAGCACGCCGGTCGCGAGCCAGCCGCAGCCCGAACGCAAGTCGGTGCTGGTCGACGCGAACGCGCTGTTCGTCAACGACATGCTGGGCATCGGCATGCAGCTGCAGCGCAGCTACCGCCAGGGCTACGCCTTCGACGGGCGCAACTCGGCGATCACCGCGGTGCGCGTCAAGCCCGAAGGCGTGGTACTCGAGGTGCTGCAGCATTTCGCGACCGGCTCGATCGCGGCGCGCCAGCCGAACACACCGCCCGGCGCGCCGGCGCCGATGGTGCCGGCCACGCTGCCCGACCCGCGCAGCCTGTTCGTCACCGCCCACTACACGATCGCGCCGCTGCCGGCCCGGCCGATGGCGGCGCGCGCCGCGGACGCGCGCATCGGCTACTTCACCGCCTCGCACTGGGACTTCAGCGACGACCTGAACCACACGCCGATCGTGCGCAACGTGAACCGCTGGCGGCTCGAGAAGAAGGACCCGGCGGCCGCGCTGTCGGAGCCGGTCAGGCCGATCGCCTACTGGCTCGACCGCACGATCCCGCTGAAGTACCGCGACACGATCAGCGCCGGCATCCTCGAATGGAACAAGGCCTTCGAGCGCATCGGCTTCAAGGACGCGATCCAGGTCAAGATCCAGCCCGATGACGCCGATTTCGACACGCTCGACGGCGGCGCCTCGGTGCGCTGGCTGACGAACGCCTCACCGAGCTTCGGTGCGATCGGGCCCAGCCATGTCGATCCGCGCAGCGGCGAGATCCTGGCCGCGAACATCGGCATCGAGAGCCTGTCGTCGCGCTCGATCCGCGCCTCGCGTGCGCAGATCCTGAACGGCAGCACGGCCGACATCGCGAAGCTGATGCAGTTCGGCGGCGCCGCGAGCGACGAGGCCTACGACGCGCACGCCTGCATCAACGCCGAGCAGGCCGCCGATCAGCTCAGCTACGCGCTCGACGTGCTCGCCGCGCGCGGCGATCTCGATCCCGACAGCCCCGAAGCGCAGGCCTTCGTGCTCGCCTACCTTAAGGACGTGACGATGCACGAGGTCGGCCACACGCTCGGGCTGCGGCACAACTTCCGTGCCTCGCGCGCGCTCACCGACCAGCAGCTCTCCGACCCCGAGTACACGAGCACGCACGCGCTGACCGGCTCGGTGATGGAGTACGCGCCGGTCAACCTCGCGAGCCCCGGCGCGAAGCCCGTCGCGCCGTTCCAGACCACGCTCGGGCCCTATGACTACTGGGCGATCGAATACGCCTACAAGCCGCTCGCCGCGGCCGACGAGAAGACCGCGCTGGAACGCATCGCCGCGCGCAACACCGAGCCCGCGCTCGCGTTCGGCACCGACGAGGACAACTACCTCGGCATCGACCCCGACGCGCTGCAGTTCGACCTCGGCAGCGACCCGCTCGCGTTCGCGCGCAAGCGGCTCGCGATCGCGCGCGACCTGTTCAACCGCCAGGAGACGCGTGCGCTCGCGCCGGACCGCGACTACGCGGTGCTGCGCCGCTCGCTGAACTATGCGGTCAACGACGTCGCGCGTTCGGTCGGCGTGCTGGCACGCCAGATCGGCGGCGTGCGCACCTTGCGCGACTTCCCCGGCTCGGGCCGCGACCCGCTGCAGCCGGTGCCGGCCGCGGTCCAGCGCGACGCGCTCGACCAGATCTCGCGCGGCCTGTTCGCGGCCGACAGCCTGATCGTCTCGCCGGCGCTGCAGCGCCGCCTCGCGCCCGACTTCCAGGAGCGCGTCGATGCGCTCGAACGCGGCGGCGCGCCGGTCGTCACCGAATTCTCGGTGCCGGAACGCCTGCTCGGCGTGCAGCGCGCGCTGCTGAACCAGCTCATGGGCGACGAGGTCGCGGCGCGCATCATCGACAGCCAGGGCAAGGCCGCGCAGCGCGCCGATGCGCTGCAGCTCGCCGATCTCTACGCGCGCCTGGGCGGCGACATCTGGAGCGAGCTCGGCGGCTTCGACACCGGGCGCACGATCGACATCCTGGCGCCGCGCCGGGCACTGCAGCGCGAGCACCTGAACCGCATCTCGGCGATGCTGCTGCGCCCCGGCAGCGCCGGCCGCGCCGATGCGCGCAGCCTCGTGCGCGAGCAGGCGCAGGCGCTGCTGGTGCGCCTGAACGGCGCGTCGCATCGCGCGAACCTCGCGGCCGACACGCGTGCGCATTTGCGCGACAGTGCCGACGCGCTGTCGCAAGCCCTGTCGGCGCGCATGATGCGGCCGAGCTGAAGTTCGGGCGTTCTCTGCCGCCCGGGCGCCCGGCTCACTGAACGCGCGGCGCCGTCGAGGCGCCGGTCTGCGCCACCTTGGTCGTCGGCGCGAGGCGCTTGGCGACGACCACGACGCGTTCGAGCTGCACGATGCGAACCGGCGCTGCCGTCGTGGCGGCCATGCGGCGATCCGTTCCGGACACCACCGAGTCGATCGCCAGCGCACCGGCGGCGAGCAGGCAGAAGGTGAGGGCAGCGGAGAGGGTGCGGTCGATCATGGAGGCTCCTTGGGGTTCTTCGGCGCGGCCCGAGGGCTGCGTTGGAATGAACTCTAGGAGACCGGTCGCGTGCGCGACAGCGGCTTGCGATGGGCTGCAGTTTGTCGCTGTCGAAGCGCAGGAAAACAGGCTCGGGCGGTGTCGTTCTCAGTCGCGCCAGAGCCAGGCCGCGCCGCGCACGCCCGACGAGTCGCCGTGGGCGCTCTTCACCAGCTGCGTGTGCACGCGCTCGTCGCGATCCGTGCCGCTGCCGGCCCCGAACACGAACGCCCCCCACAGCCGCGGCACGTTGACGAGCAGGCTCTCGAGACCCGAGACGCCGCCCGCGAGCACGATCACTTGCGGATCGAGCACGTTGATGACCTGCGCGAGGCTGCGCGCCAGGCGCGACTCGTAGCGCCGCAGGCTCGCTTCGCAGCCGGCATCGCCCAGCGCGGCACGCGTGCCGATCTGCCACGCCTCGAGTGACTCGCCGCTGTGGGCCGCATGGTCGCGCGCGAGCGCCGGACCGCTGAGCCAGGTCTCGATGCAGCCGCGCCGGCCGCAGTAACAGCGCGGGCCGACGAGTTCCTCGCCCAGCGCCCACGGCAGCGGGTTGTGGCCCCATTCGCCCGTCAGCCCGTTCGGCCCGTTCAGCAGCGCGCCGTTCACGACGATGCCTGCGCCGACCCCGGTGCCCAGGATCACCGAGAACGAAGTCGACGCGCCGGCCGCAGCGCCGTCGGTCGCCTCGGACAGCGCCAGGCAGTTCGCATCGTTCGCGATGCGCACCGGGCGGCCGAGCGCGTCGGACAGATCGCGCTGCAGCGGTCGGCCGTTCAGGCAGTTGGAGTTCGCGTTCTTGATCAGGCCGGTGTCGGTCGCGCTGCCCGGCGTGCCGACACCGACGCTGCAGCCCGCCAGACCGAGCTCCGCTTCGGCGCGCGCGACCAGCGCTGCCACCGCGGCGACGGTGGCGGCGTAGTCGCCGGCGGGTGTCGGCACGCGTTCGCGCCAGCGGCTCGCACCGTCGCGATCGAGCACGATCGCTTCGATCTTGGTGCCGCCGAGATCGACGCCGATCGCGAATGGAGAAGGCGAGGGGGAGGGCGAAGGGGAAGACATGGCTGCGAAGCGTAGCAGCCGAAACGGGTCGCCCAAAAAAACGCCCGAGGCCCGGAGTCCGGTGGGCCTCGGGCGCGTGGACCTGGCAACGAGCCACGCCGGCCGGGCGGCGCGCGAGTCGAGGTTCAGCGGCCGGCGCTGTCGGCGCGCTTCGCGGTGATCACGACGCGATCGAGCTGCACGACGCGCACCTGCTTGGCGGCACTCGGCGCCGAGTGCGTTGCGAGGTGCGTGCTCGCCGCGTAGGTCAGCGAGCCGGTCGTGAGGATCGCGAAGGTCGCGGCGAGGGCGGTGAGGCGGCTGATCATGGCGGGGCTCCGGGTTCGTTGCGCTTCGGGGTGCGATGGAACGAACTCTAGGGGCCGATCGCGGCCGCGCGAACCGGTCTGCGATGAACCGCGTTGCCGCGCGGATGAACTGCACGGGGCGCCGATGGGCAGCGCCGCGTGCGAGCTCAGATCGCTTCGGTGCGCGTCATCAGCCACGCCAGCGCGGCGCCGTCGACCAGCGGCGCGAGCCGCGCGCGCACCGTCGCGTGGTAGGCATTGAGCCACTCGACCTCGTCGGTGCGCAGCAGCGCGCGTTCGATGCAGCGCGTGTCGATCGGGCAGAGCGTCAGCGTCTCGAACTCGAGGAACTCGCCGAACTCGGTGTTGCCATCGCCGCCCAGCCCCGCCGCCGGCACGTTCAGCACCAGGTTCTCGATCCGGATGCCCCAGCGCCCCGGCCGGTACAGCCCGGGCTCGATGCTGGTGATCATGCCGGGCTGCATCGCCATGTGCGCGTCGGGCACGACCTTCGAGATGCTCTGTGGCCCCTCGTGCACGTTCAGGAAGTAACCGACGCCGTGGCCGGTGCCGTGGCCGTAGTCGAGCCCATGCGCCCACAACGGCGCGCGCGCGATCGCGTCGAGCATCGGCGCCAGCGTGCCGCGCGGAAAGCGCGTGCGGCTCAGCGCCAGCGTACCCTTCAGCACCAGCGTGTAGTCGCGGCGATGCTGCTCGGTGATCGAGCCGATCGGCCAGACGCGCGTGATGTCGGTCGTGCCGCCGAGGTACTGGCCGCCGGAGTCGATCAGCAGCAGGCCGCCCTCGCCGGGCTTCACCTCGATCACGGCATGCGACTCGGGCGTCGCGTGATAGTGCGGCATCGCGCCGTTCGCGTTGAACGCGGCGATCGTGTTGAAGCTCAGGCCCTTGAAGCCGGGGCGCTTCGCGCGCGCGGCGCTGAGCTTCTCGTCGATCGTCAGCTCGGTGATGCGCTCGCGGCCCAGCGCGGCCTCGAACCAGGCATAGAACTCGCACATCGCGGCGCCGTCCTGCGCCATCGCGTCGCGCACGTGCGCGGCCTCGGCGGCGCTCTTGCGGCTCTTCAGCAGCGTGCTCGGGTTGATCGCCTCGAGGACGCGAACCTTGACCTGCGAGCGCAGCCCGAAGGTCACCCGCTTCGGGTCGAGCGCCAGCACCGCGTCGGGAGGCAGCGCGGCCAGCGCTGCAGCGGCGCGATCGTACGGCGCGATGTTCACGCGGTCGCGCGCGAGTGCGGCCTGCAGCGCAGCGCCGACCTTGCCGTCGCCGACGAACAGGGTCACGCCGCTCGCATCGAGCAGCGCGTGGGCGAGGAACACCGGGTTGAAGTTGACGTCGGCGCCGCGCAGGTTGAACAGCCAGGCGATGTCGTCGACCGTCGAGATGAAGTGGTGCGTCGCCCCGAGCCGCGCGACGCCCGAGCGCACCTGCGCGAGCTTGTCGGCACGCGCCAGCGGCGCATGCGGCGCGAGGTGCTCGTAGACCGCCGCGCCGGGCAGGCCCGGGCGCTCGGGCCAGACCGCGGCGAGCGCGTCGAAGTCGGTGCGCAGCAGAACGCCGGCCTGCGCGAGCGTCGCCTGCAGCAGTTGCGCAGCGGCGAGCCCGAGCACGCTGCCATCGACGCCGACGGTCGCGCCGCGCGGCACGTGCTTCGCGAGCCAGTCGACGTGATCGGTCGCGCCACCGGTCGCGATCTTCACGAGCTCGGTGCCAGTGCCCGCGAGCTCGGCTTCGGCCTGCACCCAGTAGCGGCTGTCGGCGAACACGACGGTGGTATCCAGCGTGACGACGAGCGTGCCCATCGAGCCGGTGAAGCCCGAGAGCCACTGCCGTCCTTGCCAGCGCTCGGGCAGGTACTCGGACAGGTGCGGATCGCTCGATGGCACCAGCACCGCGGCCAGTCTGTGGCGCTTCAGTTCGTCGCGGACGCGCTCGATGCGCAGGCGGTGCGTGGAGGTGCGGGTGTCCATGGTGTGGCTCCGGAAATGGGGGTCGGTTGTGCCGACAGAAGATTCTAGGGGCGTGTCCGGTGGTCGCGTCGCGCCCCGTATTGCCCGATGAGGACGCGTGCGCCCTCGATCTTCATCCACAAGGAGCCCATCATGAACTGCCATATCCAAACCACCGCCCTGCGTTTCAGTTCCAGCCTGATCAGCGTCATCGCCGTTGCCCGCAGGGCGAGGAGGCGCGATGGCGGCTGAACTCGTCTGGCGCGGCCTGGCGAACGGCGCCGTCATCTTCGCCATCGTGTGGGTTCTCCGCCGACGCGGTCAGCGCGCGGCCGGATTGCTCGCTGCCTTGCCGGTGCTCTGCGCGCCGGCGCTCTTCACCCTCTCGGTCGACCCCAGCCCGATCATCGCCACGGCGGCTGCCGTCGCGGGGCTGCATGCCACTGGGTTGACCGCCTCCCTGGTGCTGCTCTATGGCGTCGCGCGGCGTCCGCTCGGCACGCCGCTGGCGCTGCTGTTCGGCGGCGTCGGCGCACTGCTGATCGCCCATCTCAGCGGCGCGCTCGGACACGACCTGGCGCCGACGCTGGCGCTGGCCTTTGCGGCGGTCGGCCTGGCGCGGCGATTCGTGCCGCGGCTCGCGCCTGACGCCTCGATCTGTCCGTTCGTGCGTGGCTACCTCGACGGCCTGCTCGTGCGCAGCAGCTTTCTTGCGGTGCTGGCGATCGCACTGGCACCGCTCGGCGGCTGGCTGGCGTTGCCGCTGGCGACGCTGACGGCGGTCGCGGTGCTGGCCGCGATCACCGGCCGGTGTCAGCCCGGCGGCGTCGCGGGCTGTGCCGCGGCCGGCGGCTCGGCCACGACACGCGCGGAGCGCTCGTAGGTCCAGTAGGCCCAGGCCCAGTCGAGCATCACGGTCAGCCGATTGCGGAAGCCGATCAGGAAGTAGATGTGCGCAAAAAGCCAGAACAGCCAGGCGAAGAGGCCGGAGAAGCGCAGCGCACCGAACCACGGCACGGTCAGGTCGACGACCGCAGCCTTGCGGCCCACGGTCGCGAGGTTGCCGTAGTCGACGTAGCGGAACGGAAGCGTCGGTTCGCCGCGCAGACGCCGCAGCAGGTTGGCCGCGGTCGCGCGGCCCATCTGCTTCGCGGCCGGGCTCACACCGGGGACCGGCGTCGGCTTGCCGCGCGCTGGATCGACCGGGTGGCTCATCGCCGAGGCCAGGTCGCCGATCACCGCGATCTCGGGATGCCCGGGCAGGCACAGGTCGGGCCCGACGAGCACGCGGCCGGCGCGGTCGAGCGTCGCGCCGGCGCTCGCGGCGAGCTCCCGGCCGAGGCGCGAGCCGGCGACGCCGGCGGCCCAGATCACGGTCTTGCTCGGCAGGCGGTGCTGCGTCACGGTTTCGCCCTCGCGCGTCTCGTAGTCGACGCCATCGGCATCGATGCCGGTCACCTTGCAGCCGGTGCGCACGTCGACGCCGAGCCGGGCGAGCTGCTCGCGCGCGCGCCGCGAGAGCTCGGGCACGAACGCGCCGAGCACGCGCTCGGAGCCTTCCATCAGCACGACGCGCGTGTGGGTCGAGTCGATGCGCCGGAACTCCTGCGGCAGCGTGTGCTGCGCGATCTCGGTCATCGTGCCGGCCATCTCGACGCCGGTCGGCCCGGCGCCGATCACGACGAAGGTCATCCACGGCTCGCGCTCGGCCGCGTCGGTCAGGCGCTCGGCGCGCTCGAATGCGCCGATCACGCGTGCGCGGATCTTGAATGCGTCGTCGAGCGTCTTCAGCCCCGGCGCGAAGCGGGCCCAGTCGTCGTGGCCGAAATAGCTGTGGGTCGCCCCGGCGGCGACGATCAGGTGGTCATAGGGCAGCGCGTCGGCGTCGTCGCGATCGCCGTCGAGCAGCACGCGCTGCGCGGCGACATCGATGCCGATCGCCTCGGCCTGCAGGATCGTCAGGTTGCCGCGCCGCATCTCGCGCCGCAGCGTGTGGCGGATCGGCGCGCTGACCGCCGGCGCCGACAGGCCCGCGGTGGCGACCTGGTACAGCAGCGGTTGGAAGAGATGGTGATTCGTGCGGTCGATCAACGTGATCTCGACCTGCGCCTTCGACAGGCTGCGCACCGCCTCGATGCCGCCGAAGCCGCAGCCGATGATCACGACCCGAGGGACGGCGGCCCCTCGAGCGACGAGTGCGCCGGTCGATCCCGCGGCGCTCATGCGCTGATCTCCGAGGCCTGGCCCATCGCGCGCAACCGGTTGCCGACCATCTGGATGTGGCTGCGCAGCGAGTACAGCTCGTCGGCATAGCTCAGTGGCACGGTCACGCCCTCGACGCGCGCCTCGATCGCGTCCAGGTCGTGCAGCAGCTCGGCCGGCGGCCGCTTGCCGACCGCGTCTTCGACCTCGCGCAGCTGCGCGTACCAGCGGAAGATGCGCGAGCGGATGCGGAACTGGTACAGCGGCGGCAGCATCCGCGAGAGCGGGATCAGGATCGCGATGATCGAGACCAGCACCGGCCACATGCGCTCGACCAGGTTCGCCAGCCAGAACGGCAGGTAGCGCTGCAGCACCGGCGTGCCGTTGGCGTAGAAGCGCTCGGCCTCCTTCGCGAGCGGCTGCTCGGTTCCGCTGGCCTTCGGGAAGTCGCCCTTGCGCTGGAACCAGCCGGCGCCACCATGCACCTGCTGCGCCGCCTGGATGAACAGCTGCAGCAGCGCCGGATGCGTGTTGGCGCGTGCCAGCAGCGTGGCCGTCGGCGCGAGCAGGTGCACGTCGCGCGGCGGCACGTCGCTGGCCAGGTCGACCACGCCGCGCGGCAGCACCACCGGCGCGAGGAACGGGAACTGGCGCGAGTAGGCGTCGGCCTGGGCGAAGTCATAGAGCGCGATGCCCGGCGTCTGCAGCAGCATCTGCACGATCAGCGCCTCGGGCGCCGACGCGAACACCAGCGCGTCGATGTCGCCGGCGAGCAGGTCGACGGTGGCTGGCGTCTGCGCCTTGCGCACCAGCGTCAGGCTCTTCGCGTCGATCCGGTTCGCCTCGATCAGCTTGCGCATCAGGTTGGGCGCGCCGCTGCCTTTCGCGCCGATGTTCAGGCGCCAGCCGGGCAGCTGCGACAGGCTCGTCAGCGTCGGCGTGTGCAGCAGGCGTTGCGCAGAATCGATGCGGTAGAACAGCCAGACCGGCTCGTAGAACAGGCTGCCGAGCGACACCAGCCCGGCCTCTTCGTCGTCGCCGTCGGCCGGCGCGAGCGAATCAGCCTCCTTGCGCTGGCGGTCGCCGGCGCCGCCTTGCACGAACGCGATGTCGACGCCCGAGTTCGGGTCGTGGAGGAGACGCAGGTTCTCGGCCGCGCCGGCGGTCGTGCGCAGCTCGACCGCGATGCCATAGCCCTTCAGGATCTGCGCATAGCGCTTGCCGAACTCGGCGTATGCGCCTTGCTCGGCGCCGGTCGCGAGGACGACCTTCTTCGGCGGCGTCGGATCGAGCACCCAGTAGGCGAGGGCGAGCAGCGCCAGCGCCAGCACGATGAACGGGCCGAAGGTCGCGAGCAGGTCGCGGAACGAGAGCAGGGTGTGGCGCAGCGTCGCAGGCATGGTCGGCACGATACATCGGGTATGCGGGGTATGCTTTTCGGATGCGACTGCTGCTGGTGGAAGACGACCGGATGATCGGCGAGAGCCTGCGCGGCGCGCTGCGCCTCGAGGGCCACGCGGTCGACTGGGTGCGCGACCTGGCCGCGGCGCAGGCCACGCTCGCGAGCGAACACTTCGACCTCGTGCTGCTCGACCTGGGCCTGCCGGCGAGCGGCGCGCCGGGCGCCGAGACGCGCGCCGGCGGCGGCCTCGAACTGCTGCACGCGCTGCGCGCGCGGCACGACGCGACGCCGGTGATCGTGCTGACCGCGCGCGACGGCCCGGGCGACAAGGTCGCCGGCCTCGACGCCGGCGCCGACGACTACCTCGTCAAGCCATTCGAGCTCGACGAGCTCGCCGCGCGCATCCGCGCCGTGTCGCGCCGGCACAGCGGGCGGGCCGAGCCGGCGCTGGCGTTCGGCAGCGTCACGCTCGACCCCGCGACGCGCCAGGTCACGCGCGGCGGCGTGCCGGTGCTGCTCTCGGCGCGCGAGTTCGCGGTGCTCGAGGCCTTGATGCTGCGGCCCGGCGCGCTGCTCTCGCGTGCGCAGCTCGAGGACCGGCTCTACGGCTGGGGCGAGGAGATCGAGAGCAACGCGGTCTCGGTCTACATCCACCAGCTGCGCCGCAAGCTCGGCGCCGATTTCATCCAGAACATCCGCGGTGTCGGCTATTTCGTCGGCGGCGAACCGCCCAAACCATGAGCCCCCACGTCGCTACGCTCCTGCCCCCCGAGGGGGCACCGCCCTACTTGGGGCGGCCCGGCGCTCGGGCGGTGCCGAAATGAACTCGATCCGCGTCCGGGTGCTGCTGTCGGTGCTCGGGATGCTCGTCGTCACGGCCGTCGTGATGGGTGCGGTGACCTATCGCAACGTGCTGGCCGAGACCGAGGCGCTGTTCGACTACCAGCTGCGCCAGATGGCGTTCTCGCTGCGCGACCAGGGCGAGATCGCGCCGGCGCAGGCGAGCACGCTGGCCGACGAGCAGCTCGACTTCGTCGTGCAGATCTGGACCGAGGACGGCCGCATCATCTACCCGCCGCGCCTGCGCAACGACCTGCCGACGCGCGCGCTGCTCGGCCTGGCCGACGTCACCGTGCGGGGCAAGACCTGGCGCACGTTCAGTGTCGCGACGCGCGACCGCGTGATCCAGGTCGCGCAGCCGCTGCAGATCCGGCAGAGCCTCGCGGCCGGCGCGGCGCTGCGCAGTGTCGCGCCGCTGCTCTTCATCGCGCCGGCGATGGCGCTCGTCTTCTGGTGGCTTGCGGCGCGCACGCTGGCGCCGCTGCGGCGCGTGGCCGACGGCGTGCGCACGCGCGACGAGCAGTCGCTGCAGCCTTTGCCGACGGTCGGCTTGCCCGACGAGGTCGCGCCGCTCGTCGGCGCACTGAACGGCCTGCTGCAGCGACTCGATGCCTCGCTCGGCGTGCAGCGCGCGTTCGTCGCCGACGCGGCGCACGAGCTGCGTTCGCCGCTGACGGCGCTGAAGCTGCAGATGCAGCTGCTGCAGCGCGCGCCCGACGACGCGGCGCGCGCGCAGGCCGCGCAGGCGCTGAACGCCGGCATCGACCGCGCGGCGCGGCTGGTCGAGCAGCTGCTGGCGCTGGCCCGCACCGAGCCCGGTGCGTCGCTGGCCCAACCGGTCGACCTCGAGCTGGGCGAGGTCGTGCGCGCCGCGGTGGCCGAGACCGTGCCATTCGCGCGTTCGCGCGGGACGACGATGGCGCTCTTCGCCGATGCGCCGGTGCCCATGCGCGGCGATGCCGCGGCGCTGGCGGTACTGGCGCGCAACCTCGTCGACAACGCCGTGCGCTATTCGCCGCACGGCTCGCGCGTGGAGCTGCGTGTGTCGCGCCCGGGCGGCGCAGCGCGGCTGTGCGTCGACGATGCCGGGCCGGGCATTCCGGTCGAGGAGCGCGCCCGGGTGTTCGATCGCTTCTACCGGCATGCGGCCGGCGGCGAGGCCGGCAGCGGGCTGGGCCTGGCGATCGTGCGCAGCGTGGCCGAGCGGCATGGCGCGACGGTGTCGCTGAGCGAGTCGCCGCTCGGCGGGCTGCGCGTGGCGGTCGGCTTCGGGCCGGCCTCCACAGAGAAAACGACGCCGCCGGCGCCGGCTCTGCCTACACTAGCGGCCGTGGCGCCGGCCGGCGCCATTTCCCATCACGACACTTCTCCCCGAGGCGATTCATGAAACCTGGCGTTGCGAGTCTGGCGGTCACACTGATGTTGGCGACGAGCGCGTTCGCCGCGCCCCCGAAACCCATCAGCGTCGACAAGTCGGCGAATTTCCTGATCGACCCCGAGATTGCCGAGAAGATCTGGAAAGACAACATGTCGGCGCGTGTCGCCAAGCTCTATCCGACGAAGAAGTTCCGCTTCGTCAGCGAGGTGACCGGCGGCTTCAACGAGGGCAAGACCTGTGTCGTGACGGCGCGCGCGATGCTGCTGCCGGTCGTGCTGCTGCCGATGCAGGGCCGCAAGGTCATCTACGCGCCGATCAAGTCGGCGACCGCGTTCGACGCGATACCCGGCCTGAGCCGCGAGCAGTGCCAGGATCTGGGCAAGACCAAGCTGAAGGAAGCCGTTCAGTCGGTCACGTCGGCGCTGGCCGCCGGCTGATCGCGCGCGCCGGCGTTTTCGGTGCGCGCCGCCAGCAATTCGGCGGTGAGCCGGCCGACGTCGGCCGAGAAGCGCGCCGCGACCAGCTCGATCATCTTGAAGCCGAAGGCCGGGTTCTGGTAATAGAGCTGCTTCACCGTGCTCTCGTCGATCGACAGCACCGTGCTGTCTTCGGCGCAGCGCGCCGTCAGGCGCCGGCGCCGGTCGGGCGAGAAGAACGCGAGCTCGCCGAAGATCTGCCCGGGGCCGATGCTGCCGCCGATCTCGACCAGCTCGATCCGGCCGTCGGCCAGCAGGTAGAGCCGGTCGCCGATGTCGCCCTGCTTGAACAGCACGCTGCCGGCGCGCATGCGCTTGCTGCGCATGTAGGGCCGCAGCCAGACGGCCGACATCTCACCCTGGATCCGCACCGCCTTGACGCGCCGCGTCAGCCGCACCATCTCGCCGAGGCGGTACAGGTTGATCGGCAGCAGCGCCGCGTGCAGCAGCAGCATCGGGTACGAGGGGTGCAGCGCGCCGTAGGCGACGAAACCGATGTTGCTGCCGATCGCGAGCCAGCGCAGCGGGATCATCGTCTTCACGAAACTGCTGACGAGCACGAACGCGCCGGCCACGACGACGGAGAGCACCGCCAGCATCTCACTCGGCGACTCCACCGCCTGCGCGCCATAGCGGCCGGCCTCGGAAATCAGGTCTGCAAACAAGACAGCGGCCCTCTCGGTGAACGGGCGGCACGGCCCGCGTTGCTTTTGATCACTGGTTCGACATTGTGCGGTCGGCTCGCACGAATCGGTCAATCTCGGGTACAACTGCGGCGATGCGCCACCTCCGTACCCCCCACCGTCTCGTGAGTGCTGCGGCGCTCGTCGCCTTCGCGTTCGGCCCCGCCGGCGGCCTGACGGCGCGCGCCGCCGACGACCCGGCTTCGGCGGGCGCGGCCAGCGCGGCGATCGCGCCGTTCTCGAGCGCCGCGGTGGGCGAACCGCCGGCGGCCTGGAAGTTCGCGACCCTGCCGAACAAGGTGCCGACGAAGTACACGATCGCCGATCTCGCCGGCACGCGTGTGCTGAAGGTCGAGTCCGACGAGTCCTACGGCAACCTCGTGCACGCGATGCGCGTGCCGGTCAGCGAACGCGCCGTGCTGGCCTGGCGCTGGCGCGTCGACAAGCTGCTCGAGGAGGCCGACCTCAAGGCCCGCGGCGGCGACGATTCGGCGGCCAAGCTGTGCGTGTTCTTCGGCTTCGACGGCAGCAAGCTCCCGTTCGGCGAGCGCACCAAGCTCGCGCTGGCGCGCTCCAGCACCGGCCAGGACGTGCCGACCGAGACGCTGTGCTACGTCTGGGACAACAAGCTCGCGATCGACACCTCGCTCGCGAGCCCGTTCACGAAGCGCATCCGCTACATCGTGCTGCAGAGCGGCGCGTCGAAGCTGCGGCAGTGGATCGCACAGAAGCGCGACCTGGTCACCGATTACCAGCGCGTGTTCGGCGACGAATCCGAGGGCAAGACGCCCGACGTCACCGGCGTCGCGGTGCAGGCCGACGCCGACAACACGCACGGCCACGGCCTGTCGTACTTCGGCGACATCACGCTGACGCCTTGATCGTCGGCCCGGCGGCACGCCGCAGCGCGGCGCGTGCCAGCAGGCGGGTCGAGTCGAGAGTCGGCAATGGCGAGTTCGCGTCGTCGATGATCAACGGGATCTCGGTGCAGCCGAGCACGACCGCATCGCAGCCCGCGTCGCGCATCCGCGCGATCACGCGCCGGAAGCTTGCGATCGACGCGGGCTTGAAGACGCCGGCGACGAGCTCGTCCATGATGATGCGATCGACCTCGTCGCGTTCGGCGTCGTGCGGGCGCAGGTACTGCAGCCCGACGGCGCCGAGCTTCTCGGGGTAGACCTCGCTGTCGACGAGCCAGCGCGTGCCCGTCACGGCGAGGCGCCGAAAGCCGCGCGCGAGCGCTTCCGCGGCGACGACCTCGGCGATGTGCAACCACGGCAGCGGCGAGCGCGCTTCGATCTGCGGCAGCGCCTGATGGATCGTGTTGTCGGGGCAGATCAGGAAGTCGGCGCCGGTCTTCGCGAGCTTGGCGGCGGACGACAGCATCAGCGCACCGACACCCTCCCAGTCGCCGCGTTCGAGGCAAGCCACGTAGTCGGCGAGCGAGTGCGTGTGCAGCGAGATCTCGGGATGCGCATGCGCGCCGAGCCAGCGTGCGCCCTCGGCGCAGATCGTGCGATAGCACAGTGCGGCGCCTTCAGCGGAGCAGGCGACGATGCCGATGTGCTGCAGGTGGGTGGGCTTCATCGGAACTCGCTCGAGGGCTGGCACGAAGGGCCTCCAAAGCATAGGCCATCGCCCGGCCTTCTTAACCTTCGCTTAACCCGGCGCTAACCCAGCCCTAACCGGGCGCCCCTATCTTTGCTCGCATGCGGAATGTTCCGCGATGCTGTCCGAGCAAGGAGCGAACATGAAACTCAAACCCCTGAGCGCGGCGCTGGCCGCCGCGGGTGTGCTGGCCGTCGGAACGGCCGGCGCGATCGATTTGCCGGGCTGGCTGAAGGGCAAGCCCGCCGTCACGCAGGAGTCGCAGAACTCGGCCTCGGCCTACAAGGCCGTGTCCGACATCTCCGCGCCGCCACCGGTGCCGATGCTCGCGGCGCAGAACGTGCCGAACTACCGCGCGATCGTGAAGACCTTCGGCCCCGCGGTCGTCGGCGTCACGGTCGCCGGCATGCACCAGGCCACGGCGCAGGAGCAGGGTGGCTTGCCGCCCGGACTGGAAGACGACCCGTTCTTCCGCTTCTTCCGTGGCATGCCGGGCTTTCAGCAGCGCGGCCGCCAGGGTGGGCAGGTGCCGTTCAAGGGCATGGGCTCGGGCTTCATCATCAGCGCCGACGGGCTGATCCTGACCAACGCGCACGTCGTGCGCGAAGCGAAGGACGTGACCGTCAAGCTCAGCGACCGCCGCGAGTTCACCGCGAAGGTGCTGGGCTCGGACCCGAGCACCGACATTGCCGTGCTGCGCATCAACGCGAAGGATCTGCCGACCGTGCGGATCGGCGACGCGCGCAACCTCGAGGTCGGCGACCCGGTGCTCGCGATCGGCGCGCCGTACGGTCTGGAGCAGACCGCGACGCAGGGCATCGTCAGTGCGAAGGGCCGCTCGCTGCCCGGCGACAACACGGTGATCCCGTTCATCCAGACCGATGCGGCCGTGAACCCCGGCAACTCCGGCGGGCCGCTGTTCGACGGCAGCGGCACGGTGGTCGGCATCAACGCGCAGATCTACTCGCAGAGCGGCGGCTTCCAGGGCCTGTCGTTCTCGATCCCGATCAATGTCGCGATGAAGGTGAAGGACCAGATCGTCGCAACCGGCAAGGCCTCGCACGCGCGGCTCGGCGTGACGATCCAGGATCTGAACCAGTCGCTCTCCGAATCGTTCGGCCTGAAGCGGCCGGATGGCGCGCTGATCGCGAACGTGGCGCCGAACAGCGCGGCGGCAGCGGCCGGGCTCAAGTCGGGCGACGTGGTCACCGAGGTCAACGGTCAGCCGGTCGTGCGTTCGGGCGAGCTGTCGAGCCTGATCGGCCTGTCGGCGCCGGGCGACAAGGTCAAGCTGAAGGTCTGGCGCGACCGCACGGCGCGGGACGTCGAGGTCAAGCTCGGCGGCACCGACGCGCGCACGCAGCTCGCCGAGGCCGAGGACGGCGCGCAGCCCGGCCAGCTCGGCCTCGCGATGCGGCCGCTGACGCGCGACGAGCGCAAGGAGGCGAAGGTCGAGCAGGGCTTGGTGATCGAAAACGTCAGCGGCGCGGCCGAGGCGGCGGGCATCCAGCCGGGCGACGTGCTGCTCGCCATCAACGGCCGGCCGGTGCAATCGGTCGATCAGGTCAAGCAGGTGCTGCAAGGCAAGCCGAAGAGCGTTGCGCTGCTCGTGCAGCGCGATGGCGACAAGATCTTCGTGCCGGTGAACCTCGGCTGATTGGCGAAGGAGCGAGTCATGAGCAGGATCTTCCAGCGCGGCGGCGCCGCCTTTGCAGCGCTCCTCGGTGCGGTGATCGCGCTGCCAGCCGGCGCGGCCGACGGCCAGCTGCCGCCGGAGCGCCGGGCGGGCGTTGCGTCGTACTTGTCGGGCGGCATCGGCGCGGGCGAGGCCGAACGCTTCCAGGCGGCGTTCAAGCGCTACCCGCTGGTGGTACAGCTGTTCGAGAACGCCGGCGCGCGCGACGAGTACACCGCCGACGCACGCGTCAGGATCACCGACACGAAGGGGCAGCTGGTGCTCGACGAGCAAGCCGACGGCCCGTTCATGCTGGTGCACCTGCCGGCGGGCGACTACCGCATCTCGGCCACGCTGAAGGGCCGCAGCCTGGCCGAACACGTCGTGCATGTGACCGACAGCGGCCACGCGAAGACCACGTTCGTGTTCCCGAAGGACGTCGACTGAGTCAGACGAAGCGGGCGCGCCGAAGCCCGATCACAGATCGGTGCGCAGCTTCCAGATTTCGGGGAACAGCACGACGTCGAGCATCTTGCGCAGGTAGCCGACGCCCGAGGTGCCGCCGGTGCCGCGCTTGAAGCCGATCACGCGCTCGACCGTCGTGACATGGCGGAAGCGCCAGAGCCGGAAGGCATCTTCGAGGTCGGTGAGTTCCTCGCCGAGCTGGTAGAGGTCCCAGTGCGCTTCGGGGTCGCGGTAGGCGACCAGCCAGGCCTGCTCGACGGCGTCGCTCGACACGTAGGGCTGGGTCCAGTCGCGCTCGAGGTGCGAGGCCGGAACCGGCAGGCCGCGCCGCGCGAGCAGGCGCAGCGATTCGTCGTACAGCGACGGCGCCCGCCACGCTGCCTCGACGCGCGCGAGCAGGTCGGGCCGATGCGCATGCGGCTTCAGCATCGCGGCATTCTTGTTGCCGAGCATGAACTCGATGCAGCGGTACTGCGCGCTCTGAAAGCCGCTGCTGTTGCTGAGGTAGGGCCGGATCGCCGAGTACTCCGGCGGCGTCATCGTCGCGAGCACGTCCCATGCGTGAACCAACTGCTCCATGATCTTGCTGACGCGCGCGAGCATCTTGAACGCGCTCCCGAGCTCGTCGCTCGCGACGCACTTCACCGCGGCCGTCAGCTCGTGCAGCAGCAGCTTCATCCACAGCTCGGTGGTCTGGTGCTGCACGATGAAGAGCATCTCGTTGTGCGACGGCGAAAGCGGATGCTGCGCGTTCAGGATCTCGTCGAGGTGCAGGTAGTCGCTGTAGCTCATGTCCTTCGAGAAGTCGAGCTGCGCGCCTTCGTCGGCGACGATCTTTTCGGTTGGGTCGGTCATGGCCGTGTGCTCAGGTGACCGCGGCGCGCTGGTTGAAGCGGGCTTCGCGCCATTCGCCGCCGGCCAGCACCCCGCTCAGGTGATCTGCCGCGTCCCACACGTCGACGAAGCGCGTGTACAGCGGCGTGAAGCCGAAGCGCAGCAGGTCCGCGGAGTCGACGTCGACGGCGTCGGCGGGCCCAGCGCCGGGCCGCCCCAAGCGGGCCCGCACCCCCTCGGGGGGTGGCGTGGTACTCCGCGCCGGGGGTCCCATCGCACCGGCGCGGAAGTCGCCGATGACCTCCCGCGCGATGAGGGCCTGCATGATCGCGTAGCCACTCGGATGCGCGAAGCTGACCTGGCTGCCGCGCAGCGCCGCGTCGCGCGGCGTCACGAGCGCCAGGCCCTGGTCTTTGCAGCGCGCTTCGACGAGCTCGATGAACAGCGCCGTGAGCGCGGTCGACTTGCGCCGCAGCGCCGCCATGCCGCCGTGCGCCTCGGCCTTCAGGAACACATCGACACCGCATTCGAGCGCCGCCATCGACAGCACCGGCGGCGTGCCGCAGACGAAGCGCTGAATGCCCGACGCCGGCCGGTAGTCGGTCGTGAACGCGAACGGCGCCGCGTGGCCGAGCCAGCCCGAAAGCGGCTGGCGCAGCTGCTCGCGATCCATGCGGGCCGTGTGGCGCGGGTGCGCCCAGACGAAGGCCGGCGCGCCCGGGCCGCCGTTCAGGTACTTGTAGCCGCAGCCGACCGCGAAGTCGGCGTCGGCGAGCCGTAGATCGACCGGCAGCGCGCCGGCGGAATGGCAGAGATCCCAGATCACGAGCGCACCGGCAGCGTGGGCCGCCTGCGTGATCGGCGCGATGTCGTGGACACGCCCGGTACGGTAGTTGACCTGCGTCAGCATCAGGATCGCGAGCTCGTCGTTCAGGTGTGCGGGAATCTCGTCCGCATCGACCAGCTTCAGCACCAGGCCATGCTCGCGCGCGACGCTGTCGGCGATGTACAGATCGGTCGGGAAGTTGCTGCGCTCGGAGACGATGCAGCGGCGCGCCGCCGACGCCCCGCCCAGCGCGACCGCCGACTTCAGCGCCTTGTACAGGTTCACCGAGGTCGAGTCGCCGACGATCAGCTCGCCGGGGCCGGCGCCGACCAGCCTGGCGATCTTGTCGCCGATGCGCTGCGCGAGGTCGATCCAGCCGGCGGTGTTCCAGCTGCGGATCAGGTCGTTGCCCCATTCACGCTGCACGACTTGCGCGATGCGCGCCGGCGCGGCCTTCGGCAGCACGCCGAGCGAATTGCCGTCGAGGTAGATCACGCCGTCGGGCAGCAGGAACTCGTCGCGCAGCGAGGCGAGGGTGTCGGCGGCGTCGAGCGCGGCGCAGTCTTGTCGGGTCGTCGTCATGGCAGTTCTCGCAGGATCGCGCGCACCGGCGAGGCGTCGGCCAGCGTCAGTTTCAACGGCAGGGCGATCAGTTCGTAGTCGCCCGCGGGCACCTCGTCGAGCACGAGGTTCTCCAGCACGCGCAGGTCGTGCCGCAACAGCAGCGAGTGGCTTTCCAGCGTCTTGCTGTCGGCCGGGTCGACCGACTGGCTGTCGATACCGACCAGGCGCACGCCGAGCGACGCGAGCCACGCGATCGTCTCGGGCGCGAAGGCCGAGAACTCGGGCGACCATTGCGTCGGTGCCTTCCGGCAGGTGCGCACCAGCACGCGCGGCGGTAGCCGGTCGGCCGCGTGGGCGAGATGCGCTGGGCACACCAGCGGCCCGCAATCGATCGCATGGATCACGCGGCACGGGCCGAGGTACGGCGCGAGATCGACCGCGCCGATCGTCGGCGCACCGGGCCCGTAGTGCAGCGGCGCATCGGCATGCGCGCCGATGTGCGGCGACATCGTGATCGCGCTCAGGTTGACCGGGCAGCCGGGGGCGATCTGCGCGGTCCATTGCTGCGAGTAGCCGGTGTCGCCGGGGAACAGCGGCGAGTCGGGTGCGATCGGCGGGGAGATGTCCCAGAGCTTGGCAGTCGTCATGGCGAAGCGAAGGTAGCACCGGCGAATCGGGCGTGGTGTCGGTTTTTTCGCACACCGACCGTCGGCGTGCAGCTCAGTCGAGGGCGTCGCCGCGAGCCGCGGCCACGCGCACCACGGTCACGCTGCACTCGGCCTCGGCGGCGACCCGGGCCGAGACGCTGCCGAGGTGGCGCCTGAAGCTGCCGCTGCTGCGCGCGCCCATCACGATATGGTCGACCTGGTTCTTGCGCGCGTAGTCGATGATCGCCGTCGCCACGTCGGGTGCCTCGAGCACGTGGCAGGTCGCACGGCCCTCCGAACCTTCGCCGCCGGCGGCGGCGCGTGCCTGCTGCACCGGCCGGGCCCAGTGCTTGAGCTGCACCAGCAGGTTCACGTGCCGGCTGCCGCCGTCTTCGTCGAGCAGGTCGTCCATCCCGATGCGGTTCGTCTTCATCACCGTGACGCAGGCCAGCCGCGCACCGGGCTCGGTGTGCAGCAGCCGCTGCACGGCGGTGCGCACCGCGTCGAGCAGCCGCGGCTCGGCACCGGCGACGTCGATGGCGGCCATCACGATCGGGCTGCGCTCGGTCTGCGCGACGGCGCCGGCATCGGTGGCCGGCTCGGCGCCGATCGCGGCGAACCAGCGCCGGGCCCGTTGCAGCGCGCCATTGCGTGCCGTGCGCGTCGCCCGTTCGGTGAGCGCGACCTGGTCGGGGTGCTGCAGGTCGAACGCGAGCTGCGCCGCACTCTGGTGGCGGCGCTCCGGCTTGACCTCGAGACAGCGCAGGATCAGCTCCTGCAGCCACGGCGGGCAGTCGGGCCGCAGCGTGCGCGGCGGCACCGGATCGCGGTACAGGCGCTGGCGCAGGCCGCGAACGCTGCTCGGTGCGCCGAACGGCCGCATGCCGGTGGTCAGGTGGTAGAGCATCGCGCCGAGCGCGAAGAGGTCGCTGCGCGGGTCGTTGCGGACGAACTGGATCTGCTCGGGCGACATGTAGGGCCCGGTGCCCATCGGCAACTCGAATTCCTCTTCGAGCAGATCGGGCAGGTCGTCGTGGCGCGACAGGCCGAAGTCGATCAGCACCGCGTCGCCGAGCGCGCTGCCATCGGTGGGCGCGCGGAACATGATGTTGCTCGGCTTCACGTCGAGGTGGATCACGCGCTGGCGATGCAGCTCGTGCAAGGCCGTGGCGACCCGCGTGGCGATCAGCGCGATCTCGGCCAGCGGCAGCGGCGCGGCATCGAAGCGCGCTTTCAGCGAGTCGCCGGCGATGCGCTCCATCACGATGTAGGGCTGGCGCGTGAAGTCGCCGTGCGCGACGTAGCGCGGCACATGCGGGCCATTGAGCGCCGGCAGGATCATCTGCTCGACCTCGAAGCCGACGATCGTCGTCGGGTCGTCGCCGCCCATGATGCGCGGCACTTTCATGATCAGCGGCAGCGGCAGCGGCAGCGGGTCGGTCGAGTCGATCCGCGTGACGCGCCACAGCTGCGCCATCCCGCCCCGGTGCGTGCGCTCCTCGAGGCGGAAGCCGTCGATGACCTGGCCTGGCTCGAGCGGCGCGCTGCGGCTGGCGGGCTCGTCAGTGACCATCGATCAGGCGCGCGGCGAGCGACTCGGGCAAACCGGCGGCGCGCACCTTGGCGGCGGCGGTCTCGTGGTCGTAGGGCACGCGGTGAAAGGTCAGCGTGGCCGAATCGATCTCGAAGATGGCATAGCACGCGGCCGGATTGCCGTCGCGCGGCTGGCCGCACGAGCCGGGGATCGCGAGCCAGCGGCGCTGCGGCGACAGCGGGATCGGCACGCCCGGCACCGGCACGAAGCTGCCGGACTTGCCGGTGCCGGTCAGGTGGAAGAGCCGCGGCTCGTGCACATGGCCGCAGAACGTGAAGCGGCGCTTGCTCGCCTGCAGGCTGCGCACGGCCTCGGCCTGCCCGACGATGTACTCCCAGTCGGCGGGCGTGTGGGCATTCGCGTGCACGAAAAGCAGCTCGCCGTCGCTCAGCGACATCGGCAGCGCCGCGAGGAAGTCGAGCTGCTCCGGCGAGAGCCGCGAACGCGTCCATTCGACGACGAGCCGCGCGTCGGCGACCATGCTCGGCCGTGGGCCGCGCACGGCCGCCTCGTCGTGGTTGCCCTTGACCGCGATCGCGCCCCGGGCGATGTGGTCGCGCACGCGCTCGACGACCCAACCCGGGTCGGCGCCATAGCCGACGAAGTCGCCGAGAAACGCGAAGCGCTGCGCGCCCTGGCCGAGCGCATGCGCCAGCACCGCTTCGACGGCCTCGCGGTTGGCGTGCAGGTCGGCGATCAGCGCCAGCTTCATCGGCCTGCCTCTTGTCGCTCGGCCGCTCGGGCTCTCAGCCGATGCGCCCGAGCACCAAATACTCCATCAGTGCCTTCTGCGCATGCAGCCGGTTCTCGGCCTCGTCCCAGACGACCGACTGGGGGCCGTCGATCACCTCGGCGTCGACCTCCTCGCCGCGATGCGCCGGCAGGCAGTGCATGAAGAGGGCATCGGGCTGCGCCGCGGCCATCATGTCGGCATCGACGCACCAGTCGACGAAGGCCTTCATGCGAGCCTCGTTCTCGGCCTCGAAGCCCATGCTGGTCCAGACGTCGGTCGTGACCAGGTGGGCGCCGGCGCAGGCGTCCATCGGATGATTGAAGGTCTTCACGCAGGCGGGGTTCTTCACGCCGGCCAGCAAGGGATCGATCTCGTAGCCGCTTGGCGTGCTGACGTGCAGCGTGAAGCCGAGCAGGTCGGCGGCCTGCAGCCAGGTGTTGGCCATGTTGTTGCCGTCGCCGACCCACGCGACGACCTTGCCCTGGATGCTGCCGCGGTGCTCGATGAACGTGAAGATGTCGGCCAGGATCTGGCACGGGTGGTACTCGTTCGTCAGGCCGTTGATCACCGGCACGCGCGAGTTCGCCGCGAAGGCCTCGATCTTGGTCTGCTCGAAGGTGCGGATCATCACGATGTCGACCATCCGGCTGATCACGCGCGCGCTGTCCTCGACCGGCTCGGCGCGGCCGAGCTGGCTGTCGCCGGTCGTCAGGTTCACGACCGAGCCGCCGAGCTGGTACATCCCCGCCTCGAAGCTGACGCGGGTGCGCGTGCTCGCCTTCTCGAAGATCATCGCCAGCGTGCGGTCGACCAGCGGCGTGTATTTCTCGTAGTTCTTGAAGCGCTTCTTGATCGTCGCGGCGCGCTCGAACAGGTACGTGTACTCCTCGGCGCGGAAGTCCTTGAACTGCAGGTAGTGTTTGATCAGGCTCATGCCGGGCTTCATGTCGGCGTGGGTTTCGAAAGGGGTTCGGCGAGGAACGTCTTGATCAGCGGCGCGAGGATCGCGACGATCTGCGCGGCCTCGTCCGGGCTCAGGATCAGCGGCGGCACGAGGCGGATCACCTTGTCGGCGGTCACGCTGAGCATCAGCCCGGCGGCCGCGGCGCGGCCGAGGATATCGCCGCACGGGCGATCGAGTTCGATGCCGAGCATCAGGCCCTGGCCGCGGATCTCGGCGACGCCGGGAACGCCCGCGAGCTCGCGCTCGAGGCCGGCCTTCAGCGCCGCGCCGACGCTCGCCGCATTCGCGAGCAGGCCTTCTTCTTCCATGATGCGGATCGTCTCGACACCGGCGCGCATCGCGAGCGGGTTGCCGCCGAAGGTCGTGCCGTGGTTGCCGGGTCCGAACACGTCGGCCGCCTTCGGGCCGCAGACGATCGCGCCGACCGGCACGCCGGAGCCGAGGCCCTTCGCGAGCGGCATCACGTCGGGGCGGATGCCGGCCCACTGGTGTGCGAACCACTTGCCGGTGCGCCCCATGCCGCACTGCACTTCGTCGAGCATCAGCAGCCAGCCGTTCGCGTCGCAGATGCGGCGAACCTCCTGCAGGTACGCGATCGTCGCCGGCCGGATGCCGCCTTCGCCCTGGATCACTTCGAGGAACACCGCGACGACGTTCGGGTTCGTCGCGGCCACCTTCTCGATCGCTGCCGCGTCGTTCAGCGGGACGCGCACGAAGCCTTCGACCAGCGGGCCGAAACCGGCCTGCACCTTCGGGTTGCCGGTGGCCGACAGCGTCGCGATCGAGCGGCCGTGGAACGCGGCCTCGTAGACGACGATCTCCGGGCGTTCGATGCCCTTGTCATGGCCGTACTTGCGCGCGATCTTCAGCGCCGCTTCGTTCGCCTCCAGGCCGGTGCTGCAGAAGAACACATTCGTCAGGCCCGACAGCTCGCACAGCTTGGCGGCGAGCTTCTCCTGCAACGGCACGAGGTAGTAGTTCGAGCTGTGGATCAGCTTGCCGATCTGCTCCTGCAGCGCCGGCACCAGCTTCGGGTGCGCGTGCCCCAGGGTGTTGACGGCGATGCCGCCGAGCCCGTCGAGGTACTTCTTGCCGTCGGTGTCCCAGACCCAGCAGCCTCGGCCATGCGAGAGCGCCAGCGGCAGTCGGCCGTAGGTCTTCATCACGTGGGGTTCGGGGGCGGCGGGCAGCTTGTCCGGGGCATTCATCAAAGTGTCACTCCGAGGGGAGAAAAGAATGAGCGGGGCTGCGCGCCATCGAGAAACGGCCAGCACCCCGCTCGCGATGAATTCTAAATCCGGCCCGGAAAATGCCGATGAATACCAATGCAACCGAACCCCATCGGCACAGATCGTGCTGCACTGCAACACATTCGCGGCACAATGGTGCGTCTCGCGCGCCGGCCCCTGTGGCAAGAGCGCCCTGCGTGGCCACGCAGCCTCGTCCGAATCGACCCGATGACCATCCCCCTGCCGCGCGAATTCTTCATCCAGGGCATCACGCTCGAGGGCCAGCCGTTTCGCCCCAGCGACTGGGCCGAGCGGCTGGCGGGCGCGATGTCATGCTTTCGCCCCGAAGGCGTGCAGGGCGGGCTGGCGTCGTTCATCGGCTACTCGCCGCTGTGCGTGCCGCGCGTGATCAATGGCGTCAAGTGCGTGATCGTCAGCGAGGCGCTGCGCGATGTCGAGCCGATGGCCTGGGACTTCGTGATGAACTTCGCCCGCGACAACCACCTGCAGCTCAGCGAAGCCTGTCTCGTGCCCGAGCCGCCGGTCGTCAAGAGGATCGACTGACCCGTCGGGGCACCAATGCAAAAGGGCTCGCAGTGCGAGCCCTTCGTTCCCCACCCTCGAAGCAGATCAGGCTGCGGGAGCCGCCAGCGCCTTGACCTTGGCCGACAGGCGGCTCTTGTGGCGCGCGGCCTTGTTCTTGTGGAACAGGCCCTTGTCGGCGACCGAGTCGATCACGGCCTGGGCGGTCTTGAACAGATCGGCGGCCTTCGCCTTGTCGCCGGCGACGACGGCCTTCTGGACGTTCTTGATCACGGTGCGGAACTTCGAACGCAGCGCGGTGTTGGCGGCGTTGAGCTTCACGTCTTGCCGCACGCGCTTCAGGCCCGAAGCGATGCGAACGGTTTTCTTCTTGGCTTTGGACGAGGTGGCCATGGCTTAACTTCTCTTATTGAGGGTGGAGCAAAGACCGCGAGTATAGCAGTCGGCGGCACCTGCCTGCAAACCGCGGCGCGGCGCGTGAGCGGGTGCTACCTATAATCGGCCGGCTCCGTCTTTCCTCCGCGAGCGCCCAGCGCGCCCCGCACCACGCCAGTCATGAACCTGCTGCGGGCCGCATCCACCATTTCGCTGCTCACGCTGGTTTCGCGCATCTCCGGGCTGGCCCGCGACGTGGTCGTGGCCGGCGCGTTCGGCAACAGCGCCTGGATGGACGCCTACAACGTCGCGTTTCGCATCCCGAATTTCCTGCGCCGGCTGTTCGGCGAAGGCGCGTTCCAGCAAGCCTTCGTGCCGGTGCTTGGCGAGACCCGGGCACGCGACGGCGACGCCGTCACGCAGGCGTTGATCGATGCGGTCGCGACGATCCTGTTCTGGGTGCTGGTGCTGACCTGTGTCGTCGGCATCGTCGCCGCGCCGCTGATGGTCTGGCTGATGGCCTCCGGGCTGAAGCAGTACGACGACGCGGTCGTGATGACGCGGATCATGTTCCCGTACATCGGGCTGATCTCGCTGGTCTCGCTCGCGGCCGGCATCCTGAACACCTGGAAACGCTTCGTCGTGCCGGCCGCGACGCCGGTGCTGCTGAACCTCGCGTCGATCGGCGCGGCCTGGTGGCTGGGTCCGGTGTTCAAGCATTGGGGGATCGAGCCGATCTACGCGCAGGCGGTCGGCGTGATCGTCGGCGGCGTGCTGCAGTTGGCGGTGCAGGTGCCGGCGCTGCGCCGCCTCGGCGCGCTGCCGCGGATCGGTGTGGTGCCAGGCCGCATCCGCGCCGCCTGGGCGCACCCGGGCGTCGGCCGCGTGATGCGCCAGATGGCGCCGGCGCTGCTCGGCGTCTCGGTCGCGCAGATCTCGGTCGTGATCAACACGCAGATCGCGTCGCACCAGGGCGTCGGCGCGGTCTCGTCGCTCGACTGGGCCTCGCGCCTGATGGAGTTCCCGACCGGGCTGCTGGGCGTCGCGCTCGGCATCGTGCTGATCCCGCAACTCTCGGCCGCGAACGGGCGCAACGACGCGCAGGCCTATTCCGGCCTGCTCGACTGGGGGCTGCGGCTGGTGCTGCTGCTCGCGCTGCCCTGCGCGGTCGCGCTGCTGGTGTTCCCGAACGCGCTGCTGGCGGTGCTGTTCCAGCGCGGCGCGTTCGATGCGGCCGCGGTGCAGCAGACCGCCAGCGCGCTGATGGGCTACGGCGTCGGGTTGATGGGGCTGGTGGGCGTGAAGATCCTCGCGCCTGGCTACTACGCGCGGCAGGACACGCGCACGCCGGTGAAGATCGCGATCGCCGTGCTGGTGCTGACCCAGGTGATGAATGCGATCTTCGTGCCGTTCATCGGCCACGCCGGGCTGGCGCTGTCGGTCAGCCTGGGCGCGATGATCAACGCGTTCTGGCTGTTCAGCGGCCTGAAGCGCTCGGGCGCCTATGTGCCCGAGCCCGGCTGGCCCGGCTTCGCGCTGCGTGTGTTCGGGGCCAGCGCGCTGCTCGGCGGCCTGCTGGTGTGGGCCGAACGCCGGATCGACTGGGTCGGCCTGGTCGACCACCAGGTGCAGCGCATCGGCTGGCTCGCGCTGTGCCTGGCCGCGGCCGCGCTGCTGTACTTCGGCACGCTGCGAATGAGCGGTTTGAAACTTCAACAGTTCGTGCGCCGCGGCTAAACTTGGGGGCATGCCGGGTCCCTTGACATTCGAGACGCCGACTGCGCTCGAATACTTCGCCTCCCTCGTGGCCGACGACGCCAGCCTGTCGCTCGTCGAAGCTGCGGTGTCGATTGCGCAAGACGACTTTCCCCAGCTCGACACCCAGGCCGTGCTGGCCGAGATCGACGCGCTCGCGGTGCGGCTGAAGCGGCGCTTCCCGGCCGACGCGGTGCCGGTGCAGCGCCTGCGCTGGCTGAACCGCTTCTTCTTCCAGGAGCTCGGCTTCGCCGGCAACATCAACCATTACTACGACCCGGACAACAGCTACCTGCACCGGGTGCTGAGCACGCGGCGTGGGATCCCGATCACGCTGGCGATCCTGTACATCGAACTGGCATCGCAGATCGGCCTGACGGCGCGCGGGGTCTCGTTCCCCGGGCACTTCCTGATCAAGCTGCGGATGGCGACCGGCCAGCAGCAGGGCGAGGTCGTGATCGATCCTTTCACCGGCCAGTCGCTGTCGCGCGACGAGCTCGACGACCTGCTCGCGCCCTACAAGCGCCATCGCGGGCTGCAGGGCGAGTTCGACGTGCCGCTCGGGCTGTTCCTGCAGGCCGCGAGTGCGCGTGAGGTCGTCGCGCGCATGCTGCGAAACCTGAAAGAGATCCACCGCGGTGTGCACGACTGGCGCCGTCAGCTGCAGGTGCAGGAGCGCCTGGTCGTGCTGTTGCCGCAAGCCTGGGAGGAGCGGCGCGATCGTGGCCTCGTCCACGCCGAGCTCGGCGCGAATGCCGCCGCCGCCCGCGACCTGGCCGACTACCTCGAGCATGCGCTCGATGCGTCCGACCGGGTGGAGATCGCGCGGCGCCTGGCCGCGCTGCGCGGCGGCGGGCCGCTGCGGCTGCACTGAGGCTGCGGCGCGACGGCGCGCGGGCGACGCACAGGCCCGTAGAATTCCCGCACCCTTCACATGGTGAGCGCCACCGCGCCAGCCATCACCATGACACCCACCCCTGCGCAGCGCCAAACCCTCACCTGGATTGCCATCAGCCTTGCCGCCGCGCTGGTCGTGTGGCTGCTCGGGCCCGTGCTGACGCCGTTCATCGTCGGCGCGGTGCTCGCCTACGTGCTGCACCCGCTGGTCGAGCGGCTCGCGGTGCGGCGCGTGCCGCGCATCATCGCGGTGGCGCTGGTCGAGGTCGCCGCGATCGTCATCGTGCTCGCGGTGCTGCTGCTGATCGTGCCGATCCTGTCGAAGCAGCTGCCGCTGCTGCGCGAGCAGATCCCGCTGCTGGCGGATCGGCTGAATGCCGAGCTGGCGCCGTGGCTCGCGCGCTTCGGCATCGATGTGGCGCTCGACACCACGAGCATCAAGGCCTTCGTGCTGAAGTACCTCGACGCCAACGTCGAAGACTGGATCGCCGCCGCGCTGAGCTCGGCGCGCATCGGGGGCAGCATCCTGCTGGCGATCGTCGGCAACGTGTTCCTGGTGCCGATGGTGCTGTTCTACCTGCTGATGGACTGGAACCACCTGGTCGCGCGCGCCGCCGGCCTGATCCCGCCGCGCATGCGCCTGCGCGTCGACGGTTTCATCGAGGAGTGCGACAGCACCCTCGGCCAGTACCTGCGCGGCCAGCTGCTCGTGATGGTCGTGCTCGCGGTGTACTACAGCACCGGGCTGGCGCTGTTCGGCTTCGACCTGGCGGTGCCGGTCGGCGTGTTCACCGGGCTCGCAGTGTTCATCCCGTACGTGGGCTTCGGGCTCGGCCTGGTCCTCGCGCTGCTCTCGGGCGCGCTGCAGTTCGCCGGCTGGCACGGGCTGATCAGCGTCGCGGTGGTGTACGGCATCGGCCAGATGCTCGAGGGCTTCGTGCTGACGCCGCGCCTCGTCGGCGAGCGCATCGGCATGAGCGCGCTGACCGTGATCTTCGCGCTGCTCGCGTTCGGCCACCTGTTCGGCTTCGTCGGCGTGCTGATCGCGCTGCCGGTCAGCGCCGTGCTGGTCGTCGCGGTGCGCCGCCTGCGGGCGACCTACGTCGAGAGCGAGCTGTTCGGCGGATGAGGCAGATTCCGCTGGCGATCGGCATCGAGGCGCGGCGCAGCTTCGCGACCTTCGTCGCTGGCGCGAACGCGCCGGCGGTTCAGCACCTGCAGGCGCTCGACGCGCAGGCTGCTCCCGTCTACCTGTGGGGCGACAGCGGCGTCGGCAAGACGCATCTGCTCGAAGCGCTCGTGCACCGCTTCGACACGCAGGGCCTGCGCGCCGGCTGGTTCAGCGCCGCCGACCCCGCGCCATGGCCGTTCGAGGACGCCTGGGCGCTTGTCGTGATCGACGCTTGCGAGCTGCTCGACCCGGCGCAGCAGCACGCCGCATTCGCGCTCTTCGTCGAGGCCGCGACGCGCGGTGTGCCGGTCGCCGCAGCCGGGCGCGTGCCGCCGGTCGATCTGCCGCTGCGCGAGGACCTGCGCACGCGCCTCGGCTGGGGCCACGTTTTCGCGCTCCGGCCGCTCGCCGAGCCCGAGGTGCGTGCGACGCTGCGCCGCGTCGCCGACCAGCGCGGCATCTTTCTCTCCGACGACGTGATGGACTATCTGCTGACGCGCTTCGCGCGCGACCTGAAGCACCTGATCGCGCAGCTCGATCGGCTCGACACGTTCTCGCTCGCGACCAAGCGCCAGATCACGGTGCCGCTGCTCAAGCAGATGCTGGCCGAAGAGAGTGGACCATGACCGAAGCGCTCCCCAACCTCTGCCTGTTCGACCTCGACGACACCTTGCTGCCGCTCGACTCCGACCACGCCTGGGGCGAGTTCATCGTGCGCTCGGGCTGGGTCGAGGCGGCCGAATTCGCGCGCCGCAACGACGCGTTCTACGCGCAGTACAAGGCGGGTCTGCTCGACATCCACGAGTACATCGCGTTCGCGACCGAGCCGCTGCGTGCGCGGACGCCCGTCGAGGCCGAGGCCGCGCACCGCCGGTTCATGGCCGAAGTGATCGCGCCGCAGCTGCGTCCGGTGGCGCTCGACCTCGTGCGCGCGCACCAGGCGCGCGGCGACCTGGTCGCGCTCGTCACCGCGACCAACGACTTCATCACCGCGCCGATCGCCAGCGCCTTCGGCATTGCCGATTTGCTGGCCGTGCGGCTCGAGCACGGCGCCGGGGGTACCATCACGGGCCGCATTGCCGGCACGCCGAGCTACCGCGAGGGCAAGGTGACCCGGGTCCAGGAGTGGCTGGGCGAACGCGGCAAGACCTGGGGCCACTTCGGGCGCATCAGCGTCTACAGCGACTCGGTCAACGACCTGCCGTTGCTGGAGCGCGCCACGGATCCGGTCGCGACGAACCCGACGCCCGCGCTGCGGCGCATCGCCGAGGCGCGCGGCTGGCGCATCCTGAACCTGTTCGACTGATCGAGAACGAAACAAGACTCGCAATGATCAAGAAATTCATCGACAAGCTGCTCGGCAAGGGGCCCAAGGCCGATGCCGCGAAGAATCGCGGGGCTGCGCCTTCTGCCAAGCGCGTCGAGGTGCCGAAGAGCGAGCACCACATCGACCCGTCGCTGGTCGACGAGCGCGCGGTCAGGGTCGTCAGCACGCTGGCCGATGCCGGCTTCGAGGCCTACATCGTCGGCGGCGCGGTGCGCGACCTGCTGGTCGGCATGCGGCCGAAGGATTTCGACGTCGCGACGAACGCCACCCCCGAGCAGGTCAAGGCGCTGTTCCGACGCGCCTTCATCATCGGCCGGCGCTTTCGCATCGTCCACGTGGTGTTCGGGCGCGGCCGGCAGGAGCGCGGCCTGTCCGAGGTGATCGAGGTCTCGACCTTCCGCGCGATGGTCGATGCGGCGGCTGCCGAGCAGGTGAGCGGCAACGAGTTGACCTCGCGCAGCGATCTGGCCGGCCGACTTGCAAAAAACAGCCACGTGGTCGATGCCGAAGGCCGGGTGCTGCGCGACAACGTCTGGGGCCCGCAGATCGAAGACGCCGCACGGCGCGACTTCACGATCAACGCGATGTACTACGACCCGGTGCGCGAGATCGTCGTCGACTACCACGGCGGCATCAAGGACGTGAAGAAGAAGCTGCTGCGCATGATCGGCGACCCGGCCGCGCGCTATCGCGAGGACCCGGTGCGCATCATCCGCGTCGTGCGTTTCGCGGCCAAGCTCGGCTTCGAGATCGAGGCCAAGACGCGCGCTCCGATCAAGGAGATGGCCGGGCTGCTCGACAACGTCCCGGCCTCGCGCACCTTCGACGAGATGATCAAGCTGCTGCAGACCGGCCACGCGCTGGCCAGCATCGAGGAGCTTCGCAAGCAGGGCCTGCACCGCGGCGTGTTCCCGGTGCTCGATGTCGCACTCGACGAGGCGCATCGGCACGACGGCCGCGAGAAGTTCGTGCAGCTGGCGCTCGCCGACACCGACCGGCGCGTCAACGAGGGCAAGCCGGTCGCGCCGAGCTTCATGCTCGCGTGCATGCTGTGGCACGACGTGCTCGATGGCTGGCAGAAGCTCAAGGCGAAGGGCGAGGCGCCGTTCCCGGCGCTGCAGCAGGCCGTCGACACGGTGTTCGACGCGCGCATCGGCGACATCTCGGGCCGCGGCAAGCTCGGCGCCGACATGCGCGAGATCTGGCTGATGCAGACCCGTTTCGAGCGCCGCCAGGGCAACAGCGTCGCGACGCTGATCGAGCAGCCGCGCTTTCGTGCCGGCTTCGATTTCCTGCGCCTGCGTGGCGATGCCGGTGAGATCGACGCCGAGCTCGCGAACTGGTGGGAAGACTTTTCGCTCGCCGATGAAGCCGGGCGGCGCGCGCTGCTCGATGCTGCGCGCGCCCAGGGCGCGCCGCGGCGCGTGCGCACGAGCACGCCGCGGGCACCCGCGAGTGAAGCGACGCCCCGTGCGCCTGCGAGCGAAGCGGCCGGCGCACCGTCATCGGCCGACGACGACGGGGGTGCCCCCGGCGAGGCGACCGACGCGCCGAAGAAGCGCCGGCGCCGGCGCCGCAAGCCAGCGGCCACCGACGGCGGCGAATCGGTCGCGGCGTTCGAGACCGGCACGCCGAACCCGTCGCACGACATCTGAGCCTGGAGCCGAGCCGTGGGCGAGCCTGAATCTGCCGGCTTGAACGGGCCGGCGCTCGAGCGGCTGACGGCCGCGCTGAACGCATGGATCGCGGCCGGCCGCGTCCCCGGTGCGGTCGTGATGATCGAGCGCCACGGCGCGTGCGGCCTGTTCGAGGCACTCGGCCAGCAGGACCCGGCGCGCGGTATCGCGATGGGCCGCGATTCGATCTTCCGCATCTACTCGATGACGAAGCCGATCGTGTCGGTCGCGTTGATGCAGCTGGCCGAGCGGGGTGCGGTGCTGCTGCGCGACCCGGTCGCGCGCTACCTGCCCGAGTTCGCGGGCGCGAAGGTCGGCATCGACGGCGCGGCGCCGAAGCGCGCAATGACGGTCCACGATCTGTTGCGCCACACCGCGGGCCTGACCTACGAGTTTCACGAACCGTCGCCGGTGCGCCGGCTGTACGCGCAGGCGAACCTGTACTCGCGCGCACAGACGAGCGTCGAGCACGTGCGGCGTCTCGCGAGCCTGCCGCTCGCGCACGAGCCGGGAGAGGTCTGGGACTACAGCCGCGCCACCGACGTGCTTGGCCGCGTGATCGAAGTGATCGCCGATGCGCCGCTCGGCGATCACCTGAGGGCTGCGGTCTTCGATCCGCTGGGCATGGTCGACACCGGCTTCGCGGTGCCGGCCGAGCAACAGCATCGCATCGCCGAACCGTTCGCGAAGCCGCCCGAAGGCGTGCCGCTGGTGCCGGTCTTCGATGCGCGCGTGCCGGCCCCGCTGCAAGGTGGCGGCGGGGGGCTGCTGTCGACCGCCGCCGACTACGCGCGTTTCGTGCGCATGCTGCTGAACGGCGGGCGGCTCGAAGGCGTGCGCCTGCTGGGCCGCAAGACGGTCGAGTTCATGACCGCCGACCACCTCGGGCCGATCGCGCGCGCCAACGATCTGCTGCCGCCGGGCCACGGCTTCGGGCTCGGCTTCGCGGTCAAGACCGCGCTCGGCGAGCACACCGAGCCGGGATCGATCGGCAGCTACGGCTGGAGCGGTGCGGCCGGCACGGCCTTCTTCGTCGATCCGCCGGAGGCGATGTTCGCGATCGTCCTGACGCAGACACCTGGGCTGCTCGACGACGTGCGCGAGTTGTTCCGCCAGGCGGTGTATGCCGCGCTCGACTGAGCGGCCCGCGACCGCGGCGTTCATCGCGCTCGGCGCGAACCTGGGCGACGCGCGCGCCACGCTCGATGCCGCTTTCGTCGCGCTCGCCACGCTGCCCGAGACGCAGCTGCGCGCGGCCTCGTCGATCTACCGCAGCGCGCCGATCGACTCGAGCGGGCCGGACTATCTGAACGCCGTCGTGCTGATCGACACCGGCCTCGCGCCGCAAACGCTGCTCGCCGAGCTGCAGCGCATCGAGCGCGTGCACGGCCGCGAGCGCCCGTACCGCAACGCACCGCGCACGCTGGACCTCGACCTGCTGCTGTACGGCGACCAGCGCATCGCGACGCCCGCGCTGACCGTGCCGCACCCGCGCGCGCACGAACGCGCCTTCGTGCTCGCGCCGCTGGCCGAGATCGCGCCGCAGCAGGTCATTCCCGGTCTCGGGCCGATCGCCGGCCTGCTGCCGCGGGTGGCCGACCAGCGGATCGATAAACTGCCTCGATGAATGTCATTCCCGCCTCGCTGAAGATGGTGCTGCTGCTGGCCGCGTCGAACGTCTTCATGACCTTCGCGTGGTACGGCCACCTGAAGAGCCTTGCCGACCGGCCCTGGTACTGGGCCGCGATCGTCAGCTGGGGCATTGCGCTGTTCGAGTACCTGCTGCAGGTGCCGGGCAACCGCATCGGCTTCGCCGGCGGCATGAGCCTGTCGCAGCTGAAGATCACGCAGGAGGTGGTCACGCTCGCGGTCTTCATGCCGTTCGCGTGTCTCTACATGGACCAGCCGTTCAAGCTCGACTTCGTCTGGGCCGGCTTGTGCATGGTGGGCGCGGTGTACTTCATCTTCCGCAGCTGATGTCGAACCCCTCCGCGCTGCAGCGCTTTCGGCACATCGCGATCGAGGGTCCGATCGGGGTCGGCAAGAGCACGCTGGCGCGCCGGCTCGCGGCGCACCTCGGTGCCGAGCTGCTGCTCGAGCAGCCGCACGAGAACCCGTTCCTCGACCGCTTCTACGAAGACATGCCGGGCTACGCGTTCCAGACCCAGCTCGCGTTCCTGTTCCAGCGCGTCAAGCAGATGCAGGCCGCGGTGCAGCCGGGGATGTTCACCAGTGCCGTGATCAGCGATTTCCTGTTCGAGAAGGACGCGATCTTCGCGCGCCTGAACCTCAGCGACGACGAGTTCCGGCTGTACACGCAGATGTACGAGCAGGTCGCGCCGCAGGTGCGCGAGCCCGACCTCGTGATCTGGCTGCAGGCCTCGCCGCCGACGCTGCTGCGGCGCATCCAGCGGCGTGCGATCCCGATGGAGCAGGGCATCGCGTCCGAGTACCTGCAGCGCCTGTGCGATGCCTACGTCGAGTACTTTCATGCCTATGACGGCGCGCCGGTGTTCGCGCTCGGCACCGAGCATTTCGACCCGGTCGATCGCGACGCCGATTTCGCGGTGCTGCTCGAACGGTTGGCCGCCTTTCGCGGCCGACGCGAGTTCTTCAACTCGCACGTCGAGATTCCGTTCGGGTAGGGCCTGTTAGCGCGATGCACCCGGCAAGTACACTCCCGCCGAGTCAATTTGATGACGGTTTCGTGACTTTCGCGGAGCCCAGGGAGAGAACACCACATGCTGTTCGGCAAGCTGCTTCCGCGCGAAGGCAATTTTTTCGAGCTGTTCAACCAGCACGGTGACTTCATCGTTGCCGGTGCGCGCTCGTTCATCCTGTTGATCCAGAACTACGCCGATCCGACGCTGCGCGAGAAGTACGCGAGCGAGGTCGGCACCGCCGAGCGCCAGGCCGACCGGATCACCGCCGAGGTGAACCGGCTGCTGCACAAGACCTTCATCACGCCGATCGACCGCGAGCAGATCCACGGCCTGATCAACGCGATGGACGACATCCTCGATCTGCTGCAGGACGCGTCGGAAACCATGTCGCTGTACGACGTGCGCGCGATGACCGAAGACATCCTGCGCCTGGGCGACATCAGCGCGAAGTGCTGCGAGCGCGTGCAGCATGCGGTCGCGCTGCTGCCGAAGATCAGCCAGGCCGAGGCGGCCGAGGCCGCTATCAAGACCTGCGAAGAGATCGACAAGCTCGAGTCCGACGCCGACCGCGTGATGCGCTCGGCGATGTCGAAGCTGTTCCGCGAAGAGAAGGACGTGCGCGAGCTGATCAAGCTGAAGGCGATCTACGAACTGCTGGAGTCGATCTCGGACCGTTGCGAGGACGTGGCGAATCTCATCGAAGGCGTGGTTCTCGAGAATTCCTGACCGATGACCTCTGTCCAGACCGCCTTCTGGGTCGTCGCGCTGCTCGTGATCCTCGCGGTCGCGTTCGACTTCATGAACGGCTTCCACGACGCGGCCAATGCGATCGCCACCGTCGTCTCGACCGGCGTGCTGAAACCGCAGCAGGCGATCGTGTTCGCGGCGTTCTTCAACGTCGTCGCGATCGCGATCTTTCACCTGAACGTCGCCGCGACGATCGGCAAAGGCATCGTGCTGCCCGGTGTCGTCGATCACCACGTCGTGTTCGGGGCGCTGATCGGCGCGATCTTCTGGAACGTCGTCACGTGGTGGTACGGCATTCCGTCGAGCTCGTCGCATGCGCTGATCGGCGGCATCGTCGGCGCGGTGATCGCGAAATCGGGCGCCGGCTCGCTGATCGCCGGCGGCATCGGCAAGACGGTGCTGTTCATCTTCCTGTCGCCGTTGCTGGGCTTCCTGTTCGGCTCGCTGCTGATGGTGGCGGTCGCGAATCTGTGCCGGCGCACGTCGCCGCTGCGGGTCGACAACCTGTTTCGCCGGTTGCAGCTGATCTCGGCCGGGCTGTACAGCCTCGGCCACGGCGGCAACGACGCGCAGAAGACGATCGGCATCATCTGGATGCTGCTGATCGCGAGCGGCTACGCGAGCGGCGCCGACAAGCTCCCGCCGACCTGGGTGATCTGGGCCTGCTACCTGGCGATCGGCGCCGGCACGATGTTCGGCGGCTGGCGCATCGTCAAGACGATGGGGCAGAAGATCACGAAGCTGAAACCGGTCGGCGGGTTCTGTGCCGAGGCGGGCGGGGCGGCGACACTGTTCCTCGCGACCGCGTGGGGCGTGCCCGTCTCGACGACGCACACGATCACCGGCGCGATCGTCGGCGTCGGCTCGGTGCAGCGTGCCGCCGCGGTGCGCTGGGGCATTGCCGGCAACATCGTCTGGGCCTGGATCTTCACGATCCCGGCCTCGGCCTTCGTCGCCGGTGTCTTCTACTGGATTGGTCTGGCGCTGCTGCCCTGAGCCTGCGCGGCTCTCGCCTCGGCTTCGTGTTCGAAGTAGCGCTGGGCGCTGAACGCCAAGGTCGCCATCAGGATCCCGCCGCCGACGATCAGCGCGGAGGCGACGCCGATCACGGTGGCCCAGTTCATCCGGTGCTGCGGCCCGTCCGGGTTGAAGCGGGCGTTCCACGTCTCGTCGGGCGTCAGGCCGTAGACGATCGCGCTGAGCATCGCGATCGACAGCATCACGCCGAGAAAAGGGATCAGCACCCAGGCGAGGTGGTCATCGGCGCCGAGGTGGCGCATGCGCTGCACGCCGTACAACCCGATCAGGCTCGGCCAGACGAACAGCCAGCCCCAGAGGTCGCGAAAGCCGTGCAGGTAGAAGCGGTGCAGCCCGACGCCGCCGCCGACCAGCGCGAGCCAGGTCGCCAGCGTCTTCGACTTGTAGCCCGGCGAACGCGCGACGGCGAGATCGGTCATGCGAGGTCGACTCCGCCGGTCGTGTCGCCCGGGCCGAGCGCCTTCTGCATGACGACGACGTCGATCCAGCGGTCGAATTTCCAGCCCACCGACTTCATCACGCCGACGTGCTCGAAGCCGAGCGTTCGGTGCACGCCGAGCGAGCCGAGGTTTTTCGAGTCGCCGATCACCGCGAGCATCTGCCGCGCGCCGAGCGCTTCGCAGCGCGCCATCAGTTCGGCCAGCAGCAGCCGGCCCAGACCCTGGCCCCTGGCGCCGTCTGCGAGGTAGACCGAGTCCTCCAGGCAGAAGCGATAGGCCTTGCGCGGCCGAAAGTGGTTCGCGTACGCGTAGCCGAGCACCTGGCCGTCGCGCTCGGCCACGAGCCAGGGGAGGCCCTTGCCGAGAACGTCGTCGCGCCGCCCCGCCATCTCGGGCTCGTCGGGCGGGTCCAGCTCGAAAGTGCCGGTGCCGTTGAGCACGTTCCAGCCGTAGATCGCGGTGATGGCGGGCAGGTCGGCGGGCGTGCTCGGGCGGATCAACAAATCGGGGATGCTCATCGGGTTCCTTCTGGGCGGAATGCTGAGTTTATAATGCGCGGTTTCGTTGGTGGTCGGCCGAGTGGCCGGCGTATCTACATCGACGAATCACCGAGATATCCGCAAAGATAGCTCCCGATCTGCCTGCCCTGCGTGCTCCGTTGGAGCGCGGTGTCCTCGGCGCGGTGGATGCTTCGAACCTATTCAGGAACAGTCATGGTCGTGATCCGTCTTTCTCGTGGTGGTGCCAAGAAGCGCCCGTTCTTCAACATCGTCGTCGCCGATTCGCGCACCCGCCGCGACGGCCGCTTCATCGAGCGCGTGGGTTTCTACAACCCGGTCGCCGCCGGTGGCGAGCAGCCGCTGCGCGTCGCGTTCGATCGCATCGAACACTGGACCAGCACCGGCGCGCAGATGTCGCCGACGGTGCAACGTCTGGTCGCGCAGGCCAAGGCCACGGCCTGAGGCACTGCCGCCGCCGGGTGACGCGGGCCGCGGATCTGCTGCCGTGACGGCCGCCTCGCGACCCGCAGGCGCCGATGCCGCCTGGCCCGCCGACGCGATCGAGGTCGGTCGCATCGTCGATGCCTGGGGCCTGAAGGGCTGGATCAAGGTCCAGCCGTTCGCCGCCGACCCGCAGGCGCTGTTTTCATCGCGGCGCTGGTTCCTGCTGCCGTCCGAGAAGGCCGGGCCGCTGCGCCCCGCGACCGCCGCCGCGGCGATGCCGTCGTTGCTGAAGGTCACGCAGGTCAAGGAGCATGGCGACGTCGTCGTCGCGCTCGCCCAGGAAGTCCCTGACCGCAGCGCCGCCGAGGCGCTGCGCGGCGCGCGCGTCTTCATCGGCCGCGCCAGCTTCCCGACGCCCGACCCGGACGAGTTCTACTGGGTCGACCTGATCGGCCTCGCGGTCGTGAACCGTGCCGGCGAGGCACTCGGCACGGTGGCGGGATTGATCGACACCGGCCCGCACAGCGTGCTGCGCGTGGCGCCCGCGGTCGCGCCCGCCGGCGTCAGCGCGCAGGAGGCCGAGCGGCTGATTCCGTTCGTCGGTGCCTACATCGACGAGGTCAGCCTCGAGCAACGCCTGATCACGGTCGACTGGGGCCTGGACTACTGAACCGGGCCGTCCACATGCGCTTCGACGTCATCACGCTGTTCCCCGAACTGTTCGCGCCGCACCTGACCCAGGGCATCACGCGGCGCGCGTTCGAATCCGGCCATGTCGATGTCACGCTGTGGCCGCTGCGCGACTTCGCCGACAACGCCTACCGCCGCGTCGACGACCGCCCGTACGGCGGTGGGCCCGGCATGGTGATGCTGGTCGAGCCGCTCGAACGGGCGCTCGAAGCGGTGCGGGTCGCGCGTGCCGAGGCGGCTCCGGCGCCGCTCGTGCATTTCACCCCGACGGGCCGGCGCATCGACCAGGCCGTCGTGCAGGAACTCGCGACCTCGCCCGGTGCGGTGCTGCTGTGCGGGCGTTACGAGGGCGTCGACCAGCGCTTCGTCGACCGCCATGTCGATGTCGAGCTGAGCCTGGGCGACTTCGTGCTCTCCGGTGGCGAACTGCCCGCACTGGCGCTGCTCGACGCCGTCGCGCGGCTGCAGGACGGCGTGCTCGGCGATGCGCAGTCGCATCAGCAGGACAGCTTCTCGGACGGCCTGCTCGATTGCCCGCACTACAGCCGCCCGGAGGTCTGGACCTCGGGCAGCGACGAGCAGGCCGTGCCGGCGGTGCTGCTGTCGGGCCACCACAAGGACATCGCGCGCTGGCGCCGCGAACAGTCGCTGGCACTGACCGCGCGGCGGCGGCCGGACCTGCTCGCCGCGGCGCGCGCCGCGGGGCGCCTGACGGCGGTGGACGAGAAGTATCTGGCCGGCCTTGTGCCATAATCGTAGGCTTTTCGATCCTCTGCCCCGCAGGTGCGCCGGCCGATATCACAGTGGTGACTTAAGTCAAGCGACAAGTCGAGACTGCGACAACGGCCAACGCGCCACCCAACTCCATCAACCGCGTTGGCATGATCACTTGGAGAAACCCATGGATCTGATCCAGACCCTCGAGCGCGAAGAAATCACGCGCCTCAACAAGACCATTCCCGAGTTCGCTCCCGGCGACACCGTGATCGTCAGCGTCAACGTCGTCGAGGGCACTCGCAAGCGCGTCCAGGCCTTCGAAGGCGTCGTGATCGCGAAGCGCAATCGCAGCCTGAACTCGAGCTTCATTGTGCGCAAGATTTCCAGCGGCGAAGGTGTCGAGCGCACGTTCCAGCTGTACAGCCCGCTGATCGCGTCGATCGAAGTCAAGCGCCGCGGCGACGTTCGCCGCGCGAAGCTGTACTACCTGCGCAGCCGCTCGGGCAAGTCGGCGCGCATCAAAGAGAAGCTCGCCTGACGAACGCGGGTGCGGCGAAAGTCGCTCCCGGTTCCGATCGCCTCAAGGCCGCCCCGACGGGCGGCCTTTTGCCTTTCCAGAATTCACCATGGCCCTCGGCTTCGACCCGCAAAAGCTCCCTGTCCTCGGCATCGACGACCACCTGCCTGCCGTGACGCCAGCGGTGCTGCACAGCGATGCGTTGCGCCAGCGTTTCCTCACGCCGCCGGTGTGGTCGCCCGAGGTCAAGACCGAGCAGCGCTTCAGCGATCGCGCGCCGGCGCATGCGTCGGTGCTGATCGCGCTGGTGCCGCGCAACGAGACCACCGTGCTGCTGACGCAGCGCACCGCGCACCTGACCGATCATCCGGGCCAGATCAGCTTCCCCGGAGGCCGTGTCGAACCCGAGGACCGCGACGCCGCCGCGACCGCGATGCGCGAGGCCCATGAAGAGATCGGCCTCGAAGCGTCGTTCGTCGATGTGCTCGGCGCGTTGCCGACCTATACCACCGGGACCGGCTTCATCGTGACCCCGGTCGTCGCTCTCGTGCGCCCGGGCTTCGCGGTGCAGGCCGAACCGTTCGAGGTCGCCGAGGTCTTCGAGGTACCGTTGGCGTTCCTGATGAACCCTGCGAACCACCAGCGGCACGCGGTCGACGTGAACGGCGTCGTGCGCGAATTCCTGTCGATCCCCTGGGATGGCCTCGACGAAGCCGGCGAGCCGCGCCGCTACTTCATCTGGGGCGCGACCGCGGCGATGTTGCGCAACTTCTATCGCTTTCTCGCGGCGTGACTTTCGACCTGCGTCGTTATCATCGACGCGCATGAGTTTCTTCGCCGTCCTGTTCGCGTTGCTGATCGAGCAACTCAAACCGCTGCCGCGCGGCAATGTCGTCCACGATTCGCTGACCGGCTGGATGCGCTGGACCGGCCGCAACTTCGATGCCGGCCGCGACCACCACGCCTGGGTCGTCTGGAGCATCACCTGCGCGTTCCCGGCGCTGGTCGCCTGGGGCGTGGACGCCGGGCTCGCACACTTCAACGTGCTGTTCGCGCTGGCCTGGAACGTCGCGGTGCTCTACCTGACGCTCGGGTTCCGCCAGTTCAGCCACTACTTCACCGACATCCGCGACGCGCTCGATCGCGGTGACGAGGCGCAGGCGCGCCGGCTGCTCTCGGAGTGGCGCCACCTCGACGCGAGCGAGCTGCCACGTGCCGAACTGCTGCGTCATGTGATCGAGCACTCGCTGCTCGCCGCCCACCGGCATGTGTTCGGCGTGTTCTTCTGGTTCGTGCTGTTGTCGTCGTTCGGCTTCGGCCCGGCCGGCGCGGTGCTCTACCGCATGGCCGAGTTCGCGAGCCGGTACTGGGCCTTCAAGAGCCGCACGATCGACGCGCCGGTCAACGATCGGCTGCTGAACCTGTCGCAACGCCTGTTCAACCTGCTCGACTTCGTGCCGGCGCGGCTCACCGCTTTCGGCTTCGCGGTCGTCGGCAATTTCGAGGAGGCCGTGACCTGCTGGCGGCGCGATGCCGGGCTGTGGAAGCACCCGAACGAAGGGATCATCCTCGCGGCGGCCGCAGGGGCGGTCGGCGTGCAGCTGGGTGGCAGCGCCGCACCCGGCGTCACGCCAGACCGCTCTCAGACCTTCGAGGCCGGAGTCGCGCCCGAGGCCGTGATCGCCGACGGCTCGACACCGGGCCTGGCGCCGGTGCCCGGCCACCTGCGCAGCGTCGTCGGGCTGGTCTGGCGCTCGGTCGTGCTGTGGATGCTGCTGCTGGCGCTGCTGTCGCTCGCGAACCTGGTGGGATGACGCCCCTCGACCGACGAGTACGTCGGTCGATCCCCCAAGGGGATGTGGGCCGGCAAGGGCCACGAAGGGGCCCCTTCGTGGCCCAAAGCGGCCCGGCGCTCGGCCCTATCGTCGGTCGACCAACTCGTCGAGGATCTCGCCGTAGATCCGGTAGCGCGATTCGCTGATCTCGCCGCGTTGCAGGGCGTCGCGAACGCCGCAGCCGGGTTCGTGCAGGTGTGTGCAGTTGTAGAAGCGGCAGGCCGATGCGTGCAGGCGCAGGTCGGGCATCAGCGAGGCCAGTTGCTGCGCGTCGATCTGACGCAGGCCGAACTCCTGGAAACCCGGCGAATCGATCAGCGCGCTGCGGCGCTCCGTGCCGTCGATCCAGTACCACTGCGTCGTCGTCGTCGTGTGCCGGCCCGAGTTCAGTGCCTGCGAGATCTCGCCGACCTGCGCCGCGGCGAACGGTGCGAGCAGGTTGATCAGCGTGCTCTTGCCAGTGCCGCTCGGGCCGAGCACCAGCGTGGCCCGACCGTCGAGCAGCGGCCACAGGATCGCGCGCGCTTCCTTGCCGTGCGTCTTCAGCGCGAGCTCGACGACCTCGGCGCCCATCGCGACATATGGCTTCAGCCGCGCGCGCGCCGTTCCGATCGTCGGCAGGTCGGCCTTGTTCAACACGATGCGCGCCGGGATCTCGGCGCTCTCGGCCGCGATCAGCGCGCGCGCGAGCTGGGACTCGCTGAACACCGGCTCGGCAGCGACCAGCACGATCAGCTGGTCGAGGTTCGCCGCGAACGACTTGGTCTTCCATTCATCCTGCCGGAACAGCAGGTTGCGGCGCGGCTCGACATGCTCGATCACGCCCTCGTCGCCCGAGGGCTGCCAGCGCACCCGATCGCCGACGACGCAGTCGCCGCTCTTGCCGCGGCCCTTGCCGCGCGGGTGGCAGATCAGGCGCTCGCCTTCCGGCGTCTCGACGATGTAGTGGCGGCCGTGCCCAGCGACCACGAGACCGAGGTCGAGCGTGACGGTCTTGCTCAAGAAGGCAAGGTCTCAGGCAACGAATGCCACCAATGCATCGGTCTTCGCCGCGCAGATGAAGTCGTTGATCGAGATGCCGCCGACCGAGTGCGTGTCGAAGCGCACGACGCAGCGGTCATAGCTGACCACGAGCTCCGGGTGGTGATCCTCGGTGTTGCAGATCCAGGCCAGTGCGTTGACGAAGGCGACTGTCTCGTAGAAGTTCTTGAAACCGAACGACTTCTCGATCGCGCCGCGGTTCAGGTGCCAGCCACTGACTTGCGCGAGGTGGTCGCGAATCGCGGCGTCGCTCATCGCGTGTCCGGCCCCCAGCGCTTGGCATTTCTGGTGCAGCAGGTTGCTCATGGCAGATCAGGCAGGTTGCGGTGAAGAGGGTGCCCGCGCCAGTGCCGCGAGTCGTTCCGACGCCGGCGGGTGCGAGTAGTAGAAGCGAACATACAACGGATCGGGCGTCAGCGTCGCGGCGTTGTCTTCGTGCAGCTTCAGCAGCGCGGCGGCGAGATCGCTGCCGCTGGCCTGCTGGCACGCATAGGCATCGGCCTCGAATTCGTGCTTGCGCGAAAGCTGCGCGAAGAGCGGCGAGACGAAGAAGCCGAACACCGGCGTGACGAGCAGGAACAGCAGCAGCGCGACCGCATCGTTCGGTGCGCCGAGCGAAGGCCGCACGCCCAGGCCCGCATAGAACCAGGTCTGCGCCGACAACCAGCCGAGCAGCGCGAAGGCGGCGAGGCTGAGCGCGAACATCGCGACGATGCGTTTGATCACGTGCCGGTGCTTGAAGTGTCCGAGCTCGTGCGCGAGCACCGCCTCGACCTGGCCGGGCGTCAGCTGCTTCAGCAGCGTGTCGAAGAAGACGACCCGCTTGCTCGCGCCGAAGCCGGTGAAATAGGCATTCGCGTGGGCCGAGCGCCGGCTGCCGTCCATCACGAACAAGCCCTTCGCGGCGAAACCGCAGCGCGCCATCAGCGCCTGCACGCGCGCCTTCAGGGATTCATCGGCGAGCGGCTCGAACTTGTTGAACAACGGCGCGATCACGGTCGGGTACAGCACGAGGACGAGCACGTTGAACACCATCCACGCGCCCCAGGCCCACAGCCACCACAGGCCGCCGGTCGCGGCCATGATCCACAACATCAGCGCGGCGATCGGCAGGCCGATCACGGCACCGATCGCGAGACCCTTGAGCATGTCGAGCAGGTACAGCTTCCAGGTCATCCGGTTGAACCCGAAGCGCTGCTCGATGCGGAAGGTGCGGTAGAGCTCGAACGGCAGGTCGAGCAGGCCGCCGATCGCCGCGAAGCAGGCGAGCAGCGCCAGTTGATAGGCCATCGCGCCGAACCTCGGCTGGACTGCGCCGTGCACGGCTTCGTTCAGCGCATCGATGCCGCCGAGGAGCGTCCAGCCCAGCAGAACGACCGCGCCGAAGGCTGCGCTGAGCAACCCGAAACGGGCCTTCACGAGCGTGTAGTCGGCGGCGCGCTGGTGCGCGGCGAGCGTGATCGTCGCGGCGAATGCCGCGGGCACCTCGTTGCGGTGCGCGGCGACATGGCGCATCTGGCGCGTCGCGAGCCAGAACTTGACGAGCAGCGACGCGAGCAGGGCGGCGGCGAAGACGAGCGTGAGTGCGAGGGCTTGCATGGCGCGAGTGTAGGGTCTGCCAAAATCCCCGCAGGAGAACCCGTATGACCGAACCCATCGAACCCACGCTCGTCAGCAGTGATCAGAACCTCGTCTGGATCGACCTCGAGATGACCGGCCTGTACCCGGACACCGACCGCATCATCGAGATCGCCGTCGTCGTCACCGACGCACAGCTCGGCAACCGCGTCGAGGGCCCGGTCTTCGCGGTGCACCAGAGCGACGCGACGCTCGACCGCATGGACGCCTGGAACAAGGGCACGCACGGCAAGAGCGGCCTGATCGACCGCGTGAAGGCTTCGCTCGTCGACGAGGCACAGGCCGAGGCCGCGGTGATCGAGTTCCTGAAGCGCTACGTGCCCAAGAGCAGCTCGCCGATGTGCGGCAACAGCATCTGCCAGGACCGGCGCTTTCTCGCGAACTACATGCCCAGGCTCGAAGGGTTCTTCCATTACCGCAACCTCGACGTCAGCACACTGAAGGAGCTGGCCAAGCGCTGGAAGCCGGAGATCCTCGCCGGCTTCAGGAAGGCGCAGGCGCACACGGCGCTGGCCGACATTCGCGAGTCGATCGAGGAACTCGCGTACTACCGCGAGCACCTGCTCGCGAAGTGACCGGCAGAGCTTGCGGGAAAACCCCGATCGTCATAGAATGCGAGCTTCGCCGGGAATCCAAAAGGGCTCCTCGCGTTTCGTTCATCCCCTCTGACCTCATCGAGTCTTCGCCCGTCGCATCCGCAGCGGGCTCTGTTCGAACCCAAGCCGCGGAGCGGGCTTGCGGGAATGGTTGGCGGCGATGCCGTCGCTTTGACTGTTCCCGAGTTCCGGCGCCGCCCTGGCGCTGATTCGGACCTTCTCCCCAGCGACTTATTGGGTTGCCACGTTCGCGTGGTGGCCGGCGCGTTGTCGCACGTTTTTCGCCCACAAGGCGGCGTGCGCTCGCGCGGTGTTTGAATCAGAAAGTTGACCATGAGTTTTGAGAACCTGGGCCTGAATGAAGCCCTCACGAAAGCCGTTGCCGCCACGGGCTACGAATCCGCCACCGAAGTGCAGATGCAGGCGATCCCGCCGGCGCTGGCAGGCGCCGACCTGATGGTCTCGGCCAGCACGGGCAGCGGCAAGACCGCGTCGTTCATCCTGCCGGCGCTGCAGCGCGTGCTCGCTTCGCGCGCCGACACCACCCAGAAGCGCGAGCGCGGTGTGATCTACGGCCCGCGCGTCCTCGTGCTGTGCCCGACCCGCGAGCTCGCGATGCAGGTCGCGAAGGCCGCGACGATCTACGGCCGTTTCGTGCCGGGTCTGCGCGTCGCGACGGTGGTTGGCGGCGTGCCGTACCCGGCGCAGATCGCCGCGCTGCGCGGCCCGCTCGACATCCTGATCTCGACCCCAGGCCGCCTGCTCGATCACCTGCAGACCGGCAAGGCCGTGCTCGAGAACGTCGAGATGCTGGTGCTCGACGAAGCCGACCGCATGCTGGACATGGGCTTCATCGACGACATCAACACGATCTCGGATGCGATTCCCCCGGCGCGCCAGACCGTGATGTTCAGCGCGACCTTTGCCGGCCACGTCGGCCGCCTCGCGCAGAACCTGCTGCGCGACCCGAAGCGCATCGATGTCTCCTCGCACACCGACACGCACGAGAACATCGAGCAGCGCCTGCACTGGGCCGACAACGTGAACCACAAGAACGCGCTGCTCGACCACATCCTGACGACCAAGGAGATGGAGCAGGCGCTGGTGTTCACGAGCACGCAGCGCGACGCCGACTGGCTCGCCGACCGCCTCGCCGACATGGGCCACCATGTCGCGTCGCTGCACGGCGGCCACCCGCAAGGACGCCGCAACCGCGTGCTGCAAGGCCTGCGCAACGGCCAGCTGAAGATCCTGATCGCCACCGACGTCGCCGCGCGCGGCATCGATGTGCCGACCATCAGCCACGTCATCAACTACGGCCTGCCGATGAAGGCGGAGGACTACGTCCACCGCATCGGCCGCACCGGCCGCGCCGGGCGCAACGGCCTGGCGATCACGCTCGGCGAGCGCATGGATGTCGGCATGATCCGCCGCATCCAGCAGTTCACGACGCAGAGCATTCCGGTCGCTGTCATCGAAGGCCTCGAGCCGAAGAGCCCCGAGCCGAAGATGTTCGCGGTGCGCCCGGAAGGTGCCGGCCGCTTCGGCAACAAGCCGTTCGGCAAGCCGAGCTACGGCAAGAAGCCGTTCGAGCATCGCGGCCAGGGCTTTGCGCCGCGTGGCGAGGGCTTTGCACCGCGCGGCGGCGAGGGCTTCGCACCGCGCGACCGCGCGCCGTTCGACCGCAATGCAGCACCGCGCTTCGAACCGCGTGCCCCGCACGGCGATGCGCCGCGCAGCCCGTTCGACCGCGGCGCCGCGACCGGCCGTGTCGATCACAAGCCGGCAGGCTTCGCACCGCGCAAGCCGGGCGCGCCCGCCGGCAAGGGCGGCTTCAAGCCGCAGCGGCCGCGCCCGAACGGCTTCACGCGCTGAGTTCGGCATCCGCTGAAAGACAAAAGGCCCGCACTGCGGGCCTTTTCTTCTGGGCAGCGCGCCGAGCCGCCGCTCAGCGCCGCTTCACCTCGACATTGACCGTCATGCCGAGGTAGTCGCCCGGCTCGCCGTACCAGCTGCCGGCGATCGGCGGCGCCTGCGCCGGATCGCGTGCGACGCCGACGCGAATCAACTGGTTGCCGCCGAGCAGGTTGTTGGTCGGGTCGAACGGCACCCAGCCGGCGCCTGGCAGGTAGGCCTGCAGCCACGCGTGCGTCGAACCGGCGCCGACCGTGTTGCCGTCCGGGCCGCCGTCGAGCGCCGGGTCGTACAGGTAGCCGGAGACGAAGCGCGTCGCGATGCCCAGGCGCCGCACCGCCTCCATCATCAGCAGCGCGAAATCGCGGCACGAGCCGCTGTTGAGCTTCAGTGTCTGCTGCGGCGTCTGCGTGCCTTCTTCGTCGCGTGCGGCGTAGCGGAAGTTGTCGCGGATCGCCTGGTTCATCTTCACCAGCAGATCGCGCGTGCCGGTCAGGCCGTCGGTGCGCAGGAACTGGCGCGCCCAGGCCGTCAAATGGCCGCCCGGATCGTCGTGGTGCGGTCGCAGGTACTGCTCGAGGTCGAAGCGCTCTTCCAGGCTGTAGGCGAACGGGAAGACCTCGGCGCTCGGCGACAGCGGCAGCTCCAGGTTGTTCGTCTGCACATGTTCGATCGCGAAGCTGCAGACGATCTTCAGCTCGGTCGCCGGCACAAGCGGCTGGACCAGCGCGACCGAGTTCGAGTGCGGGTCCTGGATCATCCGCACCATCGCCTCGGGCTCGACCTGCAGGTCGGTTGCGAGCACGCGCAGGTCGTGGCTGTCACGCGGGCGAAACATCACCCGGTGTTCACCGAAGGTCACCGGCTGCTCGTAGCGGTAGACCGTCGTGTGGACGATTTCGTATTGGACCGGTGGCATCAGACGCCCAGCAATTCGACCTCGAACAGCAGTGTCGCATTCGGCGGAATCACGCCGCCGGCACCGCGCGCGCCGTAGCCGAGCTGCGGCGGGATCACGAGGGTGCGCGTGCCGCCGACCTTCATGCCCTGCACGCCCTCGTCCCAGCCCTTGATGACCTGGCCGCCGCCGAGACCGAAGTCGAACGGGTCGTTGCGATCCTTGCTCGAATCGAACTTCGCGCCCTTGACGCCGTTGTTGTAGAGCCAGCCGGTGTAATGCACCGACACATGCTGGCCGGCCTGCGCGGTGGCGCCGGAGCCGACGGTGGTGTCTTCGAATTGCAGACCGGATTCGGTGGTGACCATGACGAACTTTCGAGGGTGATTGAACAGAGTTCGCCATCATGCCAGCGCGCGGCGCCGGGCATGCAGGCCGATCTCTGATAACGCGGTCATTCGAGCGGCCACGCGTCGCGCCAGCGGGCGGTTGCGGCGCCGAGCCACACGGCCACGCTGTCGCTCGGTACGTCGATGCTGAGCACACGACCCGCCGCGCGCAACGCCGCGAGCGGATCGGCGCTCGCGACCGGCGTGGCGCCGTTCTGCTTCGAGAGTTTTTCCCCGTCGGCGCCGAGCACGAGCGGCGTGTGCAGGTAGCCCGGTGTCGGCAGGCCGAGCACGCGCTGCAGGTGGATCTGGCGCGGCGTGTTGTCCGCCAGGTCGACGCCGCGCACGACGTGAGTGATGCCTTGCGCCGCGTCGTCGACGACGACGGCGAGTTGGTACGCCCACAGCCCGTCGGCGCGCTGCAGCACGAAATCGCCGACGGCATCGCTGACATCCTGGTGTTGTGCGCCGAGGCGGCGGTCGTGCCAGTCGATGCGCAGCGGTACATCCGGCGCGTCAAGCGATGCAGCGACGCGCAGCCGCATCGCCCGCGCCGGCTTGTCATGCAACCCGTCGCGGCAGGTGCCGGGGTAAACCAATTCGCCGTGGCGCTCGCGCGCGAGCCCGCGCGCGGCCAGCGCCTGCGCGATGTCGGCGCGGGTGCAGCCGCAGGGGTAGGCCCAGCCTTCGGCAACGAGATGCGCCAGCGCGGCCTCGTAGCGGGCGTTTCGGGTCGACTGCCGGACTGGCGCTTCGTCCGGCACGAGGCCGAACGCTGCGAGCTGTTCGAGGATCGCCCGCTCGGCGCCGGGCACGCAGCGCGGGCCGTCGATGTCTTCGATGCGCACGAGCCAGCGCCCGCCGTGCGCGCGCGCATCGAGCCACGAGGCGAGTGCCGCGACCAGCGAGCCGGCGTGCAGCGGCCCGGTCGGCGAGGGCGCGAAGCGGCCGACGTACTGCACCTGCGTCACGGGTGCCTCACATCCCGGCCATCGGCGCCATGCTGTGCCGCTCGAGCAGGGCCTGGCGTGTCGTCGGGCTCTCGAGCTGCGTCAACCACCAGCGCAGCGCGAGGCCGAGCTGCGGCTTGCGGGCGGCGCCCGGCGCGTGGCCGTCGGGCGCACGCCATGCGTAGCCGAGCCGCCCGGCGAGGTTCGTGCGCTGCACCGGCTTCAGCACCAGCCGGCCCGCTGCAACGTGCTCGCGCACCATCGGCTCGGGCACGAAGCCACAGCCCATGCAGCGCAACAGCGCCTCGATCTTCAGCTGCATGCTGCCGACGGTCAGCACGTCCTGCCCGGGCAGCAGATTGATCGTCGCCGGCGCCATGCGCTGCGCCGAGTCGGCGACGGCCACCGCGCGGTGGCGCAGCAACTCGGCATCGGTGAGCGGCTGGGTCGCCGCCGCCAGCGGATGGTGCGGCGCGACCGCGAACAGGAACGGCAATTGCCCGAGCTCCCTGATCTGCACGCCGGGCATCGCCGTGCGGTCAATGCCGACACCGATCGCCAGATCGGCCTGGCCCGAGGCCAGCGCCTCCCAGGTGCCGGTCATCACCTCGGTGCGCAGCCGCAGGCGCGTGCCGGGGTTGCCATGTCCCGCGGCATCGGCGGCCGGCGGGGTGGCGCCGGCGCGCGGCTTCGCGATCTGCGACGACGCGCACAGCGCATAGAACGACTCGCACAGCTCGAACATCGTCAGCCGCGAGATCACGCCGTCGACGGCGATATTCAGGCGCGTCTCCCAGCCGGTCGCGACACGCTTCACGCGGTTCGCGACGGCGTCCATCTGCTCGAGCAGGCGCCGCCCTTCGTTCAGCAGCTCCTCGCCGGCAGGGGTCAGGCGCGCCTGGCGCGAACGCCGGTCGAAGAGCAGCACATCGAGCGAATCCTCGAGCTGTCGCACGCTGTAGGTCAACGACGACGGCACCTTGCCGAGCGCGCGCGCCGCCGCGGCGAAGCTGCCGGTGCGTGCGATCACGTCGACCATCGTCAACGCATCGGGTGTCAGAACACTGCGGCTTTCGGTCATGGTGTCACGGGGGAGGAAAAGTCGTTCATCTTATTTGAACGGTCACTTCAACGTACGCTGGTCGATGGCGCGGGGTGCGCACCCTACATTCTCGGCACCGAAAGGAGCGACGACCATGATTAGCGTTCGCAGATCCGCCGACCGCGGCCAGGCCGACCACGGCTGGCTCAAGAGCTTTCACAGTTTCTCGTTTGCCGACTACCACGACCCGCGCCACATGGGTTTCGGCAACCTGCGCGTCATCAACGAAGACCGCATCGCCCCGGGCACCGGCTTCGGCACGCACGGCCATCGCGACATGGAGATCGTCAGCTACGTGCTCTCGGGCGAGCTGGCGCACAAGGACAGCATGGGCAACGGCCAGGCCGGGGCCGCCGTCAGCGGCGTCATCAAGCCCGGCGACGTGCAGCGCATGAGCGCGGGGCGCGGCGTGATGCACAGCGAGTTCAACCACGCGCCGGACCAGACGACCCACTTCCTGCAGATCTGGATCGAACCGAGCGAGCGCGGCATCGAGGCCGGCTACGAGCAGAAGCATTTCGATGCAGCATCGAAGCGCGGCACGCTGCGCCTGGTCGCGTCACCCGATGGCCGCGACGGCTCGGTGACGATCCACGCCGATGCCGCGATCTACAGCGGCCTGTTCGACGGCGAACAGCCGCTGCAGCGCCCGCTCGATCCGCGCCGCAAGGCCTATGTGCACGTCGTGCGCGGCAGCGTCACGGTCAACGGCCAGTCGCTGCAGGGTGGCGACGCCTTGCGGATCGAGAACGAGAGCGAGTTGACCATCGAGCAAGGCCGCGATGCCGAGTTGCTGGTGTTCGATCTGCGCTGAAGCCTGAATCCCCTTTCCCTCAACCTTTCCGACAAACCAAGGATCACCATGCTCAACAACCTCCAGAACCCGCTCGCGTTGCTCGGCCGCCTCCTGCTCGCGCTGATGTTCATCACGTCCGGATTCGGCAAGATCGCGGGCTTCGCGGGCACCGCCGGCTACATCGCGTCGAAGGGCTTGCCGATGGCCTCGGTGGTCGCGGCACTGACGATCCTCGTCGAGCTCGGCGGCGGCCTCGCCATCGCGTTCGGCTTCATGACGCGCTGGGCCGCATTGGCGCTCGCGGTCTTCACCGTGCTCGCCGGCGTGATCTTCCACAACTACTGGGCCGTGCCGCCCGAGCAGGTGATGATGCAGCAGATCAACTTCTGGAAGAACATCTCGATCGCCGGCGGCTTCCTCGTGCTCGCCGCGTTCGGGCCCGGCGCGATCAGCATCGACGCGAAGCGCAGCCGCTGAGCACCGCCCCCCGGCGCGGCCCTTGCTACAGTTCCGCGCATGGAACTGATGTTCAAGGGCCTGACGCTGCTGCCGTGGATCGACTGGGTCGCGGTGGCAGTGTTCTTCGTCGGCTGGGGCGTCTACGCGCACTTCTCGCGTCACGGCGCGGGCTCGAAGCGTTCGGTACTGGCCGCGACCAACGCGGTGCGCCGGCAGTGGATGCTGCAGACCACCTACCGCGAGGTGCGGGTGATCGACGGCATCGTGATCCAGAACCTCTCGACCAGCCCGTCGTTCTTCGCGTCGACGACGATCCTGATCATCGGCGGGCTGCTGGCCGTGCTGGCCGGCGACAAGGTCAACGAGCTGGTGCGCGAGCTGCCGTTCGCGCAGCGCACCAGCGCGCTGATCTTCGACCTGAAGCTGATCCTGCTGCTCGGGATCTTCGTCTACACGTTCTTCCGCTTCACGTGGTCGATGCGTCAATACACCTTCGGCGCGTTGCTGGTCGCCGCCGCGCCGGAAGCCGAGCGCTTCATCGCCGAAGGCCTCTCGCGCGAGGCCTTCGCCGACAAGGCCGGGCGCGTCGTCGGCCTGGCCGCCGAGACCTTCAACGACGGCCTGCGCGGCTACTACTTCGCGTTCGCCGCGATCGGCTGGTTCTTCTCGCCGTTCGTGTTCATGCTCGCGACGCTGGGCGTGATCTACATCCTGTACCAGCGCGAGTACCGCTCCGAGGTATTGAGCGTTTTGACTTCGTGAAGCGCACTGCGGCGTTCAGACGTCGCGGGCAAGACGCAGGCCGCTGAACTGCCACTGGGCGTCGGTCGGGAAGAAGTTGCGATAGCTCGCGCGCACGTGGCCGGCCGGCGTCGCACATGAGCCGCCGCGCAGCACGTACTGGTTGCTCATGAACTTGCCGTTGTACTCGCCGACCGCGCCGGGCGGCGTGCGGTAGCCGGGATACGCGCTGTAGCTCGATTGGGTCCACTCCCAGACGTCGCCGAACAGCTGCACCGGTTCGTCGGCCGGCTCGTCCTCCGCCGGCAGCGGGTGGAACGCGCCGCGGTCCGCGAGGTTCGGCCGGCCGGGCGCGCGCAGCTGGCGCGCCGCGTGTTCCCACTCAACCTCGGTCGGCAGCCGCGCGCCGGCCCAGCGCGCATAGGCGTCCGCCTCGAAATAGCTCAGGTGGCACACCGGCGTGCGCGGGTCGATCTCGACGCTGCCCTGCAAGGTGTGGTTCATCCATACGCCGTCGACGTGGTGCCAGTACAGCGGCGCACTGCGCTGCCCGGCGCATACCCAATCCCAGCCCATCGCCAGCCACAGCTCGGGGCGCCGGTAGCCCGCGTCTTCGATGAATTCGAGGTACTCGCCGTAGTTCACGGGCCGCGACGCGAGCTCGAACGGCGCTGTGTAGACGCCGTGGCGCGGCGTCTCGTTGTCGAAACAGAAAGGGCCGTCACGTTCGGCATCGAAGCCGTGTTCGATCAGCCCGCCGGTCTGCGCGAACCAGCGCAGGGGCTGGGCGCGCACGCTGGTCATCGGCCAGCGCTTTGCGTATGGCGCGTGCGTCGGGTTGAGGCTCAGCGCGTGCTTGATGTCGGTCAGCAGCAGCTCCTGGTGCTGCTGCTCATGGTGCAGCCCGAGCACGATGAGTTCGCGCAGTGCCGCATCGCAGCCACGCGCTGCGAGCAGGTGCTGCACGCGCTCGTCGACCTCGGCGCGGTAGCGCTTCACCTCGGCCAGCGTCGGCCGCGTGATCAGGCCGCGCTGCGCGCGCGGGTACATCTCGCCGACGCCCTGGTAGTAGCTGTTGAACAGCACGCGGAAGCTCGTGTCGAAGGGCTTGAACGAGCGCTCGTGGGGCTCGAGCACGAAGGTCTCGAAGAACCAGGTGACATGCGCGAGATGCCACTTGGCCGGGCTCGCGTCCGGCATCGACTGCACCTGGCAATCCTCGGTCGTCAGCGGCGCGGCCAGGTCCAGCGTGGTCTGGCGTATGGCCCCGTATGCAGCGGCGAGATCGGGGTGGGACGGCGCGGGCCAATGAGCAATGTTCATGGCGTCGGCTCCGTGCGGTCGGCACGAAGAGTCGTTGCGAAGCTTGCGAACCTTACACCGCCCGCACTGGCGCCAGTGTGTCACTCAGCGTGCCGCGTTCGTCGAAGACGAAACAATCCCCTTCAAAGTGTTTGCCGCCGGTTTCCTCGAAGTACTTCAGGATGCCGCCGTCGAGCTGCAGCACGTTCGCGATACCGGTCTCGGCCATCCACAGCGCCGCCTTCTCGCAGCGGATGCCGCCGGTGCAGTAGCTGACGATCGTCTTGCCGTCGAACTCGGCACGGCGCTCTTGCAGCGCCTGCGGAAACTCGCTGAACTTCGTGATGCGCAACGAACGCGCTCCGCGGAACCGACCGTGCTCGACCTCGAAGGCGTTGCGCGTGTCGAGCGTGACGACCGCGCGCCCGGTGTCGTCGACACCCGCATCGAGCCAGCGCGCCAGTGTCTTCGCATCGACGACCGGCGCGCGTGCGGCCTGCGGGCGGATCGTCGGGTGGTTCATGCGGATGATCTCGGGCTTGACCTTGACGCGCAGCCTGCCGAACGGCACCTCGCTCGACCAGCTCTCCTTCAGCGGCAGCCCGGCGAAGGCTTCGTGCGCCGTCAGCCACGCGAGGAACGCGCGCACCGCCGGTGCGTCGCCGGCGATGAACAGATTGATGCCTTCGTCCGCCAGCAGCACCGTGCCGCGCAATGCGTGTGCCTGGGCTTGTGAGCGGATGCTCTCGCGCCATTGGGCCAGATCGCTCAATGCGATGAATCGATAGGCCGAGATGTTCAGAATTGATGTCACGCTGCAAATTTTACGAGGCGTGCGCTCTCTAAAATGCCCGGATGGCCTTTGTTCACCTGCGCACCCACACCGAATTTTCCGTTGCCGATGGCACGCTGCGCATCGACGACGCGGTTGCCGCGGCGGCCGCCGACGGGCAGGGCGCATTGGCGATCACCGATCTGTCGAACCTGTTCGGTGCGGTGAAGCTCTACAGCACCGCGCGCAAGAAGGGCGTGAAGCCGATCATCGGCGCGGACCTCTGGCTCGAACCCGAAGGCGGCGAGAAGTCGCCGAGCCGACTCGTCGTGCTGGTGCAGGACAAGCAGGGGTACCTGAACCTGTGCGAGTTGCTGTCGCGCGCCTGGCTGCTGCACGAGCAGCGCACGCAGGCCTGCGTCAAGTGGGCCTGGCTCGCGGAACTGAACGGCGGCCTGATCGCACTGGCCGGTGCCGAGATGGGCGCGGTCGGGCAGGCGCTGGTCGCTGCGGACCCGGCACGCGCCGATGCGCTCGCGCGCCGCCTCGCCGAGCTGTTCCCGAGCCGGTTCTATGTCGAGCTGCAACGCGCCGGCCTGCCGGGCAACGAGGCCCATGTGCGCGCGGCCGCGCAACTCGCCGCGCGGCTGCAATTGCCGGTCGTCGCGACGCACCCGGTGCAGTTCGCGACACCCGACGACTTCGAGGCACACGAGGCGCGCGTCTGCGTCGCCGAGGGCGAGATGCTGACGAACCCGCGGCGCGTCAAGCGCTTCGGCCGCGAGCAGTACTTCAAGACCCAGGCGCAGATGGAGGCGCTGTTCCATGACCTGCCGAGCGCGATTCGAAACACCGTGGAGATCGCGAAGCGCTGCAGCCTGAGCCTGGTGCTGGGCAAGCCGCAGCTGCCCGATTTTCCGACGCCGATCGTCGACGGTCGGCCGCTCGCGATGGCCGAGTACTTCGGCATCCTCTCGCACGAAGGGCTCGAGCGGCGCCTGCAGCAGCGCTACGCCGATGCCGCCGACCGCGAGGCGCAGCGGCCACGCTATGTCGAACGGCTCGACTTCGAGATCCAGACGATCCTGAAGATGGGCTTCCCGGGCTACTTCCTGATCGTTGCGGACTTCATCAACTGGGCGAAGAACAACGGCTGCCCGGTCGGCCCGGGGCGCGGCTCGGGTGCCGGCTCGCTCGTCGCGTATGCGCTGAACATCACCGGCCTCGACCCCCTGCAATACAACCTGCTGTTCGAGCGCTTCCTGAACCCCGAGCGCGTGTCGATGCCCGACTTCGACATCGACTTCTGCCAGGGCAACCGCGACCGCGTGATCGACTACGTGAAGCAGAAGTACGGCCGCGACGCGGTGAGCCAGATCGCGACGTTCGGCACGATGGCCGCGAAGGCCGCGCTGCGCGACGTTGGCCGCGTGCTCGGCATGGGCTATGGCCACGTCGATTCGATCGCGAAGCTGATCCCGGCGCCGCCGGGCAAGCAGGTCACGCTCGCGAAGGTGCCGGCCCAGCCCGACCCGGGCCTGATCTACGCGCGCAAGGAAGCGCCGGAACTCGAGCAGCGCGAAGCGGCGGAGGAAGAGGTCGCCGAACTGCTCGCGCTGGCGACGCGGGTCGAGGGCATCACGCGCAACGTCGGCATGCACGCCGGCGGCGTGCTGATCGCGCCCGGCAAGATCACCGATTTCTGCCCGCTGTACATGCAGCCCGGCAGCGACAGCGCGGTGAGCCAGTTCGACAAGGACGACGTCGAAGCGATCGGCCTGGTGAAGTTCGACTTTCTCGGTCTCGCGACCCTGACGATCCTCGAGCTTGCGAAGGACTTCATCACGGCGCGCCGCCCGCAGCACCGAGACTTCGACTACGACAAGCTGCCGCTCGACGACGCGCGCGTCTACAAGCTGTTCTCCGAGGGCCGCACCGAGTCGGTGTTCCAGTTCGAAAGCGCGGGCATGCAGCGCATGCTGAAGGATGCGCGGCCGACGCGCATCGAAGACCTGTTCGCGTTGAACGCGATGTTCCGCCCCGGCCCGATGGAGAACATCCCGACCTTCTGCGCGCGCAAGCACGGCAAGGAAGAGGTCAGCTACCCGCACCCGCTGCTCGAGCCGGTGCTCGGCGAAACCTACGGCATCTTCGTCTACCAGGAACAGGTGATGTTGGCCGCGCAGATCCTGGCCGGCTACTCGCTCGGCGGCGCCGACATCCTGCGCAAGGCGATGGGCAAGAAGAACGCCGCCGACATGGCGAAGCAGCGCGAGATCTTCCGCGACGGCGCGGCGCAGAAGGGCATCGCGAAGGCGGCGGCCGACGAAGTGTTCGACCTGATGGAGAAGTTCGCCGGCTACGGCTTCAACAAGTCGCACGCCGCCGCGTACTCGCTGCTCGCTTACCACACCGCGTGGATCAAGGTTCATTGCACGGCCGAGTTTTTCGCCGCGAACATGACGATCGAGGCCGACGACAGCGACAAGCTGCGTGTGCTGCTGATCGACGCGAAGAGCTTCGGCATCACGGTCGAGGCGCCCGACGTCAACAAGGGCGTGCATCGCTTCGAGCCGGTCAGCGACAAGCTCGTGCAGTACGGCCTCGGCGCGATCAAGGGCACCGGGCAGGGCGCGATCGACGCGATCGTCAACGCGCGCGAAGGATCGGGTGGCGGCGCCTCCGGCGCGGTGCGCGGCCCGTTCACGAGCCTGTTCGACTTCTGCGCGCGCGTCGATCGCAAGCAGCTGAACAAGCGCGTCGTCGAGGCGCTCGTGAAGGCCGGCGCATTCGATGCGCTGCACCCGGACCGTGCCAGCATGCTCGCCAGCGTCGGCCTGGCGCTCGACTGGGCCGACACGCAGGCCGCGCATGCCGACCAGGGCGGCCTGTTCGACTTCGGCGATGCCGACGCGCACGGCGCGAGCACGCAGGAGCCGGCGCTGATCGCCGCCGATACCTGGAGCATCAAGGAGCGGCTGACGCTCGAGAAGGCGGCCCTCGGCTTCTATCTCTCGGGCCACCTGTTCGACCAGAGCGTGGCCGAGGTGCGGCGCTTCGCGAAGCGCCAGATCGCCGACCTGCTCGACAGCCGCGAGCCGCAGCTGCTCGCCGGCATCGTCACCGATCTGCGCATCGTCAACGGCCAGCGCGGCCGGGTCGCGATCTTCAAGCTCGACGACAAGAGCGAGGCGATCGAGGCGGTCGCGAACGAAGACCTGCTGAACGCAAACCGCGAGCTGTTGAAGGACGACGAGCTGATCATCGTGCAAGGCAAGGTCCAGCCCGATCGCTTCTCCGGCGGGCTGCGGCTGACGGTCGCGCAGGTCTGGGACCTGGCCGGTGCGCGCTGCCGCTTCGGCAAGTACCTGCGCGTCGCGGTGAACGGCAGCGTGCCGCCGGTCGCCGAGGTGCTGCGCGATTTCCCGTCGCGGCGCATCGCGACGGAGCACGGCGATCTGCCGCAGGGCCTGACGGTGCGGCTCGAGCTGCAGCGCGAGGCGGCGAGCGGCGCCCTCGATCTCGGCGAGGCGGCGCGCTTCTACCCGACCGACGCGGCGCTCGATCGCTGGCGCGCCGGCGCCCACCGCGGCGAGGTCGTCGTCGTCTACGAATGACGGCGCCGGCTTCAGTCGGGCGCGGCTGACGCCGATATCGCGTGATGGAGACGCGCATCCCGACCACCGGCCTGATCCTGACCGGCGGCGGCGCGCGTGCGGCCTACCAGGTCGGCGTGTTGAAGGCGGTCGCGCAGATTCGCCGCGATTGCGGACAGGCCGACGCGGCGAATCCGTTCCCGGTGATCGCCGGAACCTCGGCCGGGGCGATCAATGCGGCCGCGCTGGCCTGCCGCGCCGATGATTTCGACGGTGCCGTCGAAGGACTGTGCGAGGTCTGGGAGAACTTTCACGCCGAGCAGGTCTATCGCGCCGATTCGTTCGGCGTGATCCGGACCGGCGCACGCTGGCTGACGATGATGTCGATCGGCTGGGTGATCGCGCGCTGGCGCCGCGCGCGGCCGCGCTCGCTGCTCGACAACGCGCCGCTCGAAGCGCTGCTCGGCCGCCTGATCGACCCCGGGCGCGTCCAGCAGATGAAGCGCGAAGGGCACTTGCTCGGCCTCGCGGTGACCGCGTCGAGCTACGGCTCGGGCCTGCACGTGACCTTCTACGACGCGGTCGGCGAGGTCGCACCCTGGACCCGTTCCCAGCGCATCGCGGTGCGCGCGCAGGTCACGGTGCCGCACCTGCTGGCCTCGGCGGCGATCCCGTTCGTGTTCCCGGCGGTCGCGCTCGAGATCGACGGCTACACCGAGTATTGCGGCGACGGCTCGATGCGCCAGGCGGCGCCGATCTCGCCGGCGGTTCACCTCGGCGGCGAGCGCATCCTGGTCGTCGGCGCCGGCCGCATGCACGAGCCGCCGGGCCAGCGCGCCGGCAGCAGCGAGTACCCGAACGTCGCGCAGATCGCGGGCCATGCGTTGTCGAGCATCTTCCTGGATGCGCTGGCGGTCGACGTGGAGCGGCTGCAGCGCATCAACAGCACGCTCGCGCTGCTGACGCCCGAGGCGCGCGCCGCGACCAGCCTGAAGCCGATCGAGGTGCTCGTGATCGCGCCGAGCCAGCGTCTCGACGACATCGCCGCGAAGCACCTCGGCGACCTGCCGATCACGATCAGAGCCCTGCTGCGGGGCATCGGCGTGCAAGGCGAGGGCGACGACGCGCGCGGTTCGGCGCTCGCGAGCTATCTGCTGTTCGAGGCGTCGTACACCCGCGAACTGATGGCGCTCGGCGTGGCCGACACGATGCGGCGGCGCGATGACGTGATTGCCTTCTTCGGCTGGAAGCCCGCCACCTGAAAACGCCCCGGGCGGGGCCGGGGCGCCGTGGTGCGACGCACCTTACTTCTTGGCGGCGTCAGCCTTGTTCGGCTTCTCTGCCTTCGCAGCCTTGGCGGGGCGCGTGTTCGCATCGGCCACTGCCGTCGCGCGGAACGCCGCGCCGTTGACCGTCAGACCGTCGGCCGAGAACTTGGCCGAGTTGCCGGCGCGCACGCCCTTGACGCGCGATTGCAGATCGGTCCAGTCCTTGAACGCGCCGGTCTTGCGCGCGTCGAGGATCTTCGCCGACAGCGACGGGCCGATGCCCTTGATGCCTTCGAGCTCGGACTGGTTGGCCTTGTTGATGTCGACCGCGGCGAAGGCGGCGGCGGACAGCAAAGCGAGCAGGGTGGTGGCGAGCGTCTTGACGATGTTCATGCGGTTCTCCAGAAGGTTCGGGCGCTGCGGAATTGCAGCAGACCCGGACTGAAGTGTTCCGGCGCGAGGCCGAGCTGAACATCGCCTTCACGGGGCGCCTCGAACGGGCACCCCCGAAAGCAGGACGCCCCGCACTGGGCGGGGCGTCGGGCCAGGGTCCGGGCGATGCGCCCGGCCGGTTTCGCCGTCCTACTTCTTCGTCGCGCTGGCTGCCGCCGATGCGGCGGCCGCGGCGGCCGGCTTGGTGTCCTTCGCCGTCTTCTCGGCCTTCGCCGCAGCGGCCTTGTCGGCCTTGGCCTTCTTGGCTTCTTCGGCGGCAGCGGCTTTCGCGGCCTTCTTGTCTTCCTTGGCCTTCTGCGCGGCGGCCTTCTTGTCGGCCGCGCTCGTGTCGGCGGGCTTGGCAGCCGATGCGGCGGCGGCCGCCGGCGCGGCGGCCTTCTTCTCTTCCTTCTTCGCGGCGGCAGGCGCGGCGGTCTTGGCTGGCGCGCCGGTGAATGCGGCGCCGTTGACGGTCAGGCCTTCGGTCGAGAACTTGGCGGCGTTGCCTTCACCGACGCCCTTGACGCGTGTGACCATGTCCTGCCAGTCCTTGAACGCGCCCTTGCTGCGCTCTTCGATGATCTTGGCCGAGATCGCCGGGCCGATGCCCTTCACGGCCTCGAGCTCGGCCTGGGTGGCCTTGTTGGCATCGACGGCCGCGAACGCCGCGGCAGCGAACAGCGCCAGCATGGCGGCGAGAATCTTCTTGATCATGTGCGTACCTTTGGAAGGTTGGTGGAGACGCACCGGTCACGAACGACCGGCGGCAGACCCACAACGCAGCGCATCGGCGCGGGTTGACCGCGCCGAACAAATCGAGTCAGCCGCGCTGTGCGAGCCAGCCGACGTACGACTTCACGCCGGCGGCCACATCGGCGAAGCGGTGGTCGCAGCCGGTGGCGCGCAAGCGCGCGAGATCGGCCTGCGTGAACGACTGGTACTTGCCGACCAGCGCCGGCGGGAACGGGATGTACTCGACCAACCCCTGCGCGACCAATTCGGCGAGCGGCAACGGCGCTTCGCTCTTCAGCGCGCGCGCCGCATTCACCGCGGCGAGCGCCACATCGTTGAACGGCTGTGCGCGCCCGGTGCCGAGGTTGAACACGCCGCTTTGTTCCGGATGCTGCAGGAACCACAGGTTCACCGCGACCACGTCGTCGACGAACACGAAGTCGCGGCTCTGCTGGCCGGCAGCGTAGCCGCCGTACTCGCCGAAGAGGCGGACCTTGCCGGTCTCGCGGTACTGGTTGAAGTGGTGGAACGCGACCGAGGCCATGCGCCCCTTGTGCTGCTCGCGCGGGCCGTAGACGTTGAAGTAGCGGAAGCCCACGACCTGCGTGGTCGAAGCCGGCAACATGCGCCGCACGACGTCGTCGAACAGCAGCTTCGAGTAGCCGTAGACGTTCAGCGGGCGCTCGAACTCGGCCTCTTCGCGGAACGATGCGCTGCCGCCGTAAGTGGCCGCCGACGACGCGTAGAGCAGCCGCGTGCCCTGCGCCTGGCACGCGTCGAGCAGATCCTTCGAGCAGCGGTAGTTGGTGTCGAGCATGAAGCGGCCGTCGTGCTCCATCGTGTCGGAGCAGGCGCCTTCGTGGAAGACCGCATCGACCGGGCCGAACTCGCGGTTCGCGAAGCGGACGTAGAAGTCGCGCTTGTCGAAGTAGTCGCTGAGCTTCGCGCCGAGCAGGTTGCGGTACTTGGGGCCGTCGGTCAGGTCGTCGACGGCGATCACGTCGTCGATGCCGATCGCGTTCAGGCCGTGCACCAGGTTCGATCCGATCATGCCGGCGGCGCCGGTGACGACAACCTTCATGCAAACAACTCCTCGTAGCTGACGCTGGCAGTACCGAACTTGCCGACGACGATGCCGCCCGCGCGGTTCGCGATGGGCATCGCTTCGCGCAGGCTCAGGCCCGCACCGAGCATCGCGGCCAGCGTCGCGATCACGGTGTCGCCGGCGCCGGTCACGTCGAAGACCTCGCGGGCCTGCGCCGGCACCTGCACGTGGCCCCGCGCATCGAACAAGGACATCCCGTCCTCCGAGCGCGTCAACAACAGCGCGTCCAGGCCATGCGCCTGGCGCAGCGCCTGCACACGTTCGTGCAGTTGCGCCTCGCTGCTCCACGCGCCGATGACCTGCGCGAGTTCGGCGCGGTTCGGCGTGATCACGGTCGCCCCGGCATAGCGGCTCCAGTCGGTACCTTTCGGGTCGATCAGTACCGGCCTGCCCGCCGCACGGGCGAGCTCGATCATGCGCGGGATGTGCGTCAGGCCACCCTTGCCGTAATCGGAGAACAGCACCGCACCATGCTCGGGCAGCACGCGTTCGTAGTCGGCGAGCATGCCGGCGAGCACCTCGTGATCGGGCTGGTTCTCGAAGTCGACGCGGATCAGCTGCTGCGAGCGGCCGATCACGCGCAGCTTGACGATCGTGTAGAGCTGCGGGTCGCTGCCGAGCAGTGCAGCGACGCCTTGCCGTTCGAGCAGCAGGCGCAGCTTGCGCGCGGGCTCGTCGTCGCCGACGACGGTCAGCAAGGTGGCCTGCGCGCCCAGCGTCTTGACGTTCAGCGCGACATTGGCGGCGCCGCCGAGGCGCTCTTCCTCGCGGTTCACGCGCACCACCGGGACCGGCGCTTCGGGCGAGATGCGATCGACCGCGCCGAACCAGTAGCGGTCGAGCATCGCGTCGCCGACGACGAGGACGCGGGCGCTGTGCACGCGCTCGCGAGTCAAGAGGGGCGGCTGCGTTGTCAAAGATCCTCCAGCCGTTGTGGCGGATAGCTGTCCCAGCTCAGACACCCGGGGCATTGCCAGAAATAGTACTGCGCCTCGAAGCCACAGGCGGCGCAGCGGTAACGTTGCAGCGGCTTCGCGGCGCGGCCGATCGCCTCGCCGAGCGCCTGGGTCTCGGCGCTGTCGAGCGCGGTCGAAGCCTGTTGCGTGATCAGCGCCTTCGCCGCCGACAGCGTCGGGTGGCTGCGCAGCTGCGCGATCAGCCGCGCGCGTTGCTGTGCCGGCGCCGGGTCGAGCAGCGCGAGCGCGTCGAGCAGGTCCATCGTCGGCGCGCGGGCGTACAGCTCGCGCAGGCGTTCGAGCGCCGTGGCCGTGCCGCCGGTCGCGATCGCGCTTTGCGCGTACTCGCGCGCGACCAGGTTGAACGCGGCCGGATGCGCGACCATCAGCACGCCCCACAGCGACATCAGCTCGGCGTGGTCGCCGCGCCGCGCGGCGCGCTGGCCGGCGAGTACGAGCGGGCGCGCGGCCTGCGGCGCGGCCTCGCGCGCGTGCTTCAACGCGCTGTCGGCCTCGTCGCCTTGATGCTTCGCGTCGGCTTCGAGCGCGATCTCGCACCAGTAGTGCGCGATGCGCGATGCGAACGAGCCGGTGCCGCGGTGCTCGAGCTTGCGTGCGACCTCGACCGCAGCGCGCCAGTCGCGCGAGCGCTCGTGCAGGCTCAGCAGCGCGAGCCGCGCCTCGGTGTCGAAGGCCGTGCCTTCGAGAGCCTCGTAGGCGCTCTCGGCGCGGTCGAACAGGCCCGCCTTCATGAAGTCTTGCGCCAGCGCGTACTGCGCGCGGTCGCGTTCGCCGCGCGGCAGGTCGGCGCGATTCAGAAGGTGCTCGTGCACGCGCACCGCGCGCTCGAACTCACCGCGGCGGCGGAACAGATTGCCGAGCGCGAAGTGCAGGTCGGAGGTGTCGGGGTCCTGCTGGACCGCTTCGATGAAAGCATCGATCGCCTTGTCGTGCTGCTCGTTGAGCAGCAGGTTCAGGCCCTTGTAGTACGCCTTCGGTGAATCCTTCTGTTCGCGCTTCCATTGGCGCAGGTCCAGGCGCGACGCGAGCCAGCCGAACGCGAAGGCCAGCGGCAGGCCGAGCAGCAACCACTGCAGGTCAAAGTCCATCGCGGGGCGGGTGCGGGACCGTGATCTCGGGCGCCGTGCTCGTCGCCGGCAGCTCGGGGCCGGCCTCGATCACCGGCGCATGGCGGCGCGCCACGCGACGATGCCGCCACCAGCTCGGCACCATCGCGAACACGCCGACCGCGCAGCCGAGCGCGAACGCGCCGAGCACGATGAACACCATCGGCGCACGCCATTCCTGGCCGAAGAACCAGCGAACGCCTGCCTCCTGCTGGTTGTTCAGCGCGAACGCAAACAGCGTGAAGAAGATGGCGGCTCGGAAGAGCCAGACAAGCAATCGCATCGGCGGGGAGCGCGTCGTGAGAGGCGGCCGATTCTACCGGCCGGGGCAGCGCGCGAGACGCTGCGGGCGGACCTTACTCGCCGGCCTTGCCGGCCGCACGCGGCGCGGGCTCGGCGGCGACGGGCACATGCGTGTCGACGGCTTCGCGCAACGCCTTGCCGGGCTTGAAATGCGGGACGAGCTTCTCGGGGATCACCACCTGCTCGCCGCTGCGCGGGTTGCGGCCCACGCGCGGCGGGCGGCGGTTGATCGAGAAGCTGCCGAAACCACGGATCTCGATGCGGTGCCCTTTGGCGAGCGCCGCAGACATCGCATCGAGGATCGTCTTGACCGCGAACTCCGTGTCACGGTGCGTCAACTGGCTGAAGCGTTCAGCCAGTTGCGCCACCAAGTCGGAGCGGGTCATCGACAACCAACCGGCAACGGATTAACCGTTGTCCTTCTGGTTATCGAGCTTGGCGCGCAGCAGGGCGCCCAGGCTGGTCGTGCCGGCGTTCTCACGCTCGCTGGTCTGCGCCAGACGCTGCATCGCTTCCTGGTTGTCGGCGTTGTCCTTGGCCTTGATCGACAACTGGATCGAACGCGTCTTGCGGTCGACGTTGATGATCACGGCGTTGACTTCGTCGCCTTCCTTCAGCACGTTGCGGGCGTCTTCGACACGGTCGCGGCTGATTTCGGAGGCACGCAGGTAGCCCGTCACGTCGTCGTTCAGCTGGATCTCGGCGCCGCGCGCGTCGACCGACTTGACCTTGCCGGTCACCGACATGCCGCGGTCATTGACCGAGGTGTAGCTGGTGAACGGATCGGAGTCGAGCTGCTTGATGCCGAGCGAGATGCGCTCGCGGTCGACGTCCACCGCCAACACGATCGCCTCGACCTCCTGGCCCTTCTTGTAGTTGCGCACCGCCTGCTCGCCCGGCTCGTGCCAGGAGAGGTCGGACAGGTGCACCAGGCCGTCGATGCCGGCGGCCAGGCCGACGAACACGCCGAAGTCGGTGATCGACTTGACGGGGCCCTTGACGCGGTCGCCGCGCTGCACGGTGGTCGAGAACTCTTCCCACGGGTTCGCCTTGCACTGCTTCATGCCCAGACTGATGCGGCGCTTGTCTTCGTCGATCTCGAGGACCATGACCTCGACCTCGTCGCCGAGCGAGACGATCTTGCTCGGGGCGACGTTCTTGTTGGTCCAGTCCATCTCGGAGACGTGCACCAGGCCTTCGATGCCCGGCTCGATCTCGACGAACGCGCCGTAGTCGGCAATGTTCGTGATCTTGCCGAACAGGCGCGTGCCGTTCGGGTAGCGGCGCGAGACGCCATGCCACGGATCGTCGCCGAGCTGCTTGATGCCGAGCGAGACGCGGTTCTTCTCGGCGTCGAACTTCAGGACCTTGGCCTGCAGTTCCTGGCCGACCTGGACCACCTCGCTCGGGTGGCGGACACGGCGCCAGGCCATGTCGGTGATGTGCAGCAGGCCGTCGATGCCGCCGAGGTCGACGAACGCGCCGTACTCGGTGATGTTCTTGACGACGCCGTTGACGATCGCGCCTTCATGCAGGGTGCTCAGCAGCTTGCCGCGTTCTTCGCCCATCGAGGCTTCGACCACAGCGCGGCGCGACAACACGACGTTGTTGCGCTTGCGGTCGAGCTTGATGACCTTGAACTCCATCGTCTTGCCTTCGAACGGCGACATGTCCTTGACAGGGCGCGTGTCGAGCAGCGAGCCGGGCAGGAAGGCGCGGATGCCGTTGACGAGGACGGTCAGGCCGCCCTTGACCTTGCCGTTGACGGTGCCGGTCACGAACTCGCCGGATTCGAGCGAGTTCTCGAGCGAGAGCCACGATGCGAGGCGCTTGGCCTTGTCGCGCGACAGGATGGTGTCGCCGTAGCCGTTCTCGACCGCGTCGATCGCGACCGAGACGAAATCGCCAGGTTGAACTTCGAGCTCGCCCTGGTCGTTCTTGAATTCTTCGATCGGAACATAGGCTTCCGATTTGAGGCCGGCGTTCACGACCACGAAACTGTGTTCGACGCGCACCACTTCAGCAGTGATGACCTCGCCGCTGCGCATTTCGGAGCGCGTCAGCGACTCCTCGAACATCGCGGCGAAGGATTCCATGCCGCTGGATTCGGCAACTTGAGTTTGGGACATTGGGTGTTTCCGGTGCGGCCTTGCGACCGCGGGGTTAGGTTGAACAACCGCCGCCCTGACGTGCTGCCGGATGAGTAGCACAGGAGGGAGGGCGACGGACTCTCTTCTTGGCGCCACCTCGACTGGCCGGCACCCCCTTCAAGCTTCCTGGAAGGGCCTGCGATCCTGCCAGGCTGCCAGCACGGCATCGACCGAAGCGTCGACGCTCAATGCCGAGTTGTCCAGCAATATCGCATCTGCGGCCGGCCTGAGGGGCGAGACGCTTCGGGTTTGGTCCCGGGCATCCCGTGCCTCCAACTCGGCGCGAAGACTGTCGATATTAGCTGAAATTCCCTTTGAAATCAATTGCTTGTACCGGCGCTCGGCACGCGTCGCGGCGCTCGCGGTCAGGTAGATCTTCAGATCGGCACCGGGGAAGATCACGGTGCCCATGTCGCGGCCGTCGGCGACGAGGCCGGGGATGCGGTGGAACGAGAGCTGCGTCGTGCGCAGCGCGGCGCGCACCAGCGCGAACGCCGAGATCCGGGAGGCGAGGGCGCCGACCTCTTCGAGGCGCAGCGTTTCGGTGACGTCCTGGTCGCCCATCAGGATCCGGCCCGGCGCAAAGTGCAGATCGAGGTTGGTCGCGAGCTGGGCCAGGCGCTGCTCGTCGTCGGCGCGCGTGCCGGAGCGCATCGCGGCCAGCGCGGTGGCGCGGTAGACGGCGCCCGAGTCGAGGAAGTGGTAGCCGAGCCGCTGCGCGACGGCACTCGCCAGCGTGCCCTTGCCCGACGCGGTCGGGCCGTCGACCGTGATGATCGGAACCAAGTTCGGGCGCGCGCCGACGACGCCGAACAGCGTCTCGAAGTAGTCCGGGAAGGTCTTGCCGACGCATTGCGGATCGAGGATGCGCACCGGCAGGCCGGCCCCATTGAACGCGGCGAGCGCGAAGCACATCGCGATCCGGTGGTCGTCGTAGGTGTGGATCGCCGCGGGGCGCCACGCGGCCGGCGCCGTGACCTCGATGAAGTCGGCGCCGTCGTCGACCTGTGCACCGAGCTTGCGCAGCTCGGCCGCCATCGCGGCGATGCGATCGGTCTCCTTGACGCGCCAGCTCGCGATGTTGGTCAGCCGCGTCGTGCCGGTCGCATACAGCGCCATCACGGCCAGGGTCATCGCGGCATCGGGGATGTGGTTGCAGTCGAGCGTGATGGACTTCAGCGGCCAGGCACCGCGCGACACCTCGACCCAGTTCGCGCCGAGCAGCACCTGAGCACCCATCGCCTGCGCGGCACCGACGAAGGCCAGGTCGCCCTGGATCGACGCGCTGCCCATGCCCTCGATGCGGATCGGCGCATCGGCGCTCGCGGCGATCGCGCCGAGGGCGACGAAATACGACGCGGACGACGCGTCGCCCTCGACATGGACCGCGCCGGGCGACAGCAGCCGGCTGCCGGCGGGGATCGTGAAGCGCGCCCACTGCTCATTGCGTACCTTGACGCCGAAGCGCGCCAGCAGGTTCAGTGTGATCGCGATGTAGGGCTTCGAGATCAGCTCGCCGACGACCTCGATCACCACATCGCGATCGGCGGCGACCAGGCACAGCGCCTGCAGCAGCCCGGTCAGGAACTGGCTCGAGACATCGCCGCGCACATGGATCGGCGCGTCGAGTTTCAGCGTGTGCGGCACGCCGTCGCCGAGCAGCAACGGCGGGAAACCTTCGACGCCGGTGTAGCCGATCACGCAGCCGAGTGGGTGCAGTGCGTCGACCAGATCGCCGATCGGCCGCTCATGCATGCGCGCTACGCCGCGGATCGAGAAACGCCCGCCTTGCGTGGTCGCGAGCACCGCGAGCGCGGCGGCGACCGAGCGCGTCGAGGTGCCCGAGTTGCCGAGAAAGATCTCGGCTTCGCGCGCCTGCAGCGTGCCGCCGATGCCGACGATGCGCGTGACGGCTGCATCGTGTTCGACCGTGCAGCCCAGCGCGCGCAGTGCGTCGAGCATCACGTGCGTGTCGTCGGAGTCGAGCAGGTCGTGGATCAGCGTGCTGCCGGCGCACAGGCCGGCGAGCAGCAGCACGCGATTCGAGATGCTCTTCGACCCCGGCAGGCGCACCGTGCCGGCAGCGCTCGCCAGCGGCGGGATGTCGAGAAAGCGGGTCTTGAACATGCGGCGGCGCAGCCCTTGAAGCGGGCGCAGGTTAGCGGTTGGAGTTGGGCTTGGCAGCGTTCATCTGCCAGCCGCCGCGCGCGTCGGAGGCGCTGCGGATCATGTCTTCGAGCGCTTCGGCGTTGCCCGACTTCATCGCGTGCTCCATCGCATCGAGCGCATGACGAAAGCGCAGCGTCTGCTTCAGGATCTCTTCGCGGTTCGACATCAGGATGTCGCGCCACACATCGACGTCGCTCGCCGCGATGCGCGTGAAGTCGCGAAAGCCCGGACCGGCGAGCGACAGATAGTCGCGCCCGGCGGGGTGGCGCGCCACCGAGTTGAAATACGCGTAGGCGAGCAGGTGCGGCAGGTGGCTGACCGCCGCGAATGCCGCGTCGTGGTTCTCGGGCGTCATGCGCAGCACCTGCGAGCCGATCGCGGCCCAGCAGTCGGTTGCGCGCTGCAGCAGTTCCGGCGAGGTCTGCGGCAACGGCGTCAGGATCACCTGGCGGCCGCTGTACAGCGTCGCGTCAGCGTGGCTGATGCCGGCGGCTTCCTTGCCGGCAATCGGGTGCGCCGGCACGAACGAGACGATGTGCTCCTTCAGCACGCGGCGCGCGGCATCGACGACATCGCGCTTGGTCGAACCGACATCCATGATCAGCACACCGGGCTCGATCAGATGGCGGATCGCCTTGAACGTCGCTTCGGTCGCGGCGACCGGCACCGCGATCAGCACGATGTCGGAGCCCGAGACCGCGAGCAGCGCCGACTCCGCGACCTGGTCGATCACGCCGAGCTTCTTCGCCTTCTCGGTCGTCGAGGGCGACTTGCTGTAGCCGATCACGCGCTTGACCAGGCCGGCGCGCTTGAGCGCGAGCGCAAACGAGCCGCCCATCAGGCCGCATCCGATCACGCCGAGTTGATTGAACATGGAGGGTTTCAGTGCACGTCGATCGGATACGTGCCAAGCTGCTTGAAGAACGCGCAGACACCGCGCAGCTCGGCCAGCGCCGCAGCGACGTTCGGCTGATCGGGGTGGCCCTGCAGGTCGATGTAGAAGTAGTACTCCCACTGACCGGAGCGCGCCGGGCGCGACTCGAAGCGTGTCATCGAGACGCCGTGGTTCTTCAGCGGCACCAGCATGTCGTGCACCGCGCCCGGGCGGTTCGCGACCGACACGACGAGGCTCGTGCAGTCGTGCCCCGAGGCCTTCGGCTGCGGATGCTGGTGCGGGTGCGCGACGATCGCGAAGCGCGTGCGGTTGTGCGCGTCGTCCTGGATCGCCGGTGCGACGACGTGCAGGCCGAACTCGGTCGCCGCGTAGGTGCTGGCGATGCCGGCGAGTTTCGGGTCGATGCTCGCCAGGCGCGCACCCTCGGCGTTGCTCGAGACCGGCCGGCGCTCGGCGTTCGGCAAGTGGTTGCTGAGCCAGCCGTGGCATTGCGCGAGCGCCTGCGGGTGCGCGCAGACGGCCTCGATGCCGTCGAGTGCGTTCTCGCGCCGCAGCAGATTGTGACGCACGTAAAGGCTGGTCTCGCCGATGATGAACAGCGGCGTCGTCAGGAACAGGTCGAGCGAGCGGGTGACGACACCTTCGCTCGAGTTCTCGACCGGCACGACGCCGAAGTCGGCGGCGCCGGCGCTCGTGACATGGAACACCTCGTCGACGTTCGAGCACGGGATCTTGACGATCGTCGAGCCGAAGAAGCCGAGTGCGGCCAGTTCGCTGAATGTGCCGGCCGGGCCGAGGTAGGCGACGCGTGTCGGCGTCTCGAGTGCACGGCAGGCCGACATGATCTCGCGCCAGATCGGCGCGACGCTTTCGGGCTTCAGAGGCCCCGGGTTCGCAGCCTTCAGCCCGTCGATCACCTGTGCTTCGCGCTCGGGGCGAAACGCGACCGAGCCTTCGCGCTTTTTGAGTTCGCCGACCTGTTGCGCGAGCGCTGCGCGCTGGTTCAGCAACGCCAGCAGGTCGCGGTCGAGCTTGTCGATCCGAGTGCGGAAAGCGAGCAGATCGGCGAGCAGATCGGGCGCGGTCGAGAGGGAGTCGGGTGAGTCAGCCATGGCGTGGGCGAAATTCTCGCATGCGGCGATGCTGCAACCGCACATCGATCGGGCGGCGGGACGCCGGCTCGCCGCTCACCCGGCCCTCACTTGCTCGCGGGCTTCTTCGGGGGCGTGGCGGCCTTCGCCGGCGCCGAAGCGGCCGGCGCGGCGGTCGGCGCGCCGAGCGAACTGCGAACCTTGGCCTCGAGAGACTGGATCTTCGGCTCGATCGTCGGCCGCGCCTCGGCGACCAGCTTCTGCGTGAAGCTGCTCTGGATCTCCGGCCCGAGCTGCGCGTACTTCTTGTTGACTGGGGATTCGAGCCAGGCAATCAGCTGCTTGAGCTCGTCCTCGGTGAACTTCTCTTCCATCGCCGCGCCGATCGTCGACGGCGCCAGCTTGACAGCACGTTCGCGCACGATCGGCGTCGCTTCCTCGACGTACTTCTTGATGTCGGCCTCGATGCCCTTGCCGACCGCCTCGCGCTTGTCGGCCGGCACCTGACCGAGCGCTCGCCCCGCCGCCTGCAGCATCTGCACCGCGGGCTGCTCGACCAGGTTGCGTGCCAGCCCTTCGATGCCCGGCTGCTGCAGGACCATCAGCTTCTGCACCAGCTCCTTCTTGGCCGCCGACGCCGGGGCCGCCGCCGGTGCGGAGGAGGTTTGGGCATGGGCCAGCGCGGCGCTGGTCAGCAGCGCCGTGATCATCAACTTCTTCATCAGGGGTTCTCCTCGGCAGGCGGTTCGCTGTCGCTGCTGCCGTTGGGTTCAGGGGGTGGGGCGCCGGCAGCGTCCGCGGACGCGTCGCCGTTGGCGTCATTCTCGACGATGCGCTGCAGCCCGATCAGCTGCGTGCCTTCGTCGAGCGCGATCAGGGTCACGCCCTGCGTCGCGCGACCCATCTCGCGGATCTCGGAGACGCGGGTGCGCACCAGCACGCCCTTGTCGGTGATCAGCATGATCTCGTCGTCGGCGCGCACCAGCGTCGCGGCAACGACCTTGCCATTGCGCTCGCTCTGCTGAATCGCGATCATGCCTTTGGTGCCGCGGCCGTGGCGCGTGTACTCGACGATCGAAGTGCGCTTGCCGTAGCCATTCTCGGTGGCGGTCAGCACGCTCTGCGTTTCGTCTTCGGCGACCAGCATCGCGATCACGCTGAGGCCTTCGTCGAGCGCCATGCCGCGCACGCCGCGGGCATTGCGGCCCATCGGGCGCACGTCGTCCTCGTCGAAGCGCACGGCCTTGCCGCCGTCGCTGAACAGCATGACATCGTGTTTGCCGTCGGTCAGCGCCGCGCCGATCAGGAAGTCGCCCGGGTCGAGATCGACCGCGATGATGCCGGCCTTGCGCGGGTTGCTGAACTCATCGAGCGAGGTCTTCTTGACGACGCCTTGCGCGGTCGCCATGAACACGTAGTGATCGGCCGGGAAACTGCGGAAGCCGTCGGTCAGCGGCAGCACGACGTTGACCTTCTCGCCTTGCTGCAGCGGGAACATGTTGACGATCGGGCGGCCGCGCGAATTGCGCGAGCCTTGCGGCACTTCCCAGACCTTCAGCCAGTAGACCCGGCCCTTGTTCGTGAAGCACAGGATGTAGTCGTGCGTGTTCGCGATGAAGAGCTGGTCGATCCAGTCGTCTTCCTTGGTCTGCGTCGCCTGCTTGCCGCGCCCGCCGCGCTTTTGCGCGCGGTACTCGGAGAGCGCCTGGCTCTTGATGTAGCCGGTGTGCGAGAGCGTCACGACCATGTCGGTCGGCGTGATCAGGTCCTCGGTGCCGAGGTCCATCGCGTTGTGCTCGATCGTGCTGCGACGCGCGCCGACCTTGGTCTGGCCGAACTCCTGCTTGATCGACGCGAGTTCGTCCGAGATGATCGCGGTCACGCGCGGCGGGTTCGCGAGGATGTCGAGCAGGTCGGTGATCTGCGCCATCACGTCCTTGTACTCGCCGATGATCTTGTCCTGCTCGAGGCCGGTCAGGCGCTGCAGGCGCATCTGCAGAATCTCGCTGGCCTGGTCGTCGGACAGGCGATACAGGCCGTCGGGCTGAATGCCGAACTCCTTCGGCAGTCCTTCGGGCCGGTACGCCTGCAGGCCGTCCGGGTTGTCGCCGGTGACGCGCGAGAGCATCTCGCGCACCATCGACGAGTCCCAGCTCTTGTTCATCAGCGCGGCTTTCGCGACCGGCGGCGTCGGCGAGGCCTTGATGGTCTCGATGAACTCGTCGATGTTGGCGAGCGCGACCGCCAGGCCCTCGAGCACGTGGCCGCGTTCGCGCGCCTTGCGCAGCTCGAACACGGTGCGCCGCGTCACGACCTCGCGCCGGTGCTCGAGGAAGACCTCGATCAGATCCTTCAGGTTGCACAGCTTCGGTTGGCCGTCGATCAGCGCCACCATGTTCATGCCGAACGTGTCCTGCAGCTGCGTCTGCTTGTACAGGTTGTTCAGCACGACCTCGGGCACTTCGCCGCGCTTGAGTTCGATCACGACACGCATGCCGGATTTGTCCGACTCGTCCTGGATGTGGCTGATGCCTTCCAGCTTCTTCTCGTGCACCAGCTCGGCGATGCGCTCGAGCAGGTTCTTCTTGTTCACCTGGTAAGGAATCTCGTCGACGATGATCGACTGGCGCTGGCCGCGGTCGATGTCCTCGAAGTGGCACTTCGCGCGCATGATCACGCGGCCGCGGCCGGTGCGGTAGCCGTCGCGAACGCCCGACAGGCCGTAGATGATGCCGGCGGTCGGGAAGTCGGGCGCGGGGATGATCTCCATCAGCTCGTCGATCGTTGCGGCCGGGTTCTTCAGCAGGTGCTGGCAGGCGTCGACGACTTCGTTCAGGTTGTGCGGCGGGATGTTGGTCGCCATGCCGACCGCGATGCCGCCCGAGCCGTTGACGAGCAGGTTCGGCAGCCGTGTCGGCATCACCAGAGGTTCCTTTTCGGAACCGTCGTAGTTCGGGCCGAAATCGACCGTCTCCTTGTCGAGATCGGCGAGCATTTCGTGCGCGATCTTCGCGAGGCGGATCTCGGTGTAGCGCATCGCCGCGGCGTTGTCGCCGTCGACCGAACCGAAGTTGCCCTGGCCGTCGACCAGCATGTGGCGCATCGAGAAATCCTGCGCCATGCGCACGATCGTGTCGTAGACCGATTGATCGCCGTGCGGGTGGTATTTGCCGATCACGTCGCCGACAATGCGCGCCGACTTCTTGTACGGCCGATTCCAGTCGTTGTTCAGCTCGTGCATCGCAAACAGTGCACGCCGGTGCACCGGTTTGAGGCCGTCGCGCGCATCGGGCAGGGCGCGTCCCACGATCACGCTCATCGCGTAGTCGAGGTACGAACGACGCATCTCCTCTTCCAGGCTGATGGGCAGAGTTTCCTTGGCGAACTGGGTCATGCGATGTCTTCGTGGGAGCCGGGAAGGCAACGCGCTCGAGCGGGCGCGCAGTGCAGGGCGTCATTGTAATTGGCGTGGCTTGTAGCGCTGATGCAACATCGACCGGGCTGAGCGTTGGAGGCGCGGCCAAAAATCAGGTTGCGCGAAAGCCCTATGGCAGAATCAGCCCGGTCGGTGGTCAGCGCCCGGGTACGTGTTCGACGCGCGGGGGTTTACCAGTACTTTCCGATTCCGGTTCGGACGTTTTGCAGAACACTACTGCGCCTTCCCTCGAGAGGAGAATCATGAAGAAACTGAACAAGGTGGCGTCGCTCTTTGCAACCGCTGCCCTCGCAACCACCATGTCTGGCGCGTTCGCGCAGACAGTTGACAACTGGGTCAACGGCAGCGGCAACCTTCCCTGGAAGAACGGCACCAACGAGCTGTGCTGGCGTGATGGATCCTGGACCCCCGCCACTGCGATCGCCGAATGCGATGGCGCGCTGAAGCCGCCGCCGCCGCCCGCGCCGGCTCCCCCGCCGCCGCCGCCGGCCGCTCCCCCGGCTCCGAAGCCCGCGCCTGTCGTGCCGGTCGCTCCGACGTCCGAAAAGGTCACCTTCGCCGCTGATGCATTCTTTGACTTCGACAAGTCGGTCCTGAAGCCGGAAGGCAAGGCCAAGCTCGACGACCTCGTCAGCAAGATGGGCGGCATCAACCTCGAAGTCATCATCGCCGTCGGTCACACCGACTCGGTTGGCTCCGATGCCTACAACCAGAAGCTGTCGGTCAAGCGCTCGGAAGCCGTCAAGGGCTACCTGGTCTCGAAGGGCGTCGAGAAGAACCGCGTCTACACCGAAGGCAAGGGCGAGAAGCAGCCGGTCGCCGACAACAAGACCAGCGAAGGCCGCGCGAAGAACCGTCGCGTGGAAATCGAAGTCGTCGGTACCCGCGGCAAGTAACAGCAAGCCAGGCCCTCACGGGCCGGCTCGCTTCGAAGCCCCGCCCTGGCGGGGCTTTTCAATTTCCGATGCCCGATTCGAGTGCAGCTTCGTTTCGGTGCACAGCGCATTCGCTACCATCGCCGCATGACCACCAACGTCGACCCGCAAGAGCTCGCCAAGTTCAGCGAGCTGGCCCACCGCTGGTGGGACACCGAGAGCGAGTTCCGCCCGCTTCACCAGATCAACCCGCTGCGCCTGGACTGGATCGACCGGCACGCCGCGCTGAAGGGCACGCGCGTGCTCGACATCGGCTGCGGCGGCGGCATCCTCACCGACTCGATGGCGCGGCGCGGCGCGACCGTGCTGGGGATCGACCTGGCATCCAAGCCGCTGAAGGTCGCGCAACTGCATGCGCTCGAGGCCGGCACCGAGAACGTCGAGTACCGCGAGGTCGCTGCAGAAGCGCTCGCGGCTGAAGCGCCGGGCCGCTTCGACACCGTCACCTGCATGGAGATGCTCGAACACGTGCCAGACCCCGCGTCGATCGTGCAGGCCTGCGCAACGCTCGCGAAGCCTGGTGGCTGGGTCTTCTTCTCGACGATCAACCGCAACGCGAAGGCGTTCCTGTTCGCGATCGTCGGCGCCGAGCATGTGCTGCAGCTGCTGCCGAAGGGCACGCACGAGTATGCGCGCCTGATTCGGCCGAGCGAGCTCGCGCAGTGGTGCCGCAACGCCGGCCTCGAACTCGCGGACACCCGCGGCATGGGCTACAACCCGCTGACGAAGCGCTACACCCTGTCGGCCGATACCAGTGTGAATTACCTGATCGCGTGCCGGAAGCCGGCATGATGCATGCCGTTCGCGCGGTTCTGTTCGATCTCGACGGCACGCTGATCGACAGCGCGCCCGACCTCGCGGGCGCCGGCAACGACATGCGCATCGCGCGCGGTCTGGCGCCGCATCCGCTGGCCCACTACCGGCCGATGGTCGGCGCCGGTGCGCGCGGCATGGTCGGCTGCGCGTTCGATGTCGGGCCCGATGACGCCGCCTTTGCCGCGCTGCGCGACGAGTTCCTGCAGCGCTACGAGGCCCGCATGACCCGCGACACGCAAGTGTTCCCCGCGATGCTGCCGGTGCTGTCCGCACTGAACCACAGCGCGCTGCCCTGGGGCATCGTGACGAACAAGGCGAGCCGCTTCGGCGAGCCGCTGGTGCGCTCGCTCGGTCTGCTGGCGCCGGGTGCGACGCTGGTCTGCGGCGACACCACGCCGCACTCGAAGCCGCATCCGGCGCCGCTGCTCGAGGCTGCGCGCCGCCTGCAGGTGCCGGCGGCCGAGTGCGTCTATGTCGGCGACGATCTGCGCGATGTGCAGGCCGGCCGCGCCGCCGGCATGGCGACGATCGCGGTCGGCTGGGGCTACCTCGGTGCCGGCGAGCCAGTCGAGACCTGGGGCGCCGACCACCTGATCCAAATACCCGGTGAGCTCTTGAAGCTGCTGCGGATGGCCTAAGATACCCACTCTGGGGCTGACCTGGCTTCGACGAGGGTGCGGAGTCGGAACAGTGCACGCCGAGCACCAGTTCGCTCGTTAATCCACTGGAAACAAAGTAACTGCGAACGACTCTTCGTACGCCCTCGCCGCTTAAAACCGGTGAGCCTCGCAACAGTTGGCCGATGGGCTGGGTCTGACGGGTAACCGGAAGACTGCGAGGTCATACACATTGGCTCGTCCTGAGTTGGGTCACTCTTCACAGGATCAAATCAAGTGAATCGAAATGTGGGTAGCGTGCTGCTGCGCGACCCACGGCTCTAAAACCAAATCAGTCAGCTAAGCGTGTAGATCTGCCCGGCAATGGCTTTCGGACGGGGGTTCGATTCCCCCCAGCTCCACCAGACGATAGTTTCAAAGACGTCCCAGAACGTCCCATAAGATCTTAAAACCCCCAAGTAAATCAACGACTTGGGGGTTTTTTCTTGCTCGGGACGTCTCGGAAGGTCTACGACGACCGCGGCCTCTACTTGGAAGTCAGTCCGAAAGGCGGCAAGTGGTGGCTCCCGAAGTACAGCTTCGAGGGAAAGGCGAGGCTGCTGTCGTTGGGTACCTATCCCGACACCGGCTTGAAGGGGGTGCGCGAAAAGCGTGATCAGGCGCGACGCCTCATCGCCCAGGGCGTGGACCCGAGTGCGGCCCGCAAAGCCGAGAAGGCAAGCCGAACGGAAGTCGTCGTCAACAGCTTTGAAGCCGTCGCGCGCGAATGGCACGCAACGATCCATCTTGGTCAGGTCAGTGCGGGCCATGCAGCTCGCACGTTGATCCGGCTTGAACAGGACGTGTTTCCGTGGCTGGGTGGGCTGCCAGTCGGCGAGATCAAGGCGCCGCAGTTACTCCAGGCCATCCGACGCATCGAAGCGCGCGGCGCCATCGAGACAGCGCATCGCGCGTTGCAGGCATGCGGCCAGGTGTTCCGGTATGCGATCGCGACCGGCCGAGCCGAACGTGACCCTGCGCCCGACCTGCGCGGTGCGTTGAAGCCTGGTGCAGCACATGGCGGCGATCACTGATCCCAAACGCGTGGGTGAACTGCTGCGGGCGATCGAAAGCTACGAGGGCATGCCGATCACCCGAGCGGCGCTTCAACTCGCACCCCTCGTCTTCGTCCGCCCGGGTGAGTTGCGCAAAGCGGAGTGGATCGAGTTCGATCTCGATGCTGCGGAGTGGCGTATCCCCGCTGCGCGCATGAAGCGAACCAAACAGGAGAAGCTCAGCGGCGCATCGCACGTCGTTCCGCTGTCTCGACAGGCACTTGCGATCCTTCGCGAGCTACAGCCGCTGACTGGCCATGGCCGGTATTTGTTCCCGAGTCCACGCACTGGCGAACGGCCGATGAGCGACAACGGCGTGCTCTCGGCGTTGCGACGCATGGGCTTCCCGAGCGACGAAATGACGGGCCACGGGTTCCCAGCGATGGCGCGCACGCTCGCTGGCCGAGCGATTGAATGTGGACGAGGGCGTGATCGAGGCACAGCTCGCCCACGCCGTGAAAGACTCGCTGGGCCGCGCTTACAACCGGACGGAGTTCCTCGAGCAGCGTCGCAAGATGCTGCAGATGGGGGCTGACTATCTCGACAAACTGCGTACAGGCGCCGAGATCATCCCGATCAAACGCAGTCGAGTCCGAAGCGCTGCAAGAACGCCGGCAATCGACAGAATGCGATGAGGGAAAGGGAAGGGCAGCGAAAGAGCCGCTCTCTCAATCTTTGATTCGCGCTATCGAGAACGTTGTTCGAGAACAGCTTCTTCCGCGCAAAGCAGGTAACCTTACCGTAGACATGGTAAGTTACCGATGGTAAGGTATTGTGCATGCCAGATGCCAATCCTCCCCAACTCTCGCCGCGGATAGCCCGACGGCGGCAGTTCGCCAGCGAGGAATTCGTCGACGCCGCCCGCCACATCATCGAAACGCATGGGTTCCAGGGCTTCTCGCTCGAACTCGTCGCCCGCGAGGTGGGGTTACGCAAGCAGGCCGTCTACCACTACTTCGACTCGAAAGAGAGCGTGCTCTTCGAAGTGGTGTACGCCGAGCTTTCCCACGCCGCTCAGGCGGTGGCCGCGGCGGTTGCGCCAACGACCCATGGCGCCGATGCCGTCGAGGCCTTGCTTCGCAGCTACTTCGCGGCGTTCAAGGGGCGCACGCGGCTGTTCCAGCTCAGCCACACGGTTCTGCCGACCTTCGACCTGATTCGACTCATGGACTCTGGCCGGTTGAGCCGTCTGCGGCCACTGAATGACCTGCTGCTTGGTGGCGTCACGGAGCGCGTGACCCGCGACCGCGGCCCCCGCGCGAGTCCCGACGAGGCACGCCGATTTGCCTTCACCGCCTACATGTCCGTGGTCGGCCTGCTCACGATGAAGGCACTCGTCGAGTCAGCCGGTGATCCCCTACGTCATGAGGACGAGGCACTGCTCGCAACGCTGGTCGCAACCCACCGAATCGCCGTCACAACCCCGAGTACACAATCATGAGCCCATTCACCGCCGACAACCCCGTCTTCACGCTGTATGTCCTGGCCGCCGGACTGGCGATCCTGAAGATGCTGGGGCACGCCTTTCTGACCGTGCAGCGCATGGTCAAGGTCAATAGCGGCTTCCTGAACCCGGAGGACACGCGGCGTACGCTGATGAATCCGAACCCAAGCCCGACGCAGACGGACACCAATGATGACGTTGAGCGGGCTCGACGCCTTCACCGCAACGAGGGGGAGAACACGCCGCTCTTCCTGGTCGCCGGGCTGCTGCTGGTGGCAGCGTCGCCGTCGACGGCTGTGGCCGCGGTGTTTCTGTTCGGCTACGTTGCAGCGCGTATGGCCCACACCTGGGCCTATCTGACCGAGCAGGACCACGAGGTGCGGGCGGCTTGCTTCACGATTGGCGCGGCATTGACCGCCGGCATGGTGATCTACGCCGGCACGGTTGCCCTCTGGCACTGAACCACCTTCCGCGCCAACGACTGAAAGGCCCGTCACCAAACGTCGCGGACGTGAGCGACAACACAAAGGTCGGCCATCGGTCATCCAGGCCCAACGATCGAGTGACAGCTCAGGGTCGGCAGCGCTGGTTCGTGACCATCGGATGCAGCCGTTCGGCCCCGAAATTGCTGCGATCGTCGGTCGGCATGCGCGAACGACTGATGTCGCAATCATTGACCTTCTTGGCCGGTCGGCGAAGGTCAAGTTCCGAAGTAGACCGGCCGTTCGCTGAGAGATCCGCCGCTGGCTCCTATGGTCGGAAGCGGTTCTACGCTTTGCGGTACCGGGTATGAGCCGGTAGCCGCTGCCGATGCCATTGCGGCAGCGCAGAGGGCCGGAGATCGAGCGGTAGGTCGGACCGACGAAGTGGTGTCCTCGCCGTCGGACGGGCTCGGGGGGCAGACCGCCCAAGAGCCGCCTGCCCGAACCAGCGAGCGTGGGTGCGCAGCGCGCCGCGTCAACGGTCCGCTTGCGCCGGGCTGCGCCCGCCCTTGACCCTGCGCGCCGCGCGGGAGTCGATCATCGAACGGGCATCGACTCGGCGCGACTTACCCTTAGCGATCGAATCTCATTAAAAGCGGAACTAGCCTTGACGAGGCGAAACTGATGAAGGGGAGGCGGTCATGCGAGCAAGGTCGTGGGCGCCGGGCGATCCCTGTGGCCCGCGTCAATCGACGATGCGCGCCGCGTCAGGTCCGATCGAATCAACGCGTACCGGCCTGTCGATGTTGCGTTGGGGTGGCCCTGTAGCGCTGCTTGAACTCGCGTGCGAAGTGAGCTTGCGTAGAGAAGCCACAGCCCAACGCGATGTCACCGATGGAGCGGGCGGAATGGCCAAAATCGGCGAGCTGCCGATGCGCCAATGCAAGGCGTTCTTGCCAGATCCATTGGGTGACGCTGCATTCGTGCCTCTCGAACACTCGGTTCAGATTGCGCAGCGACATTGCCATGTGGTTTGCGACGGCCTCAGCATCGAGTTCGCGTTCCGCAAGATGTTCAGCGATGAAACGTTCAGCCCTCAGAAGACGCAGAGCCATGACGTCGTCGCCTCGTGGCGTGTCATGCCCCCTCGGTCTCAGGAGCAACTGCAACCTCGCCCGGATATCGCGATGCACGGTCGGTGCCAACACGGACAGCGGCTCGTCCATGAAACCCAGGATCCGTTCTCTCAGCGGCTGGATGAGCAACTGCCCCGCGCGAAGGCTGCCATCGATCTTGAGCAATGAGGTTGGTGACATCTCGTCGCCGGAATCAAACACTTCATCGGCTTTGATATCGATCATCAGCTGGCGCATCGGCCGCGTGAACCCGTACAGATACGGCTTCTCCGTGCTGTAGATGACGAGGTCACCGCTGTGAACGAGGGTGCAGTGGCCCGATTGGTAAAAGAAGGCCTCGCCCTCTAACAGCATGCAAGCAAACAGCGAATGCTTCGGGTGGCGTCGGACGATGGGCATCGTGCGTTCCACGACGTGTTCGTTGCCGACGATGTCGGCGATGCGAAGTGCACCGAGGTCGAAATTCCGCTGCCGTGCATTGAGCCCCTCCTCGGCGTATGTAGAACAGCGAAGACCGATCAGTTCCGACGTGGTGTACGACTCCCAGTAGCGCAAGCGTTCCCGAGTCGGCGCGAACTCCGTCGCCCCTTCCTTGAAGGGGACGAAGCGACGTTCTTGAGTGGCGAGAGATGGCATAGGGCTGGCGAAAAGCCGACCGCAGCGACCGGTCCATCTCATGCTAACAGTCGAGCGGAAGCGGCAAGCATCGTGCTCGTCAGGGCAATCCCTGAAGCTCTGTCGCGTTGTCCAGGCGAGGCAACCAACTCGTCCCGCCTGGAACAGCGGCCGCGTTGATCTGAAGACAAAGTCGCCTGCCTCACACGTTCGCAGGGAGACAACGATGTCTGTCGAAGCCGAGTTCTGGCGGACCATTCCGCCAATCGCTGATGTTTTCAAGCCTGACGCCAAGCCAGAGGTGCACATCGCGAATGCGGCGACGGACGATTTGCGCTACTACGTGCCCTTCAGCGAAACCGTATCTTCGCGCCCTTTGTGGATATCTCCCAGTGAGAACAGATGGGCCGATGTGCTTCGCGCTGACAAGCCGGGACTCGTCAACCGCCATTACCACCCTCACGAGGTCTTCGCCTACACGATCTCAGGCAAGTGGGGCTATCTCGAGCATGACTGGATCGCGACGGCTGGAAGCTTCGTGTACGAAACGCCCGGTGAGGGCCACACGCTGGTCTCCTATGAGCACCCCGATCCGATGCGTGTGTTTTTCATCGTCAAGGGGCCGCTGATCTGGCTCGATGAGAAGGGCGAGTCCACCGGTCATTTCGACGTGCATGACTACATCCGGATGTGCCGCGAGCACTACGACAAGGTGGGTATCGGCGCAGCGTATGTAGACACGCTGTTCCGATAACCGCGATGAAGGCACTGCGTTGGCACGGGGCACGAGACCTGCGGCTGGTGGACCTGGTGGAACCCGCGTTGCGACCCGGCGAGGTGCGCATTCGGGTCGCCTACTGCGGCATCTGTGGGAGTGACCTGCACGAGTACGTCGATGGGCCGCATGCGATTCCCATCGAACGCCCGCATTCGATCTCGGGTCGGTGCGCCCCGTTGACGCTGGGACACGAGTTCTGCGGCGTGGTGGTCGAGTCCGCGGACTCGGTAGTCGCGGTCGGTAGGCGTGTCGCGATCGAGCCGGAATACCGCTGCGGGGCGTGCCAGTACTGTCGCCAAGGTCAGTACAACCGCTGCATTTCAATGGGGTTTGTCGGTCTCATGGGAGACGGAGGGCTGGCGGAAACAGTCGTGGCACCCGCGTACTCGGTCCACCAGCTTCCAGACGAAGTGCGCTTCGATCAAGCCGCTGTACTCGAGCCTGCAGCGGTTGCCTTGCACGCCGTGCGAACCAGCGGGCTGCGAGCGGGCGATGCCTGCGCGGTGTTCGGCATGGGGCCGATCGGCCTGCTGACGGTGGCCATGCTGCGTCAATGCGGCGCCGGCGACATCATCGCAGTGGACGTTCATGCCAGCCGCTTGGCGATGGCCGGCGCAATGGGCGCCAGCGAGGCTGTGGACGCCTCGCGTGTGGACAGCGCCAGCGCGGTCTTCGCGGCGACGTCAGGTCGAGGGGCTGCCGTTGCCTTCGAAGTCGCCGGGTCGCAGGCCACTCTCGATTCGAGCCTGGCGTGTGTCCGCAAAGGTGGCGAGGCTGTGCTCGTGGGCTTGATGGGAAAGGCCCAAGTCGACGTCTTCGACATCGTCAACCGCGAACTGCGCTTGACCGCAAGCGTCGGCTACAGGGATGTCTTCCCGACGCTGATTGCGTGGACGGCCAGGGGCCTGATCGACCCGTCCGCGATCGTGACGAGGAAGGTACCGCTTGCGCAGGCGGTAAAGCAGGGTTTCGACGCGCTAATTGCCGACAAGAACCAAGTGAAGGTCCTGGTCGCGCCCAATGGGGAGGATATGAAATGACTTTCACTGCAACGCTCTTTGAGGGACGACGAGCGATCGTCGTGGGCGGAACGTCGGGGATTGGCGCCGGCACTGCGCTGCGCTTGGCGGAACTGGGTGCCAGCGTGCTGGCCGTGGGGCTGCAAGCCGCAGGGAAGCACGCGCCAGTGCGCGACCGGATCCGTTGCGTCGAACTCGACGTGACCGATGGGCCGGCGCTGCACGCGGTGCTGTCCGAAGAGAGCTCGATCGATGTGCTGGTCAACTGCGCCGGAATCAGCCGCGATCGAGCGGAATACGAGCTTGACGTGTTCCAGCACGTGCTGGACGTCAACCTGACGTCGATCATGCGTGCCTGCAGTGTCGCCGTGCCTGCGCTTGTGCGTGCCCGCGGCTGCATCGTCAACGTCGCCTCGATGTTCAGCACCTTCGGCAGTGCGGATCGGCCCGCCTACGCGGCGAGCAAGGGCGGGGTGGTCCAGCTCACCAAGTCCCTGGCCCAGTCCTATGCAGCTGCAAGAGTTCGCGTGAATGCCGTCGCGCCCGGCTGGATCATCACGCCACTGTCGGAGGGACTTTCTCGCGACGAGGAGGCCAGCCGGCGAATCATGGATCGAACGCCGCTCGGACACTGGGGTCAGCCGGCTGACGTGGCCGACGCCATTGTCTTTCTCTGCTCGCCTGCCGCGCGCTACATCACCGGCGTGACTTTGCCTGTGGACGGCGGCTACCTGACCGTCTGATTGCCGGACGCTTTCGTGTCCGTTCACAGAGGCATCCCGGAAGTCGTCGCGGCTTGCTTGACACATGCGCCGAAGTCGCCAACGCGCACTGCGGATTGATTCACAGCGCAGTTCCAACGAAGTCGCTTGGGGCGCAACCGCTTGATGACGACGATGCCTTCCAACGACCCAAACATCTTCTGTGCAGGGTCGATGCACAAACGGAGACCTGACGTTGGACAAGCAAGTCGTCGACTACATCGTCGTCGGAGCCGGCTCGGCCGGTTGCGTGATCGCACATCGCCTCATCAAGGCAGGCCATTCGGTGCTGTTGCTCGAGGCCGGTCCAACGGACGCCGTCAAGTTCGTCAAGATGCCGGCGACGTTTGTGCGGGTGATCGGCACGGAGCGGTCGTGGCTCTATGAGACCACCCCGCAGCCGCATGCCAATGGCCGCAAGATGTACGTGCCGCAGGGCCGCATGACCGGCGGGGGCAGTTCGCTCAACGCGATGATCTACATCCGCGGCGCGGCGGCGGACTACGACGCGTGGGCCGAAGCGGGCTGCACCGGCTGGTCGTGGAAAGACGTGCTGCCGATGTTCAGGCGCGCCGAGAGCAACATGCGCTTTTCCGGCGCTATGCACGGCACCGACGGGCCGCTTCGCGTCAGTGACACGAAGTTCCGCCATCCCCTGAGCCTGGCCTTCCTCAAGGCTGCCCAGGAAGCGGGCTTGCCCTACAACGACGACTTCAACGGCGGCCGCCAGGATGGGGTGGGCTTCTACCAGACCACGACGATCGATGGGACGCGTGGCAGCACCGCGGCGACCTACCTCGCCGCGGTGCAAGGTGACCCGAAGCTCACACTGGTCAACGGTGCGCACGTGCTGTGCGTGACCATGGAAGGCGGCCAGGCGACCGGTGTCGAGTACCGACTGGGTGATGGCACGACGAAGCGCGCGACGGCGAACCGCGAGGTCGTGCTCAGTGCCGGCGCTCTGGCCAGCCCCAAGCTGTTGCAGGTCTCGGGCATCGGCCCAGGGGAGCTGCTGCAACGCATCGGCGTGCCGGTGCGACACGAGCTGGCGGGTGTCGGAGAGAACTTCCAGGACCACCTCGAAATCATTGTCCACGGACGGTGCCGCGAACCGATCAGCCTGCTCGGACAGGACAAGGGCCTCACCGCGTTGAAGCACGGGCTCCAGTGGGAGCTGTTCAAGACCGGATTGCTGACCTCCAACGTCGTCGAGAGCGGCGGCTTCGTCGACACGACAGGCAGTGGTCGACCGGACATCCAGTTCCACGTGCTCCCGGTGCTGGTCGGCGATGTCGACCGGCCGATGCCGGAGGTTCACGGCATCTCGATCGACCCGTGCTTTCTGCGCCCGAAGTCGCGCGGCCGCGTCCAAGCGAAGAGTGCCGACGCGACGGAGCAGGCGGAGTTCGACGGCGGCTTCCTCAGCGCACAGGAAGACGTCGACACGCTCGTACGCGGTTTGAAGCTCTCGCGTCGAATTCTCCGCATGCCTTCGTTGAGCAAGGTCATTGCAGAAGAGCTCTATCCCGGCCCGAACGAGCACATGCCCGATGCCGAACTCGAGCAGTTCGTGCGGCAGTACGCCAAGACCGTGTACCACCCTGTGGGCACCTGCCGCATGGGTACCGACGCGATGGCCGTCGTCGACCCGCAGCTGCGCGTGCGTGGCATCGGCCGGCTGCGCGTATGCGACGCCTCCGTGATGCCGACGATCTGCAGTGGCAACACCAACGCACCCACGATCATGATCGCCGAGCGCGGTGCCGAGCTGATGCTCGCGCGCTGACGGCGGCGGTGTCCTTCAACGACCCACCACCCACTACCGCCCCATGAACACCCAAGACCTTACTCAGCAGGAACTGGCACGCCTCAGCTTCTTGTCGCGGCGCAGCCGCGGCAACTTCATCGATGGCGCATTCCGCGAGGCTCACGCCAGCCGGCACATCGAGGTGGTTGACCCGGCTTCCGAGATGGTCGTGGCCGAGACGCCCGACAGCGATGCGGAGGACGTGAATGCCGCTGTCGCCTCCGCTCGCCGCGCATTGGAGGACTCGGCTTGGTCCCGCATGCGGCCGGCCGACCGCGAGCGAATCCTGTTCCGCCTGTCGCAGTTGATCGAAGAACATGGCGACGAACTCAGCGCAATGGAGACCTTGCAGGGCGGCAAGCTGCAGAGCGTGGCGCGGATGATCGACGTCGGCTTCTCTGCCGAGTTCGTGCGCTACATGGCCGGCTGGGCCACCAAGCTCGAGGGCAGCACGCTGCAGAACTCGATTCCGTTTCCGCCCGGCGCCCGGTACCACACCTACACGCAGCGCGAGCCCGTCGGTGTCGTGGCGGCAGTCGTGCCGTGGAACTTTCCGCTCGCCATCGCGCTTTGGAAGATCGCTCCGGCGCTGGCCGCTGGCTGCACGGTCGTCGTCAAGCCATCGCCCGAGACGCCGCTGACCGCGCTTCGCCTTGCGGCGCTGGCGATGGACGCCGGCCTGCCGGCTGGCGTGCTGAATGTCGTGTGCGGCGGCGGCGGCACGGGTGCGGCGCTGTGTTCGCACCCGGGCATCGACAAGATCAGCTTCACGGGATCCACGCCGACGGGACGCGCCATCGGCCACGCCGCGGTGGACCACATGACCCGGTTCACGCTGGAACTCGGCGGCAAGTCGCCGATGATCGTGTTGCCCGATGCCGACCCGGCCGCTGCGGCCACGGGCGCTGCGATGGGCATCTTCTTCAATCAAGGGCAAGTCTGCGCCGCCAGCTCGCTGCTGTACGTCCACCGCAGCTTGTTCGACAAGGTCGTGCACGAAGTGGCGCGGCTTGCCGAGGGCATGCGCATCGGCTCGGGTTTTGACCCCGCCTCAGAGCTCGGGCCGTTGGTCTCGCGCCGGCATTTCGATCGGGTGATGGGCTTCCTCGACGGTGCACGCATCGCGGGCGCAACCGCGCTGACCGGCGGGAAGCGCGCACGCGATGCCGGCTGCTTCGTCCAGCCCACCGTGCTGGTCGATGTGAACCCCGCGATGCAGATCGTGCGCGAGGAAGTCTTCGGCCCGGTGCTTGCGGCGATGCCCTTCGACGACGTCGAAGACGTGATCCGGCAAACGAACGCCTCGCCTTTCGGGCTCACGGCGAGCGTCTGGTCGAACAACTTGTCGGCCGTGCATCGCATCGTGCCGCGGCTGAAGGCCGGCACCGTGTGGGTCAACACCCACAACATGCTCGACGCCAATCTGCCCTTTGGTGGCTACAAGCAGAGCGGCATGGGCCGCGATCTGGGCCGTGCGGCCATCGAGTCCTACACCGAAGTGAAGAGCGTCTGCATGTCGATCTGACGCACCGACGATTTCAAAAACAATCAGGAGACAAGATGAGCAAGTTTGGATTGCCCGCCGCGGCTGCGGCGATGGCACTGGCCTGTGTCGTGCCTGCCGCCCAGGCAAGCGAGGGAGGTGGGTCGAGCTACCCCGGAGGCGTGGAGAACTTTCTGACCGGTGCGGCGCCGCCGCCCGGCTTCTATGTGCTGGAGTACGGCAACATCTACCGCGCCGACAAGCTCAAGGACGACAGTGGCAATGACGTGCTGCTGCCGGTGTTCAAGGTGGCGGCCAATGTGGTCTCCACGCGCTTCGTCTGGTCCTCGCCGATCACACTGGCCGGCGGCAACGTGATGCTGCACGCCATCGTCCCGCTGGTGGACCTGAAGGTCGAGGTGCCGGGCTTGTCGCAACGCAAGACCGGCCTGGCCGACATCACGTTCGGTCCGGGGCTGGCGTTCCACCACTCGCCGAACCTGCACAGCGTGGTCGGCTTCGATCTCGTCGCACCGGTCGGTCGCTACGACAAGGGCGACCTCGCCAACATCGGCCGCAACTACTGGTCGCTGCAACCGCTGTACACGGTGAGCTACCTCGACGCGGCCGGCTTCAACGGTGACTTCAAGCTGACCTTCAACTTCAACCGACGCAACAAGGACACCGACTACCGCTCTGGAAACGAGGTCTACCTCGACTTCTGCGCCGGTTGGGGCCTAGCAAACGGTTGGGTGCTCGGCGCGGGCGGTTTCGCCATGCGCCAGCTCTCCGAAGACAACCAGGCCGGGGCCACGCTGCCCGACAGCAAGGGCAGCGCATTCGCAATCGGCCCATCGCTGAAGTACGACAACGGCAAGGGTTGGTTCATCACCGCCAAGTGGCAGCGCGAGATGTCGGTACGCAATCGGCCCGAAGGCAGTGCTCTGTGGATCAAGACGATCCTGCCCCTCTGAACTCTGGAGACAACCATGAAGATCACTTTGAATCGGATCCTCGCCATCACCGCGTTGCTCGCCACGAGCGCCGCGATGGCTCAAGGCAAGCCCGTCTGCGGGCTCAACAACGGCAAGGCCGCGAGCGGTGAACCGATCGCACTCGGCGCCGTCGTGGGCAAGACCGGGCCCGACGACTTCAGCGCCTCGGCGCTGGCCTCGCAGGCCTATTTCAAGTGCGTCAACGCCAATGGCGGTATCAACGGCCGGCCGGTCGAATTCACGATTGTCGACGACCAGTGGAATCCGGAGGTCGCCGCCCAGGCGGCCGCCAAGCTGGTGAAGGATCGCAAGGTCCTCGCGATGGTGGGCAGCTCGAGCTTCGTCGAGTGCGGCGTCAACGCGAAGTTGTACGCACAGGAAGACGTGATGGTCATCGCCGGCGTTGGCGTGCCGCGCGAGTGCTTCTTCGCAAAGAACTACGCGCCGGTGAACGCCGGCCCGCGCGTCTCGGCCACGGTCGTTGCGATGTATGCCGCGCAACAGTACAAGGCGAAGAAGATGGTCTGCGTGATTCCCAACATCCCGAGCCTGGGCAACTGGGCCTGCGATGGTGCGAAGGACTGGGGCAAGGCCAACGGCGTGGAGGTGGACGTGATCGCCATCGACCCGGGCTCGCCGGACGCCACCTCCACGATGCTGCAGGCGGCCGCGAAGAAGCCGGACGCGATCATCCTGAACGTGCCCAAGGGCATCATGGTGCCGATGCTCGCTGCGGCCGAACAGCAGGGCCTGGCCAAGAAGATCCACTTCGTCTCCAGCACGCCGGCCTACAACTTCGACGTGCCCAAGACCATCGGCGCAGCCTGGAACGGCAATTTCGACATCCACCTGGAATTCATGCCGGTGGAGTCGGCCGGCGCGGACAACCTGAACTGGAAGGCGACGATGGAGGCCTTCGGCGCCAAGAGCGATCCGCGCGATTCGTTCGCGCAGGCCGGCTACCTGGCGGCACGCATCGCGACGGAAGCGCTGCTGAAGATGGATCCGAAGAAGATCGACCGCGCCAGCGTCAGCGCCGCGCTGCGCAACGTCAAGGGCTTCAAGAGCGACATCTTGTGCCGGCCGTTCTATGTGGGCGACGGTGCACGTCACAACGCCAACAGCAGCGGCCCGATCTCACAGGTCAGCGGTAACGGTTTCAAGCAGGTCAGCAACGGCTGCCTGATGGCCGCCGATCCCGAACTGAGCGACCTGCGCGAGCAGGAGAAGAAGTTCGGGCTCTGATCCGAGGTAGCTGAAATGCCCGATTTGTTGCCTTTCTTGATTTCGGGGTTGGGCGTAGGCGCGGTCTATGCGCTGTCGGGCGTCGGGCTGGTCGTGCTGTACCGCTCGTCGGGGGTGCTGAACTTTGCGTTCGGCGCGCTCGGCGCGGTGGCCGCCTACGTGGCCTGGTCGGCGCTCGACCACGACTGGCCGCTGGCGCTGGCTGCAACGGCCGCGGTGGCGACGTCGGTCGCCATCTCGCTGACTTATGGCCGCCTGCTCGCGCCGCGCCTGGCCGAACGTGGACCCACGGTGCGCTCGATCGGCACCTTGGGCTTGGCGCTCGTCGTACTCGGCTTCACCGAATGGTTCTGGGGCGAGCAGCCGCGCCGGCTCGTGCTGCCCACCGATGCAGGGGCGATCGAATTCGCCGATGTGCGGCTCACCTATACCCGTGTTCTCGGCCTCGCGGCCGCGGTGTCGATGATGGCCGCGGTGGGCCTGCTGCTGGCCCGCACGCGCATCGGCCTGGCGATGCGGGCGCTGGCCGATGAGCGTGGTCTGAGTTCCATCCTGGGCATCCGCGTGCTTCAGGTGGATACGGCAGCCTGGGTCATCTCGGGTGCCTTCGCCGGCGTGTGCGGACTCCTGCTCGCCAACATCGTGCGCCTGCAGGCGACGGTGCTGACCTTCCTCGTGATCCCGGCCTTCGCCGCAGCGATCATCGGCCGCTTGTCGTCGCTTCCAGTCACCGTCGCGGCCGGGCTGATGATCGGCATGCTCGAGGCGGTCGCCGTGCTGGTGCCCGGCTTCTCGGCGTTTCGCACGGCCACGCCTTTCATCATTGCGCTGCTGGCCATCGTGCTGTGGCGCGACGCTTCCCGAAAAGCATGACTCCTGATTCCATCCGACGCGAGCGGCGTGCCGCACGCCTGGCCCTGCTGCGCATGGTGCTGGTCGTACTGGCCCTCGGCGCGCTGGTGCCCTGGCTGGCCAACGCCTACTGGATCAGGACCTTGACCTCTTCGCTGGCGCTGGCCATCGCGGCCGCCGGCGTCGCGCTGCTCTATGGCCAGCTCGGCCTGGTGAGCCTGTGCCAGTACGCCTTGCTCGGCGTTGGCGGATGGGTCGCGTTGCGTGTGGGCCATGGGCTGCACTGGCCGTTCGAGGCGTGCGTGGTCGCCGGCGGGTTGTCCGCAGGCACGGTGGGCATGCTGGCCGGGCTGCCGGCTCTGCGCTTGAAGGGGCTGTACCTGGCCCTGGTGACACTGATGTTGGCAGGTGGCTTCCAGGTCGTGATCAGCGCCACAGGCTTTCCCGATGGCGGCGCGGGCTTTCTCGGGCGCATCAGCGGCAGCGAGCGGTTGATGTTGCCCCGTCCTGCCATTGCGCAGGACGAGGGCGCGTACTTCGCCTACGTGGCCGGCTGGCTCGCCGCCATGCTGGCGCTGTTGGAACTGCACCGACGCACGCGGGCTGGTCGATCGTGGGCGTTGATCCGCCGCGGCGAGGCGGTGGCCGAGGGCGCGGGTGTCAACGTGCTGCTGTACCAGACCTGGGCCTTCGGCCTCGCCGGCGTGTGCGCGGGCGTCGCAGGTGCCTTGCTGGCCGGTGCGGTGGGCCAGCTCGATGGCCGCGCGTTCGCGGCCAGTGAGTCGGTGATGTTGTTCGCGCTGTCGCTGATCGGCGGCGCCTACCACTGGGTCGGCGCGCTCGTCGCCGGTCTGCTGTTGCGCGCGGTGCCGTCGCTGCTGGTCGACCTGGGTGTCAACGGTTATCTCGCGATGGTCTTCTTCGGCGCCGCGCTGCTGCATGCGCTGATCACTGCGCCGCGCGGACTGGCCGGCCAGTGGCTCGCCGCGTTCCAGCGCCGGGCGACAAAGGGACAGGCATGATCGAGATCCGCGGCCTCACCGTGGCCTTCGGCGCCGTGGTCGCGATCGACGCGCTCGACGCGGTGCTCGACGCCCCGGTGTGTGGGCTGATCGGGCCGAACGGTGCGGGCAAGACCACCCTCGTCAACCTGCTCAGCGGCTTCGTGCAGGCCCAGGCGGGCGAGGTGCACGTGGGCGGCACGGCCTTGCTCGGCATGGACACCGCGCGCCGCGTGCGCTTCGGCCTGCGCCGCTCGTTCCAGACCGAGCAGGTGGTGGAGGACCTGAGCGTCTGGGACAACGTGCAATCCATGCTCGACCACGTGCCGCATCCCCACGACCAGGCCGACGCGCAGGTGCACCGGGCGCTCGAGCACGCCGGGCTGCTCGATTGCGCCGCGGTGCCCGGTGCCGAACTGGACCTGTTCCGGCGCCGCATGGTCGAAGTGGCCAAGGCACTGGTCGGCGTGCCGCGCCTGATCCTGTTCGACGAGCCGGGCGCCGGGCTCGACGAACGCGAATCGCGCGTGCTGCGCGACGCGATCGCGGCGATCCCCGATGCTTTCGGCGCCCAGGTTCTGCTGATCGATCACGACGTCGATCTGATCGCCGCCATCTGTACCCAGACCCTGGTGCTCGATTTCGGTCGCCGGCTTGCGCTAGGCCCGACGCGCGCGGTGCTCGACGACCCGGCCGTTCGCCAGGCTTACCTCGGCGCTTGACCTTTCACGACACGCCATGCTCGAAGTTCGCCAACTCCACGTTTCGCGCGGCGGCAAGGCCGTCGTCCATGGCTTCGACCTCGACGTCGCGGCCGGAGAGATCGTCGCGCTGCTCGGCCCGAACGGTGCCGGCAAGTCGAGCATCGTGCTCGCACTGGCCGGAGCCATAGCGCGCCGGCAGGGCCGCGTGAGCGTCAACGGCGTCGCGCTCGAGGGCCTCGCGTCCGACGCGGTGCGCCGCGCCGGGTTGGCCATCGTGCCCGAGGGTCACCATCTGCTCGGCAGCTTGTCGGTGCACGACAACCTGCGGGCTGCCGCGATGGTCCTGCCAAGCGCCGAGGTCGAGCCGGCCATCGCGCGTGCGCTGAAGATCTTTCCGGAACTCGAAGCCAAGCTCGCGCAGTCCGGGCGCTCGTTGTCCGGCGGGCAGAAGCAGATGGTCTGCATGGCGCAGGCCCTGCTCGCGCGCCCCAAGGTGTTGGTGGTCGACGAGTTGTCGCTCGGCCTCGCGCCGCTGGTCGTGCGGCGCCTTGCCGACGTGATACGACAGGCGGCTGCCGATGGGGTCGGTGTGCTGCTGATCGAGCAGTTCACCACGCTCGCGCTGACGCTTGCGAGCCGTGCGTGCCTGCTGCAGCGGGGCCGGACGGTGTGGTCGGGCGCGGCACAGACGCTTCGCGAGCAGCCCGAGATCCTGCACGGCAGCTACCTTGCATGAAGAAGCGGACGGTGGCTCAGCGCCACGCAAAAACGCGTTCGTCGCCGTCGCTTCATCAGGAATAACCAGGAGATCGACATGAAGATATTGCGTTTGGGTAGGTTGGCCATCCCTTCGCTGGCGCTTTGGGCCGCCATGGTCGTTCAGGCTTACGGAGCCGACGGGTCTGACCCGAATGCCGCGCCCGGTTCGCCGAGCGCGGTGCTGACGGAAGTGAAGGTCCCTGGCACCGCACCGATGTCGGCGACGGCCGTCGATCTGGCTGCAGCGGGCTATAACGCGCGGGAGTTCTATGCCGAGGGCAAGGCCAACCGCTATGCGGGGGTCGGAGCAGGCTCGCTGCAGACAGCGACCGTCCTCGATGGCGGCTGGGCCTACCGCACTCGAGTCATGGTGAGGACGCCGGCGCAGAAGAGGTTCAACGGCACGCTCGTCGTCGAGTGGACGAACGTCACCGTCGGCGCCGACTTCGAGTTCGCCAGCGCGGAGGCGTCGACCTACCTCCTGCGCGAGGGCTACGCGGTGGCTGTCGTGTCAGCGCAGCGCGTCGGCGTCGAGAGACTGAAGACCTGGAGCCCGACGCGCTATGCGGGACTTTCGGTGGACGTGAACGCGTGCGGTGCCGATGGCACGTCCGGCACCGCCGGCACGTCGCTGTGCACCGACGATCCGCTGTCGTTCGACATCTTCACGCAGATCAGCCAAGCGCTGAAGCGCAACGCCGGGGGAAGCAGTGCGCCCATGCCGGGGCTGGTCGTTCAAGATGTCATCGCGATCGGCCAGTCGCAGTCGGCCAGACGGCTGCAGAGTTACTACAACTCGATCCAACCGCTGTCTGGCGTGATCAACGGGTTCGTGTACTGGGATCTGTCGAACCAATTGCGGTCGGATCTGAAGGTCCCGGCGATCAGCGGCCAGTCCGAGGCGCTGGCCCTGATCGTCGGCCCGTGGACGACGTCGGAGTTCACTCGGCGGTGGGATGTCGCCGGCTCGACGCACGCGTCGCTGTACGCGTCGCAATACATCGACGCGATGGTCGCTCGCGATCAGTCCATCACCAGCGCAAGCGGACCGATCTCGTTCACGCGATGGATAGAGCCGACATGCACCACACTGCCACCCTTCACCACGGTGGATGTGGGGCTGGTGTTCAGCAACGCGATCGATTCAGTGCGCCGTTGGATCAGGACCGGCGCGCCGGCAGCGCCCTCGATCAACTTCGAACGGGATGCCTCGGGCGCGTTGGTCCGCGATGCCGATGGCAGGGTCAAGGGTGGAATTCGCCTGGCCCAGTTCACCGCACCGACAGCGGATCAGAAGGCAGCACCCAATGGCACGAAGTTCCCGTGCAGCATCTCCGGCTGGCATCGCGACTACGCGCGTTCGGAGCTGAAGACCTTGTACGGCGACCACACCAATTTCGTTGCACGGGTCACCCATGCAATGGTCCAGGCGGCCACGGCCGGATACATCCTCCCGGTCGACGCCGTGGCGGCGATTCGAGATGCCGAGAATTCGGACGTGGCGAAGTAGGGCGCTGGGCGGGGGCGCTGTGCAGTGATCGGAGGCACGATCGTCCGGTATGCCGAACACAACAATGAAGTTGGACACTTGATGAAAAAAGCGACCCGTACCCCGCACCCTGATGCCCGTCGCCGCACGGCCGGCGGGGAATTGATCGGCTCGCAGGAAGCCAACGGCACGCATGCCTGGCGTGGCATCCGCTACGCACAGCCGCCCACCGGGGCGCTTCGCTGGCGCGCACCGCAGCCGCTATCAGCGTGGGATGGCGTGTTCCATGCGCTGGACCATGGGCCGATGGCGCCGCAGTACGCCGGCTTGCTCGCGCCGGTGCCGGCCAAGCTGCATGGCCGCATCGTGGGCGATGAAGACTGCCTGTCGCTGAACATTTTCGCGCCCGCCTGGGCGCCCGACGCTGTGCCCGTTGATGGTCAGCGCCGTCCCGTCATGGTGTGGATTCACGGGGGCGGCAATGCGGTGGGGACCTCGGCCAGCTACGACGCCGCGCGCAACTACGCGGCGCACGACGGCATGGTCGTCGTCACCGTCAACTACCGGCTCGGGGTGCTCGGCTGGTTCTGTCATCCCGCGCTGCACGAGGCGGACGCGGCCACGGCTGAAGAGCGCTCGGGCAACTTCGGCACGCTGGACCTGATCGCCGCCCTCGGTTGGGTGCGCGACAACGTTGCCGCCTTCGGCGGCGACCCGGGCTGCGTGACGATCTTCGGCGAATCGGCCGGCGGCCAGAACGTCCTGACCTTGTTGGCCAGCCCGCTGGCTGCTGGCCTCTTCCAGCGCGCCATCGCACAGTCGCCGGTGGCCGAGACCTTCAGTGTTCGCGAGGCCACCGAGCGCAATGACCTCCTGCTGGAAAGCCAACGCACCAGCGCTCGCGAAGTGGTCGCCCGGCTGTGGACCGCAGCCGGCAAGGCGCCGGATGCGGATGCCGCCGATCAGGCATTACATGCCATGCCCGCCACCGACCTGGCGACCTGGCTGCGCTCGCTCAAGCCCGAAGAACTGTTGAACGTCTTCAAATCAGGGAGCGTCGGCATCTATCTGTGCCCGCGTCCCGTGCGCGACGGCGTCGTGCTGCCGCTGGAGCCGCTGCCCGAGGTCTTCCGCCGTGGCGCATGGAACCGCGTGCCGGTGATCATCGGCAGCAACCGGGACGAGTACCGCACCTTTCTGGCCGACAAACCCGAGCATGTGCGGCTGCTCTTCGGCAAGTTGCCTTTGCTCCGCGACCGCGCCGAGTACATCACCGAAGCGAACTTCTACTCGCAGGCCTGGCGCTCGCTGCATGTCGAGGAGCCTGCGGATGCGATGCTGGCCGGTGGGCACGCCGACGTCTGGACCTACCGTTTCGACTGGGATGAAGCACCTGCCGTTCCGTTCGTGCGACCCGACATCCTGCTCGGCGCAGCGCACGGCATGGAGATGGCGTTCGCCTTCCGTGACACCGCGGGCGAGCTGGACATTTTCGGCATCAACACGTCATTCAATCGAGCCGGGCGGCGCGCCGTGGCGCAGGCCATGGGCGACGCGTGGACGAGCTTTGCGCGCGCGGGTGTTCCTGGATTGTCCGGCGCCGCGCAATGGCAGCGGCGCACACAGGGCACGACGGCCGAGACACTGTTGATCGACAGTCCGGCCGGAGGTGGTCTGCGCATGGCCGCTGTGCGCCAGAACATCGCGTCGCTCAAGGCGTCGCTTCGGCTGTCGCCGCAAGTCAGTTCCGGCGAATCACGCTGCCGCATCTATGCCCGCGTCTTCTTGTGGTCACCGCTGTTCGTGGGCCTCGGCAGCGAACAGGAGTACGCCGAGTGGGGTCGTGAATTCGGGTGCGCGCAACCGGCAGCAGCGTTCCGGCAGCTGACGGAGGTCTGAAGAGGACCGGCGCAGCGCGCTACGCCGTCAGTTTGGCGGCCCGTGTCTCGGCAGCCTCGCGTTGGCACGCGCCGGGTGTCAGACCGTAGCGCTGCTTGAACAGGCGACTGAGGTGGGCGCTGCTCCTGAACCCCCAGGCGAAACCGATTTCCGCGGCAGAGCGGTTCGCATGGGCTTCATGCGCGAGCGCCGAGTGGCAGCGCTCGAGGCGGGTGTTCCAGATTTCACGCTCCAGGCTGACATCGTCGTCTTCGAAGACACGGTGCAAATAGCGCTTGGAACAACGAAGTGCATCGGCGATGCGCTGAATGCTCAGCTCCGGATCCGACAGGTGCGTCTGAACGTACTGGCGCACGCGCATCTTGAGCAATGAAGGCAGCGGCACCGGCTCCCCGATGCGCCGCAGCGTTTCGGCCAGCGTCGAGCCGAGCAGCCCCATCACGGATTCGCTGACCGCTTGGCCCACACCGTCCGGCAGGCCCGGCAGCTGTTCGCTCAACGCACGGAGGTAGCTTCCGAACACGCCGTGCAGGCCGGCCACGTTGTCGCTGCCCAACTCGCCCGCGTGCGGTCCGGGCAGGCGCAGCCCGGCGAGCAGCGAACGCGGCACCTGTGTCACGAGCAGCGTACAGCGCTCAGGGTTGGTGATCGAGTACGGCGCGCGAGGGTCGTACAAGATCCAGTGGCCCGGCTGCAGCACCACGCGGCGTTGCTGCTGTTCGACGATGCCGCGGCCGCTGACCTGCAGCACCAGCTTGTAGAAATCGTCGCTCGGCAGGTCACCGCAGGCGGCGTCGCGCTCGACGTGGTGAGCCGGCGCGTCGATGCGATACATGCGCAGCGAGCCGACGTCGAAGGCATCCAGCGAGGCATCCAGCGGCCCGTCGTTCAGACTCGAAACGCGCAGGCGGCCGAAGTACCGCGTGGTGATGTTGCTCCAGGCTTGCGCTCGATCGCAGGCGAGCACTCGGTTCGTCGACCAGTGTGTGTGTTGCATGTGTATCCGCGCGGTTAACCCAGGCAGTCTAGCGGCGCGTTTCGCGCGCCGCCCTAGTGAAACCGCGCAGGTCGGGCGGCCGACATTCCACCACGGTGCCCTGCCGATTGACTGACAGCGCACTTTATGCCGATCGCGAAACGGACCATGTAGTCTGCCCGCAGCGACGCTGGACGCCATCGGCGCCGTGCCAGACAGGACCCTCGGCACACACGTCGGGATCCCACCTATTGCTCGTAGAACGCGCGCGCCTGATCGAACGCGGGCCGAAGAAAAGAAGGACGCCCCCATGAACAAGCGCCGCCGACTGCTGCTGGCTTCCTTGGCCAGCACGGCCTCTTCGATCTTTGCTGCCGAATCCGGCGTCGGCGACGGTGAGATCCTGCTCGGCCAGAGCGCCGTTCTGAGCGGTCCGCTCGGTCCCGCAATGCAGGGATTCAATGCCGGTGCAAGTCTGGCATTCGACGACGCCAACGACAAGGGCGGCATCGCCGGCCGCAAGGTGCGGCTGATCTCACTGGACGACGAACTGAAGCCCGAGCGCACTGTCGCCAACTACAAGACCTTGCTGGCGGAGCACAAGGTATTTGGGTTCTTCGGCTGCGTGGGCTCGGGGAGCACTGTGGCAGTCGTGCCCATCCTGAAGGAAAGCAACGCGCCGCTGATTGGCAACTTTGGGCTGTCTGATACGGCGCGCGAGAAGGCCAAGGGCGCTGCCTACTTCGTTCGCGCCACCTATGGCCGCGAAGCCACCAAGTTGGTGCAGCATCTGAGCACTGTCGGCATCAGCCGCATCGCCGTGGCGTACTTAGACAACCCGGGCGGCCAGGAAGTGCTGGCGCTGATCAAAGGCGCAGTGGTTGCTGAAGGCAAGGCCAAGGACCTGGCAGGTGAAGCCGCGGTGAAGATCGACGGCAGCAACGCGGTGGCGGCCGGCAAGGCACTGGCCGCGATGAATGCCCAGGCCATCGTGTTGTTCATGGGCGGCACGCCGGCGGCGCATTTGATGCTGGCGATCGGCGAGGCCGGCGCATCGCCGTCGTTCTACGGCATGTCGGTGGTGGATGGCGATCAGGTGGCCAAGACCATGGGCGCCAAGCTGCGTGGCTTGGCCACGTCGCAGGTGGTGCCCTATCCGTGGAGCGAATCGGATGCCACCGCGCAGGCCTTCCACAAACATTGCGAAACGGCCAAGCTGCCGGTGGCCTACCACGTCTACGAGGGTTACCTGAATGGCCTGTTGGTCAACGAGGGCCTGCGCCGCGCAGGGCGAAACCTGACCCGTGCCTCCCTGCACGCGGCGATGCATGGGCTCAAAGCCCGCATCGGCGGTATCGAGTTTGACTACACCGGCGGCAACGCCACCGGGTCGCGATTTGTCGAACTGGTGCATGTCAGTTCTGAGGGCCACTACCGCCGTTGAAAATCAGCCTCCGGCTTATCACTTACCTTCGTGCGGTTTCAACCGCGGGCCTGCACGCAACTGCAGCATCCGTGAGAAGCCGAGCACGGCATTGAGCGGTGAACGAACGAACCGCTCGTCTATCGGGCGGTTCGTTCGTCGCAGGGTCGTCGTCAGTTGCAGGTGAGACGGGCGAGCGCCTTGCCCGCGCCGGCCACGGCGGGCAACTTCTGCTTCACGCAGGCCGGGTCCTGCGCCGTGTACGCGTAGGAGATGCCAACCGGGAAAACGCCGGTCGTGATCCAGTCGGTGGCGTCGCGCGACGGAGAGGACCCGCTGGCCACCCAGGTGATGCCGAAGCTGCTGAAGTCGGCCGGTGTTTTGATGTTGTTGTTGCGCAGTTCCCAGTAGCCGATCGCCGTGCTGTCGCGCGAGGTCACGGGGTTCTGCGAGTTCTCGAAGTAGTTGCTCTCGATCAGCGAGTAGCCGCCCATGCGGATGTTCGCGCCCGAGGTTATCGCGCCGGTGTACAGGTTGTTGTAGAGGTGGGTGTAGCCGCCGCGCTGCAGCGGCAGGCGTGAGCCGACATTCTCGTAGACGTTGTGGTGAAAGGTGATGTAGCGATCGCTCGAATCGTCGTCGCTCGAGCCGATCAGGCCGACCTTGTGGTGGTCGTGGAGGTGGTTGTACGAGTAAGTCAGGTGGTGCGCGCCGGCCTTGTTGTCGAGCAGGCCGTCGAACTCCAGGTCGCCCGCGCCCGAGCACTCCTTCAGGCTGCTGAACAGCGTGTTGTGGTCGATCCAGATGTAGCCCGGGAACTTGCCGCTCTGGCCCTCGATGCCGATGGCGTCGATCGAACCGGGCAGCAACCCGATCGTCATGTTGCGGATGATGATGTTCGTGGCATCGGCCTTGATCGCCAGCCCGAAGTTGGCCGATGAGCCGTCGGCGCCCTCGATGGTGACGTTGCTCTTGTTCTTGACCTCGACGATGGCGCCGGCGGGCAATTGCCACTGGGTGCAGGCGTCGGTGATGGCGGCGAAGTCGAACGTGCCGGTGTAGCGGATCACGAGCCCGCCGGTGCCGGTGTAGGCGTCGATGGCGGCCTGCATCTGAGTCGCGGTGGAGACAGTCAAGGCTGCAACGCTGCCGCCACCGGTGACCGTCCCGGCGAAGCCGCCGCTAACGCTGCTCGAAGCAGCAGCAGGAGCAGGTGCTGGTGCTGGTGCCTCCGCCACCGATGATGAGCCCGTCGCGTCGCTACCTCCTTCGCCGCCGCAAGCCGCCAGCAAGAGCGATGTCAACAGTGCACTCGCAGCGCGCGAACGGTGAAACTCCTGGCTTGTTCGCTTCATTCTTTTCATGAGATTGCTTCCGGGTTGATGCCCCGGCATGAAGGAACAAATGTCCGAAGCGGGAGCAACTCCGATACGCACGCTGCGTGCCGAAATTGCGATTCGGTCCCTTCTCTCCGATGTGAGCGAACTTTGTCGGAAGTAATCGATATTCCCGCGCAAGAACCAGTCAGCTCGACATCAATGCGACCACATTTGTCTCGTTGTGACGAAGCAGGGCAGTTGGCGATCGGACACTGATGGCGGGAGAACAACGATGGCCTGACATCAAGTGCCCGCAGCGTGCGCGAAGCACCATTTTGAGAGCATGCGGACGAAGAGAACGGTGCGTGACGCATGGGCTCGTGTCGGCGTGGATGCGCTTCCACGATCGCTCCACGGCGTCCTGCGGATTGACTCACAGCGAACATCATGCCGATAGCGGCACGGACCATGCTTGATCCCGCGAAGGTGAGCAAACGGGTCATTCACATCGAGCTTCGGCAGGTAGTACATGTTGGCCCCGACTTGCGCCTGAATCACCTCCGGGGAACTTGGGCTTCTTCCGCCCCCCAAGCACGAACCGGCGCACGAGCGGATGGGTCTTGCGGCCGGAAACGGTCGGCTCGTCAAAGGTCCCGTTCGTCCACCAGCAGCGACAGCAGCCACAACTTCAGGCGCAACCACCAACCGCTGTCCGGCTCGTCGACGGTGGCGCTGGTCTGGCCCTGCTCCTCGAAGTGGGTCCATTCGATGGTCTGGCCGTCAGGCTTCAGGCGAAGGTTGTAGACGCTTGTGAAACGGTCGCTTTCGAGCCAGGCAGCGAAGGCCCCGGCCAGCACCGGACTGTCGATGACGACGCCCATCTCGGTGTTGCCCACCGCCGAGCGGGCGTCGAGATTGGCGGACCCGACCAGCAGGCGTTGCCGGTCGACGACCGAAACCTTGGCATGCAGGCGCGGAGTCGACCGCCCGAATTCGCCGAACCGCCGCACGCGGCGGGTTTGCGTCGGACTGAGCTCGTACAGTTCCACGCCCAGGCGCAGCATGTCCACCCGGTAGGCCGCGTAGCGGTCGTGCACCAGCGGCTCGTCGGTGGAGCCCAAAGAGTTGGTGATGAGCATGATGCGAGTGCCATTCGCACGGGCCGTTCGAATCAGCGGCATGCCGACCTCGCCGGGCACGAAATAGGGCGAGACCATCACGACTTCCTGCTGCGCGGCGGTGAGTGCGGCCAGCAGCCCGCTCACCGCTTGCGTCGGTTGCGTGGCGAGCGTCGCGTCGCTGGCCTTTTCGGGCCGGTCGGCATGGACCTGCGCGGCCGCATAGGACATCGTCAGCCGGCCTTCGCTCAACTGGGCCCCGATCGTCGATTGGCCCAATGGATCGGTGGGCATCTGCGGCGCCGTGACGCGAGCATCTTTCACCGCGCGATCGAAGTGCAGTCGAGCCGCCGCTGCGTCGACGGGCTTGCCCAGGACCGTCTGCACCGGCCACGCGAGTTCGCTGTTCCAGTAGAGGTCGAACGCCGCCGACAAGTCAGTCACCACGCGGCCGGTGGAGAGGACATCCATGTCGATGAAGTTGGCCTCTCGGTTCTTCATGAAGTATTCGTCGGCGATGTTGCGCCCGCCATAGATGGCCACCGCGTTGTCGGCCACGAACAGCTTGTTGTGCATGCGGTGGTTGTAGAGCTGGAAATCGCCCGGCGACAGCACGAGCCGGAACACCGGCGCACCGCGGCGCAACGGCATCGGGTTGAACAGGCGCACCTCGACGTTCGAGAAGGACGCCAGCCCGATCAACAAGTCATCGATCTCTGCAGCGAAGAAGTCGTCCACCAGCAGACGGACGCGCACGCCGCGCAGGGCGGCGTCGCGGAGTTCTCGCAGCAGCGTGCGTCCGGCTTCGTCGCGATGAATGTAGTAGTACTGAAGGTCCAACGACTGCTCGGCCCGACGCGACAGGGCCACGCGTGCGTCAAAGGCGAACTCGCCGACCGACAGCAGCCGAAAGCCCGAAGGTTGAACCTCGTCCGGCGGGCGGCTGGACGCCGCCACGCGCGCCAGTGCCGTGGCCGCGACGGCGGTGGCGGTGAAGGCGCGCGATGCGGGCACCTCGCCACGCGGCGGCAAGGAGCCGCACGCTGTCAGCAGTGAAACAAGTGCCAGGACCAGGAGCCATATCAAGCGCGTCGATGACATGCCGCTCGAAGGAATGCGCGAGGCCAGGCTGTTCATTGGTTGGCTTTCCGATCCAAAGATGCCCGCGGTATCAAGCGCCAAGGAAGGAAAGAGCCTTCGACACGAAATCGGCGTGGTACTGGAAGATCCCACCGTGTCCGGCGTCTTCGTAGATCACGAGTTCTGCCTTGGCGATTCGTCGGGCCATGTCCCTGCTGTTGACGGTCGGGACCATGATGTCGTTGTCTCCGTTTGCGATCAGGACCGGGATCCTGACGCGGCTGAGATCCTGAGGCGCCTGGCCACCCCAGGCCTTGATTGCCTTGAGCTGGCGCAGGAAAGAACTTCGGGTCGCGCAGTGTCAGCAAGCCTTTGATCATGAGCGGCCAGGACACCGCTCCGACCTTCGCGATCCCGGTACCGCCCGCCGGACCCGTGCCGGTCAGAATGAGCTTTCGCACCAGGTCGGGCGCCTTGAGTGCGACGTCCTGTGCCACAAATCCTCCGAGCGAAAAGCCGAGCAAGTCGACCTTGTCGAAGCCCAGCGCGCGGATGAGGGCAATCGCATCGCGCGCCATTTCGTCGATGGTCACAGGCGCCGTTCCGCTCGACGCACCGATACCGCGGTAGTCGGTCCCGATCACGCGATGCTTGCCACGAGTGGCACGCCGTCCCGGGGGCCGAGGTCTCGATAGGCGAAGGCGATCCCTCCAGCACTGACGGAGAGATTGGGGGCGTCGACATAACGCGTATGCGCGGCGAGGTTGTCAAGTGGGCTTGTCATCGCTGTCGTCTCCTTCGTGATCCGGTCGCCTCGGCCGCGCGCGCCGAATCGAATCGGCCGTCAGGAAGACAGTGTCGGGTAGTCCGTATAGCCTTTGGACCCGGGCGTATAGAACGTCGACATGTCGACCGGGTTCAGCGCCGCGTTCGCTTGCATGCGGGCGACCAGATCCGGGTTCGCGAGAAACGGCCTACCGAACGCCACCAGATCGGCCTGTCCTTCAGAGAGAGCCTTCTGCGCACTCGCGGCGTCAAATCCGCCGGCCAGGATGAACGCACCCTTGAATGCTTCTCGCAACGACGTCTTCAGTTTGACGGGGACCGGCGGCGCGCCCAACGCGGAATGGTCGAGCACATGGACGTAGACCAGTCCGAGCTTCGACAGCGCGGATGTCAGCGCCAGGTACTGCGCGTCAACCTCCGTGAAGCCGCCGGTTCCGTTGAATACACCGTGAGGTGAGAGTCGAATGCCCACCCTCCCGGCGCCGATCGCGGCGACGGTGGCTCGTGCCACTTCCAGTGCAAATCGATTCCGGCCATCGATGCTTCCGCCGTAGCCGTCGGTTCGCTGGTTGACGTTTGCGTTCAAGAACTGCTCAATCAAGTAGCCGTTTGCCGCATGCAATTCCACGCCGTCGAATCCGGCTTCGACCGCCAGTGTTGCCGCCTTCGCGTACTCACTCACGGCGGTCGCTATATCTGCTTGCGTCATCGGCCGCGGCGCGGTGTGCGGCTGCATGCCCTTGGAGTCCGTGTGCATCTCTCCAGGACAGACTTCGGCCGCTGGCCCGATCACCTCGGCCCCTGCCGGGAGGTTTGCGATGTGGGCAACGCGGCCGGTATGCATCAGTTGCACGAAGATCTTGCCACCCTTTGAATGAACGGCGTCGGTCACGAGCTTCCAACCGCGAACATGCTCTTCGTTGAACAAGCCGGGTATGCGCGCGTAGCCCAGGCCATTCGGGGAGGGAGATGTGCCCTCGGTGACGATCAAGCCGGCCGTTGCCCGCTGGCCGTAGTACTCGGCCATCAGCGCGTTCGGCGTGTTGTTCACCACGGCCCGGCTGCGCGTCAGCGGCGACATCACGGCGCGGTTCGAGAGTGCCAAGGCACCCGTGTCAAATTTGTCGAAAAGCATGTCGAAACTCCAGTTGTAAATTCATGAGAACGCCGACTCCGGCGTGGTTTTGACGAACCCAATCGCAGCCGCGACGACCGACCGGTCGCTGAGGATTCGACGGTGACCGAGCTCTTCGACACGGATGTGACGAGCGCCCGGCCATGCGGCGGCGCTGGCCAGGCTGTCTTCAACGGCGGCAACCCGGTCGTCGCTCGAGTGGATGAAGAGCGCCGGCTGGACCAAATACGGCGCGCGCCGCGGCAGCGAGATCTCCCGCACGTCAACGCCAATCATTGTCTGCAGCAGGCCGAGCATCGTTTCGGTGGCGTGGGTGTCGAGCCCGGCTGCGTCGGCAAAGCCTCGCGCATACCGTTCATTTCTTCATCCCGTTTCGGCTTGGATCGTTGAAGAAGTGCACTTGCAGCGCTCAACTCGCCGTCTGGTACCGCTGTGCGACCTGCGACTGCTTGATTTCCGAAAGCAGGCCCTGCCGCGCGGCGTCGAGGGCATCCCAGCGTGCGGCGTTTTGCAGGGGCGGAATCGTCACGAGTTCGCGGCGATCGAAGCCGACCAGCGCGGCATCGACCAATTCATCTACTCCCATCAGCTCGGGCAAAGCCTTGATGTCGATGCCGGCACGCTCCCAGATCTCCGTGCGGGTCCCAGCAGGCAGCACGGCCTGGACATAGACGCCCTTGGGCGCGAGCTCCAGACTCAGACCTTGCGAGAGGAACAGCACGAAGGCCTTGGTTGCGCCATAGAGCGTCATGCCGAATTCGGGGGCCAGGCCAACGACCGAGCCGATGTTGATGATCGAGCCTTCGCCCGCCTTCACGAATCGCGGAGCCACCGCGCTGGCGAGCCGAACGAGAGCGGTCGTGTTGAGCGCGATGAGCCGCTCGTTGGCCTCGGCTGTCTGCCCGATGAAGCTGCCCGACTGGGCGGCTCCGGCATTGTTGATGAGGATTCCGATGCGGGCGTCATCGCGCAGGCGCGCTTCGACCGTGCCCAGGTCGCCGGACTTGGTGAGGTCGGCCTGGACGACATCGACGGAAACGCCGCTTTCTTGGCGCAGGCGGGTCGCGAGGGTATCGAGTCGCGCCTTGTCGCGCGCGACCAGAACGAGGTCGTGGCCCCGGCGGGCGAAGCGCTCGGCGTAGGTGGCACCGATGCCGGAGGAAGCGCCTGTGATGAGGACGGAGGAACGGGTGGTCATGTGTCTGCTCTCTTGGCTAGAAGGGGGCCCGGCCGGGTCCGGGGTGACGCTTGTCTGTTGATTCACGATCAACGCATCAATGATGTCGATCGAAATCTAAAATGTCAAGCGCTTTGATGATCATCGACATCAATGTATAGTGGCACCCTGGTTCTGGCCTGAAGGAAGAGGCGTGTTGCTATGAAGGTCACCAAAGCGCAGGCGCGGGAAAATCGGGCGCACATCGTTGCGACGGCCTCTGCGTTGTTTCGGGAACGTGGCTACGACGGCGTCGGGATAGCGGAGCTGATGGCGGCTGCCGGCTTCACGCATGGCGGGTTCTACAAGCACTTTCGCTCCAAGGCCGACCTGATGGCCGAAGCGGCCGCGACCACGATTTCGCGGGCCGTCGCAGACAGCGCCGGCTCAGACCTCGCCGAGTTCTTCAAGTCCTATGTGTCGCGCGTCCACCGTGATGCCCGAGGCGTGGGCTGCACGATGGCGGCTCTCTGTGGTGACGCTGCACGTCAGCCAGAGGACATCAAGGCGACGTTTGCCGTCGGGATCGACAGCATGGTGACGACCCTCGAGCGCGAAGTAGCGACGCTGAGCGACGTGGATCAGCGCGAAGCGCGGGCCAAGGTGATCGACACCTTTGCGCATGCGGTGGGCGCCGTGGTGCTGTCTCGGGCCTGTCCGGACGGCTCTGCACTGGCGGACGAGATCTTGGAGGTCTGCCGCAGGGAGATTCTCGGGTCACTGTTGCCGTCGGTGCGCAGGAAGCGAGCAACGGCAACCTGACCTCTTTCGGCGAAGGCGCCGCGCCGCCCTTCGACATTGGAGCGACATTCGAATCGCCACAGGGACATTTGATGGCCACCACATCGATTCCGCTGGCGTCCCCTGGAATCGGTCGTCACGCGACCGCGGTCCGGGTCCATCAATGACCGCATCGCTCCGGGACCATGAGTTCGGAGCTTGACACTGACCGGTCGCAACCGCGGCATACCTGGCGCCCTGGCAGCCGCCTGGCGCTGCGGCCGACCCTAGCTGCGGCCGGCCCTGACTTCACCGGTGAATGCGCAGCGGCTACGCAGCCGTCCGACTACTGGAGTCACCGATGACGACGGTCTATCCCTGGCGGGCCACTCAGATGTCCTCACGCTTGACGGGCTTCAAAGCCATCATGCCGTCACCCAGCAGGAACAAGGCAATCAAGCCCACGACCCAGAACGCCGGGAACTCCCAACCACCGCCCTTGCTGCTAAAGAGCCAGCCGTTGGCGCCGTGCACCAACACAATGGTGCCGACCAGTTCCAGCGCCAAGGGCAGAGCAACCAGGGGTGCGTAGATCCCGAGAATCAGCGCGATCCCACCCAACAGTTCCAGCGCGATGACCCCATAGGCAAGAACGGCCGGCAGCCCGAGTGAGCCGAAGTAGCCGACAAACCCCGGGACGCTGAACACGAAGATCTTGAGGCTTACGTGAGCCAGAAACATGATGCCCATGCTCACGCGCAAGAGCAGAGCGGCAAGGGGAGCGGTGGAAGTCTTGATCATGATTTGATCCGGTGTCGATTGATGCCTGGGCAACCAGAAGAACTTGGGATAGGCGCGCTGTGAAGGCCCCGGCGAAGTGTCTCGGCGATCTCAATGCGTCGCCCCAACCCGAGCGCAATTCGGCCCTATTGACAGGAGAAGTTCGCTGCGTCGTCAAGACTGCCGGTACCCTTGTATTTCGGGAACTTCGGGTACGGGCACAACGGGCGGGTACGGCCAGCAGGGATGCCTGAACTGGTCATGTCCGCGTTCTGCGCCGCGCTGCGCGTCGTGCCGATCACGCTGTCGGGCGCCTGACCTTTCTCTACCCACGCGACCAGAGCCGTCAGGAAGTCGAACTGATCGGTCGCCGGCCCGCCTTGCGTGTGGGTCATTCCCGCGACGTTGAAAACCCGCGCGAAGTTGCTCGCGTCGCCATTGTTGGCGGCTGCGAGGCCCTTGTACCAGGCGATCGTGTCGTTGTACGAGAACACCGGATCGGCCGTGCCATGGAACAGGATCAATTTGGCGCCGCGATCGCGCAGCGTGGTCAGGTTGGTGGGGTCGGGCGGCGTCATGAACGACATCGACGATTCGGTGAACACTGAAGTCGTCCCGTTGATCAATGCTTCGGCCTTGTCGAAGTCGTAGTTCAAGGTCCAGTCGATCATCGTGGGGCCCAGGCCGGTCATCACGGTCGGGTCGGCGGGCGGTGTGCTGAAGATGAACGCCGCCGCCGACACGAAGCCCACGTTGTTGCCGTACTTGCTCGTGCCGGTGCCGGTGCCGTTGGTGACGCCCGTCATGTAGCCGCGCCAGTTGGCACCATATATGCCGTTGGTCCAGGGCCAATCCGAGTAGAGCGCTTTGCCGGCGGAGTTCTTGGGACCAGCGAACATCTTGGCCAATGCCGTTTTTTGCACCGCGCTCAAACAGGTGCCATCGGGCACCTGGCCGGCAGCGCAGGTGACGACATCGTTGGCGAGGGAGAACGCGCTCTGGCATCCCTGCACGTCCTGCACCATGCCGTCGACCGCACCGTCCAGTGCATCGCATTTGGCCAGCACGCGATTGCTGACGTAAGTGATGTCGGCGAGCGAAAGCGCGCTCCAGATCGCCGGCCGGTTGGTCACCGGATCGATCGACGTCGCGGCGGTCATCAGGATCTGGTTGGTCCACTCCTCCGCGATGCGGGACTTCGGCAGGTTGAAGCCAGGCGAACCCGCCAGGATGCCGTCGTAGTCGGCCGCATAGCGGGCCGCCGCGACCATGGCGTGGCGACCGCCGTTGGATGCCCCGACCATGTAGGAACGGTCTGGCCCACGGCCGTAAGCGGCGGCGATCAGGCTCTTGGCCATCGGCGTGAGCGAACCCACCGCGGCATAGCCGTAGTCCTTGCGCGCTTGCGGGTCCAGCCCGAACACCTGCCCGGCGATACCCAGGCCGGTGGCCGGATCGTTCGGGTACGACGCACTGTCCGGTGCGTGGCCGGCATCGGAGGTGAGTACCGCGAAGCCCTCGATCAAGCCGTTGCTGGTCGGGCTGCCGCCGAGCTTGCGGCCGAAGGCGCGGGTGGTGTCGGTCGTGATGAAGCCGTCGTTGCCGCCGTTGACCTGATGGAAGAAGCGGCCGCTCCAACTGGTGGGCAGGCGCATCTCGAAGTTGATCGCGTAGCTTTTGGCGTTGACGCCGGTGCGCGGGTTCATCTTGCCAACGACCACGCAATGCGCCGGCGACTTCAGCGTCACGCCATCGGCGGTGGAGGTCACCGCGTCCGCGGCGACCTGGGTTGCCGACACGATCGTGGTGTTCCCGAAGACGAATCCAGCCAGGGACGTGCAGTTGGCCAGCGTGCCTGCTTGCGCCGCCGCGAGTTGCGGCAGCGTCGCACCGCTGTCGTCGCCGCCTCCGCATGCAGACAGCAAGGCAGCGACGCAGGCTGCGGGAATCGCAGCCCTCGCAAGGATCGGCTTCGATGGCACAGAAGTGAGGGCGTGGCGAGTCATGGGTGTCTCCGGCTAGTGATGTTGCAAGCGGCCCGCATGGAGAGTTCGGTGAGTGGTGACGGGCTCGAAGTGTGCGTCGCCGAATTTGCAATAGTTAATTTACTTAACTATAAACTTGTCAAAAATTGGTACATTCCCTAGGGGAATCCAGCGACGAACGATAAGTTACTTGCTTATTCGTCTTGTGTGATGAGCCGCGTCTCGAGGCGGCACAATGAAGCTCATGACGCGCGACGGACGCACTTCGAACGAACTCACCCCCCAGGGCGGATTGGGCGAGGGCGGTATCCACGGCCTCCTCGGGTATCAGCTCGCGCAGACCACGATCCTGACTACTGAGGCTTTTGTGCGGGTCGTTGGTAAGCCCCTTGATCTGCGGCCGGTGGAATTCACGATCCTGCAGCTGGTGCACGAGAACGCGCCCGTGACCGCTACGAAAGTGGCGAAGGCCTTGTCCGTCACGACCCCGGGGGTTGCGATCTGGCTGGATCGACTGGAGCAGCGCGGTCTGCTCAAGCGCACGCGAGACGAGACCGACCGGCGAACGCAGAACCTGAGTACCACACGTGAGGGGGACAAGCTTGTCTCGCTCGCGCTCGGGCGACTGCTTCAGGCCGATCGCGACATACTGAAGGACCTGAGCGAGGGCGAGCGACACATGTTGCTGGAGCTTTTGCAAAAGGTCGCGCGATCGCGAGGGCGCTGACCGCGCCGAATTCGCCGCGCTCGAGTCGGCCCCCGCCTTGACTTCGAAGGACGCACTTCGAGCACTTCGCTCCTCACTCGTAACGCATCATGTCCCGGTCAGAGCATTTCCAGCGCGAGTGCGATGACCTGGCCGCCGCCGATGCAGAGGGTCACGATGCTCCGCCTCAGGCCGTCGTGCCGCATCGAGTGCAGCAACCGCGTCGTCAGTACGGCGCCCGTTGCGCCGATGGCGTGGCCGTGGGCGATGGAGCCGCCCTCGACATTGACGATGTCTTCCGGATCCAGGTGTCGAGGGAGGGGAGCGAAACCCCGCGCTGTGTGTCGCTGCTCGGCCACAAGCCGACGCTCGTCGCCGGCGGCTTTGTGGCTCGCTACTAGAGGCACGCCAACACCGCAGACCGCAGACCGCAGTCCGGTGGACGGTCCATTTCATGGAACCAGTTCCGATGTTCCGATGGTGCGTTCCGCCCCTGCAGCTCAGATCGTCTTCAGCGGCGGGGCGGGCGAAGTCGAAACCATCGTCGCAGCTCGCCAGCCACCACCACCGGTCACCTCTTGTCCAGCACGTTAAGCACCGCGAGACTCATCGCGTGCACACCTGTCTTGATTGATGGCTCGGGCACTGGTGCGAAAAACGGCGAATGGTTGGCGGGCAGCGGCTTGCCTCCCGGTTTCATCGAATCGGCCACTTGCTTGGGATCGTGGACGCCGATGAAGAAGAACATCGATGGCACGCCCTCGTTGACGAAAACGGAGAAGTCCTCGCTGGCGCTGATCGGGGGTGCGCGCATCACGTTCTTCACACCGAGTGCGGCCTTGAGCACCGTCTCGGTCGTGGAAACCACGCTTTCGGAGTTGATGACTGCGAGACCGCCTTCGCTCAACGATACCTCAGGCTCCGGTGCACCAGCCATCATGGCCGATGCATTGGCGGTGCGCCGCACGCCATCGAGCAGCTTGCTGCGCACCTCGGGCTTGTACGAGCGGATCGTGCCGCGCAGCACGGCCGAATCGGGAATGATGTTGCCCACCGTACCGGCCTGCACCGCGCCCACCGTGACCACGCCGAACTCGAATGGATCCTTCTCGCGGCTGACCACTGTCTGCACGTCGTTGATGAAATGCGCTGCGATGGTGATCGGATCGATCGTTCTGTGTGGCGCCGAGCCGTGGCCGCCGCGTCCCTTGAAGGTGATCTCCATGCTGTCGGAGTTGGCGGTGATCGGGCCGGCGTTGTAGGTCACCGTGCCATAGGGCGCGGCTGATGCATGCAGCGCAAAGGCGAAGTCAGGTTTGCCGAAGCGCGTGAACAAGCCGTCCGAGAGCATCGCCTTCGCGCCCATGACCAGCTCTTCGGCCGGCTGGGCGACGAACATCAGCGTGCCGCGCCACTGATCTTTCAGCGCGAGCAGCAAGCGGGCGGTTCCGACCCACGCGGCCATGTGAACGTCGTGGCCGCAGCTGTGGGCGACGAAGGTCTCGCGCCCGTTGGATGTCGCCTTCGCCGTACTGGCATAGGGCAATCCCGTCTTCTCTTCCATCGGCAGCGCATCGAGCTCGGTGCGCACCATCACCGTCGGCCCGGTGCCGTTCCTTAGGATGGCGACAACACCGGTCTTTCCGATCTTCTCGGTGACCTCAAAACCGAGCGCGCGCATCTCGACGGCCAGCTTGGCGGCGGTGCGCGTTTCCTCAAAGCCCAGTTCGGGGTGCGCATGGATGTCCTTGTACAAGGCCTCAAGCTGAGGGTACATCTCGTTGACGAGCCCGTTCGCTTTGGCGCCGTACTGCTCGGCGACCGAGGACGATTGCGCAGAGGTACCGGCGGCGAGGCAGAACAGTAGCGCGCAGGCAGCGATTGGCTTGAAGTACGAAGGCATGTGCATGTTGGTTGTCTACTGGAGGAAAACAAACAAGAGGTGTGGCGCGAGATGGCTGCGTTGGACGAGCCGTGTCGTCACCTTGGACACCGGTATCGACTCGAGCCTCGCACGCTGGATCTGCCGCGATTGCATTAGTGAGGATCGAGCAGGAATCCCGCGAAGAAAGCGGTGAGTGCCTCGTGAGCGTCTAGCGGAAGTACGTTTGAAACGTATTGATCGGGCCGGACCAAGACCATCGCACCATTCCTGCGGTCGATGCCGCGCAGATCAAAAATGTCGGGGCCGTTCCTGAGGTCGGGGCAATAGACCTTCTCGTAATCGACCAGACCGAAGCATCCCTTGCGCGGAATCAGAATGGTTGGCAGCTCCTCCACTTTCAGATCACGGTGTCCCTGCTGGAACACCGCGCGAACGTCGATGACCGTGTCAATGTCGGCGCCGGTAGGCGTAAATCGACGGATCGGGGAGTTTGGCGATTCCGCCAAGAAGGTGGCGAGTTCGCGCAGTCGCTTGCCGTCTGCATCGGCAAAGGCGTAGATGCGCCACGCGCCATCGGCACGGGCGACGTGGCCCAGGTGCAGCGGCTTGGCGTCTGCGAGCCGCACGACCGGTGCCGAGTGAAACCGCATGCCGATCGTGAATCCCTTTGCAAGGCCCTGGTGGGTGGCCTCGCACGTCAGCATCGTCGTCGGCGCGTAGTGGGTCGCGACGCCAGCCGTGTAACGACCCGACTTCACGAAATACGCCTGAAGCTCTTGTGGATCGACGCCGCCGAGCTCCGGGTGGTCCGGATCCAGGGGCTGCGAGGCCATGATCTTCGACCACTCCTTGTCAAAGTCGATGAGCCCCTGCGCAATTGCATGGCGCTCAGCGGAGTAGGTGCGCAGCAGTTCCGGCTTGGCACGGCCCTCGAGAACGGAGGCGAGTTTCCAGCCGAGGTTGAACGTGTCCTGCATCGAAACGTTCATGCCCTGACCCGCTTTCGCGCTGTGTGTGTGGCAGGCGTCGCCGGCGATGAACACGCGCGGCAGGCGAGACGCGATCTGTTCGCTCGGGACATCGTCGAACCGGTCTGTGACGCGCTGGCCGACCTGGTAAACGGCGAACCACACAATGCTCTTCACATCGAGCGTGTACGGGCGAAGCACGCGCTGGGCGATCGCTATGACTTTCTCCTGCGTGTTGTCACGGAAGGCTTCGCGGTTGTTCGGGTCGATCTCGCCGAGGTCGACGTAGAGCCGCACCATGTAGCCACCCTCGCGCGGAATCAACAGGATGTTGCCCTCATCCGCAGACTGGATGGCGGCCTTGAGCCGGATGTCCGGGAAGTCGGTGACGGCCAGCATGTCCACGACACCCCAAGCATGGTTGGCAAAGTCGCCACGCGGGACGGCTCCAATCGAATCACGCACCAAGCTGCGTGCACCGTCGCATCCGACAACGTACTTGGCGCGGACGGTGGTCTTCGAACCCGTGCTCACATCGCGCAGCGTGACCACGACCGGGTGCTCACCTTCGGCTTCGACCTTCAGGGTGACGAATTCCAGGCCGTAGTTGGCCTCGAGTCGTGTAGGCGACATCCTCATGTAGTCGAGCAGGCACTGCTGCAGGCGGGCCTGGTTGACGATGAGGTGCGGAAACTCCGACAAGCCGTCCTCGGTGTCCTGGACGCGTCCGGTGCGCTCGATCTGCGTACGGTCTTGCTTCGACGGACGCCAGAAGACGGTCTCGTTAACCCAATAGGCCTCGCGGACGAGCTTCTGCCCCAAACCGAAAGTCTCGAACATTTCAACCGTACGGCAGGCGATGCCGTCCGCCTGACCAACTTGGAGCGCACCCTCGCGACGCTCGATCAAGCGGGTGCTGATGCGAGGGAAATTTGAAAGCTGTGCGGCCAGCAGTGCCCCAGCAGGGCCGCTGCCGATGACAAGAACGTCGACGGCGTCCGGAAGCTTCTCCTTAACGATGTCGGGATTGCCGGGTGCGTAGCCATTCAGATAGAACTGCATGTGGTCTCCCTTCGTACGTGCATGGCTGCGGCACAGCGCGGGCTTGATGCCGTCGGTGGCCACGAGAGTGAGATGGAACTCAAAGCTGCGGACGCTCTCGCACCGCGGACATGCTCAGCGCCCCCAGCAACGGGCCGGCAGCCAAGGTGACGAATGCGGCGTTGAACGACTGAGTCGACTGGTAGACGACGCCCACCGCCAGCGGCACGATGACGTTGCCAAGCTGCCAGAACGCATTGGTCAGCCCGGTCGCCGAGCCCACCAGGCGCGGTCCCGCGCTTTCGGCCACCATGGCCGCCATCAGCGGTGAGTAGACGAACGCGGTCACGCCGAGGATCGGCGCGGCGATCAGGAACGCTGTTTCGGTGTGCAACGTGCCGAACAGCAGCAGCATCGCGGTGAAGCTGATGAGGCAGACGATCACGAGCGCTTTGCGGCGACCGCCGAGCCAATCGGAGAGGAGTCCTATGAGCGGTTTCGCAAAGATGGCGCCCACGCCGAACATCGCCGTGATGAAGCCAGCGCGAACGGGACTCAGGCCGTGTCCCTTGGTCATCAGCGCGTTGACCCAGAACGCGAACCCCCACGTGCCCCACAGCGCACCGAAGCCTGCGAGCGAAAGCAACATCAGGTCACGGTTTCGGAACAGTTCCATGAACCGCCGAGTTTCAGTTCCCTGGGACGAGGCCGCCGGTGCGTCGCGCAAGACGAACCAGCAAACAATGCCGATCGCGGCCGTGACGACCCCCAGCACCTTGTACACGGCTGCCCACCCGACCGCGGCAGCGAGGGCGGGCACCATTGCGTTGGTTAACACGACTGCGACCGACGACGCCGTGATCAGCAGGCCCATTGCGCGCCCGCGCAGGCGGTATTCGAACCAGGTCGCGGCCAGCTTCACGCAGGCTGCGTAATCGGCCCCAGCCGCCAGCCCCATCACGAACTGCAAAACAAGCCCGAGCGCCACCGACGACGTGTAGCTGAACAGGAAGGTGGAGATGCCAAGCGGCAACATCGCCAGCGTCAGCGTTCGGCTAGGGCCAAGCTTGTCGGTCGCAAGGCCGCCCAGAACATTGGCACCGACGTAGCCGATGTAGAACGACGTCAAAAATACACCGAGCCCGGCGATTGGCAGGCCCAGCGAGCCGCCGACCTGTGCCGCCAGATTCGCCCATGCCAGACGGTCCACGAATGCCATCAGCAATGCAGCCCATGCCACACCCAACACGAGCCATCTATAGGTGACCGCCGGCGTCGGCTTCACTGAGGCGTTCGGAACGGGCATCGGTGAACGAGTTTCGATCATGTCTTGTCTCCGTCGCGACGCTGAGGCGCGCCTTACCTGTTCGCTCATCGGTAGGCCACGGGTCTCAGCAAGCCGTCGCCTGCAACGGCCCGTGGTCCTACATGGGAAGTCGGCTTGGCGTTCGCGACCTCAGTTGCTACAGGCGAAGTTGGTACGTCCTCCCTACCGCCGCGTCCAGAGGCGAGCGCGATACCGACAAGTGAGGTCAGACCGCGTGCTGGTGTTGTGCGCCAAGCAGCCATGACCTGTGCGCGCGATCCGCGAAGGCGATGGAATTCGATCAACATCGCGAATGAGCTCATGTCGAGGCTCACGCGTACGACGCCACCAACTGCCACGCCGCCCAAACGACGATTAGCAGCGACGTAACGATGATGACCAGCGCCAACATCTGCTCAGCACATGCCCCTTGACGCCGCGAATCGGTCTGCCGGACCGCGTAGCCATGTGCATGTCCATGTGAGATGGTCTCCAGCAGTGCGCTCGGAGGCGGACAAGTGCAAGTACGTCGGGCGTTCCACATAAAATTCGCTCGAAGCTTCATGGTTGTTCCTTTGGACGTGGAGCGGCCCGGCGGTCTTGTGCGCCACAAAATCAATGAGGGACCGACTGGTGGTGCGCCCGGTCGGCGGAGGCTTACTTGCCCAACGTCGACTCAGGCTTCGCGCCTTCAGGTGCCGAGAAACACGCCTTGCTGAGTCAGCAGACGCTGGAGTTCTCTCACGTCGATGTCATGAACGGACCCGCTTAGTTTGAGCGCCAGAACCGCGGCCGTACCGGCTGCTTGCCCCATGACGAAGCAAGCGCCAGTGACGCGCGCAGCCGATTGCCCGTCGTGGGTCATCGACGCGCAGCGGCCGGCCACCAGCAGGTTGTCCACGCCGCCGGCCGTTGACCGGCGCGGGAGCAGCATGCGATACGGCAGATGGTTGTATCCGCGGGATTCGGGGATCGGCGGCCAGATCCACTTCACGTCGCCAGCGACATGCTTCTCCAGTGGCCAGCCGTTCACGCCGATCGTGTCCTGGAAGTCGACGCACTGCAGAACGTCGTCGGCGGTCAACATGTACTCCCCAATCAGGCGACGTGTCTCGCGGATCCCGAGCTGAGGCGCGATGTCGAGGGCATAGGCGTGCTCGAAGCCGGGCACCTTGCTGCGCAGGAAGCGCAGGTAGTCGACGACCTGGCGCCGCCCTTCAAGCTCGCCTTCGCTGAGGGAGCTCGCGTCGGTTCCGTCCGTTGCAGAGCCGTCCTTGTTCTTGAGCTGGGTGACGTTCACCCGCCATTCATAGGAGTGCTTTTGCGGTCGAACCACGGCGCCTCTGCGCGGGAACGTGAACTCACCGGTCGCTTCCACTGCATCCATCAGCTTCGGAATCGTCTTCCAGGCCTCACCGGCCGCTTCAGCATCGACGTTGCCAACGCGAAACATCATCGTCGGATAGAGCAATTCGCCGTGCTCGTCGCCTTTCTCGGTCGGGACGCCCGCCCAGTGGGCCATGTCGGCATCGCCCGAGCAATCGATGAAGCATTGAGCACGCACTGCGACTCGGCCAGACTTCGTTTCGAGAAGCAGGGTGTGGATTCGACCCTCGGCGGTTTTGATGACGCCGGCGGCCAGGGCATGGAACAACAGGTGCACGCCGTCTGCGACCAGAAGCGCATCTGCTGCGCACTTGAACGCCGACATGTCGTAGGCCTGCGCGAAGGTCTTGCCGAGCACCAGGTGCGGCTCGTTCAGGCCGTCCAGCCCGCGCATCCGTTCGAGCAAGTCATCGGTGACGCCATGCACTACCTGCTGGATATTGCCGAAGACGTTCGCATGCAAGCCGCAGAAATTGGTGACACCCGCTGCGGTTCCCATCCCACCCAGAAACCCGTAGCGCTCGGCCAGAAGCACCTTGGCGCCGTTGCGCGCTGCCGAGGCGGCTGCGGCGATGCCTGAGGGTCCTCCGCCGAGCACGACGACATCGAAGTCGCCGAACAGGGGCGTCTCGCGGGCTGGTTCGGTGATCGGCGAGATCGAATCGTTGCTCATGTCGTTCGCCTCCTTAGTCCAGGGTGATGTTGTGCTTCTGAATGACCGGCTTCCAACGCGCTACATCAGCGGCAAGCACGCCGCGAAACTCGGCGGACGAGTTAGCCACCGGCTCCATGTATTGCAAGCGAAGCTTCTCCTTGATGCCCGGTTCTGCGAGCACCTGAACCAGTTCGTCGTGCAGGCGCTTGGCGATTTCGGGCGGAGTCTTGGCCGGAACGATGAAACCGATCCAGGCATCCGCCTGAACGTCCTGCACGCCGGCCTCAGCCAAGGTGGGCAACTCGGGCAGCAGGGTCGAACGCCTGGCTGACGCCACCGCCAAGCCCCGGAGCTTGCCCGCCTTAATGTTTGGCATGACGGCCGCTGCGGGCAGGACAGCCATGTCAACCTCGCCGGAGATGATTGCGGTCGCGGCCGCGCCTGACCCGCCGTACGGGACATGAACCAGGTCCGCTTCGTTGCGAGACGACAAGGCCTGCATCGCCAGGTGCGACACGGTGCCGGCGCCCATCGATGCAAAGCTGTACTTCCCGGGGTTCTTCTTCATCAGCGCGAATAGATCGCTCGCGCTGTTCACGCCTCCCAGCTTGTTCGAGACCACCAGCACTGCCGGCTGCGTTGCGGCAATGGTGATCGGCTCGAGATCGCGCGCCGGGTCGTAGGGAAGCTTCTTGAACAGCAATGCGTTCACCGCGAGCGGGCCCGCGATGCTGACACCAATCGTCTGCCCGTCGGGCGCTGATTTGGCGATCGTATCGGTGCCCATGTTGCCGGCCGCCCCCGGCTTGTTGTCGATGACCATGGGCTTTCCCAGCCGCGTGGCAAGCCGCTCGGACAGAAGTCGGGCGACGACATCGGGTGTCGAACCGGCAGCAAACGGAACGACGACGTGAACGGGTCCCTTGGGCCAGGCCTGTGCTTGCGAAATCGCAGTCGCGAAAGGCAAGACGGCACAGACGAACAGGCGGGCGAGATGGGCACGTTGCATGTTTTGTCTCTCAGATCGTTCTTGGGTGGCGGCTGCTTTGGTGCAGCCGTGGGTGCCGTTCATTTGCCGGCTTGCGAGAAGGTTAGGTTCGTGAGAACATTTCGTCCATGACATGGATCGAATAGGTGTCAGCGGGAATCTGCATAATGGACATGAAGCTTCTCGCAGTCTTTGATGAGGTCTACAAGACGAGGAGCGTCTCGCGCGCGGGAGAAAACCTCGGCTTGCCCCAGACGTCCGTCAGCCTTGCGCTCGGTCGCCTGCGTCGGCAGTTCAACGATCCGCTGTTCGTCCGAACGTCCGAGGGCATGGTTCCGACACCGCACGCTGCGTCCCTGCTCGGGCCGCTGCGCCAAGCGCTCGAACTACTTCGCGTCGCGACGAAACAGCAAGTGCTGTTCGGCCCTGCCGGTAGCGAACGTCGGTTTCGCATCTCCATGACAGACATCAGTCACCTGGAGTTCCTGCCGGGGTTGGTGAACCGAATCAATACGCTGGCTCCCTCCGTGCGCATCGAGGTTCTGCGAATCACGGCGGATACGCCCAAGATGCTCGAGTCCGGTGAGTCGGACTTGGCGGTGGGCTTCATGCCCGAACTCGAAGCGGGTTTCTACCAGCAGAGACTCTTCGACCAAACCTTCGCTTGCGTTGTGCGCAAGGATCACCCTCGGATCGAACTGAAGGTCACGACAGCAGCCTTCAAACGCGAGAAGCATGTCGTGGTCACGGCGGCCGGAACGGGTCACAGCCTGGTCGAGCACGAGCTCGAGCGACTGGGAATTCGGCACAGGGTGATGCTTTTGCTGCCTACCCTCCCAGGGGTTGGCAATCTGCTGGCCCATACCGATTTGGTTGCCACGGTTCCTGAGCGAATCGCTCAGATGCTCGTGCGCATTGCTAAGGTCAAAGCGCTGCCTCCGCCGTTCGAATTGCCCAGATTCGCGATCAAGCAGCACTGGCACGAGAGGTATCAGCAAGATCCGGCGAATCGTTGGCTGCGGTCGGTGATCGCGGAGCTCTTCTTGGAGTAGGGATCTATCGCCTGAGACTTGCCCACTTATTCAAGGGAAGCCCTTGGGGGCAAGCAACGGGCCTGCCCGGTTAACCCCCTTCCAAGGACCGCTTCGCGGAGCCGAATCACGTGATCGGTGTGACCGCGTTGGGTCGACTGCGACCGCACGATCGATGAACTTAGCCGGGCGGTCTGCGTGACATTGCTGTCAGACCGGGTCGGATGTCGATAACGCTTCGATGACCTGCCGCTCGAAGTTGTCGTCTGGCCTTCGCTGGACGGCCAGTAGCTGTCGTGGTCGGACGACTGCTTTCGTCGATCCCAATCCCTACTCCGCTGCTTTGCAGCTCTGGTTTGGAGGCGCGCCTATCCTCGTCCGGGACGTCGATCGGCAAGGGCAGGATCGTGCTGCGGGATACCAAGAACCGGAGCGATCACGAGTTGCTCCTGTCGCGCCAGGCGTTGCAGATCGTTGAGCGCAACTGCCTGGACAAGGAGCCCCACGATCCGCTGTTCGCGATCGTCGATGCGCGCAAGACGCTGGCCTGGATCAACGCGAAGGCCGGAACCAAGGTGCAAGGGGCACGGCCTGCGTGCGACGTTCGCGAGCATCGCCGAGGAACTCGTTTCCGGGGGCGTTCTGAAGCGGATGTTGAATCACTCGGCGAGTGGCGACGTGACGCGGTACGTCGAACGTCCGCTTTTCACCGGCCGCCGTCGCCAGCGGAACTCCCATCTCCAGGAATGTCTCCGGTTCAGTCGAAGCTCAACAGGACCTTCATGGCTTGTGTGCGATCACCGGCCAGCGCGAAAGCGCGCGCCGAATCGCGGTAGGACAAGGTGGCCGAGATCAGAGGCTTGACGTCGACCAGCCCCTTGTTGAGCAGCTCGACGGCGACCGCGAATTCTTCGTGGAAGCGGAACGCACCACGCAAGTCGAACTCCTTCGCGACGATGGTGTTGATGGGCAGGTTCATCTCGCCGCCCAGACCGAGCTGAACGATGATGCCGCGCGGGCGCAGCGCATTGAAAGCGCCCGTCAGCGCGCGCTCGTTGCCGCTGGCCTCGAAGAGCACGTCGAAGTGCCCCTTATCGGCGGTATGGCGATCGAGCGCGTCGGGCCGCTCGGCCATGTTGATGGCCTCGTCGGCGCCGAGCTGCAGCACCTTGCGCAGCGGATGCGGCATCACGTCGGTGGCGACGATCTCGGTCGCACCGGCACGCCGCGCCGCAATGACCACCAGCGCGCCGATCGGCCCGCACCCCGTGACGAGCACGCGCTTGCCGAGCAGGGGCCCGGCGCGGCGCACCGCATGCAGCGCGACCGACAAGGGCTCGGCCATCGAACCCTCGCCATCGCTGACGCCGTCCGCCAGCTTGTACGCCTGGTGCGTCTCGACGACGAGTTGTTGGCGAAATGCGCCTTGCACGTGCGGGTTGCGCATCGCGCTGCCGTAGTAGCGCATGTCGAGGCAATGGTTCTGCAGGCCCTGCTGGCAGAAGCGACACAGCCCGCAGGGCCGGCTCGGACTCACCGCGATGCGGTCTCCCGCGGCGTATCCGCTGACCGCTGAGCCCACGGCCTCGATCACACCGGCGACCTCATGGCCGAGCACCATCGGCTCCTGGATGCGCACGGTGCCGAAGCCGCCATGGCGGTAGTAGTGCAGGTCCGATCCGCAGATGCCACCGCAGCGCACACGCACCTGCAGTTGCTCCGGGCCCAGTTCGGGTGTGGCGATCTGCTGGACGCGCAGGTCACCGGGCGCGTGAATGACAAGAGCTTCCATCAGTCGAGTCCCAAGGTTCATCAGAGCGTGGCGGTCACGCCGCCATCGACGTAGAGGATGTGGCCGTTGACGAAGCTGGACGCGTCGCTGGCCAGGAACACGGCGGCGCCGACGAGATCCTGCACGTCACCCCAGCGCCGCGAAGGCGTGCGTCCGAGCAGCCAGCGCGTGAACTCGGCATCGTTGACCAGCGCTTCGGTCAACTCGGTCTTGAAGTAGCCCGGGCCGAGGCCGTTGACCTGGATGTTGTAGGGGCCCCAGTCGATCGCCATGCCCTTCGTGAGCATCTTCACGGCACCCTTGCTCGCCGTGTAGGGCGCGATGTTCGGGCGTCCGAGCTCGCTCTGCACCGAGCAGATGTTGATGATCTTGCCGCGCCGGCGATCGATCATGTGGCGTGCGACCGCCTGGCCGACCAGGAACACGCTGTCGACATTGGTCTTCATCAGCTCGTGCCAGTGCGCCTCGTCGAACTGCTCGAGCGGGGCGCGGCGCTGCATGCCGGCGTTGTTGACGAGGATGTCGATGGGGCCGGCTTCGGCTTCGATCCGGCCGACGCCTTCGGTGACGGCCGCGCCGTCGGTCACGTCGAACGCGGCGCTGAGCACGAAGGCGCCTTCTGCACGCAGACGGTCTGCGGCCTGCTCGAGTTTCTGCGCATTGCGCGCGTTCAGGATCACGCGCGCGCCGGCGCTGGCGAGCCCCCGCGCGAGCGCGTAGCCGATCCCGGCGCTGGAACCGGTGACGAGTGCGGTCCGACCGCTGAGGTCGAAGCTTTTCAGGGCGGAAGGGGTCATGTCGTTCATCGCAATGGGGTCGTCGAGATGCGGTCGAGCCACGTCAGCACGCCGTCGATTTGCCGGAGCCGGCGACGCCCATCACCAGGATGCGCGGGTCGGTCATGACAGCTGATTGCGCGGCACGTCAGGATTCACCGGCGTCGGCGGCCGGCCGGCGTTCGGGCCCTTGCCGAGCGCTGCGATCAGGTTGTCGACGGTCAGCGCCGCCATCGCACGTCGCGTGTGCGCCGAAGCACTGCCGATGTGCGGAGTGAGCACGATGTTGGGCAGTTCGAGCAGGGCCGGGTTCAGCTTCGGCTCGTTTTCATAGACGTCGAGGCCGGCGGCGGCGATCGTCCCGGCGCGCAGCGCAGCGGCCAGCGCGGCATCGTCGACGATGCCGCCACGCGCGATGTTGGTCAGCGTCGCGGTTGGCTTCATCTGCGCCAGCTCGGCCGCACCGATCGCGTGGTGCGACGCGGGCGAGTAAGGCAGCACGAGCACGAGGTGATCGGCCTCTTTGAACAGGGTTGCCTTGTCGACCCAGCGGGCGCGCGCCTCGGCCTCGCGCGCAGGACGTCGACGTTGTTGTAGCCGACGCCGACGTTGCACACGGCCTTGAGCTCCGGACAAGCATCGAGCAGCGTCGCATCGATGCGCTCGCTGCCGGTGCTCATCACGCCCTGCTTGCCTTGCAGGCGCGCGATCAGCTCGGTCGGGCTCCAGACCGTGTCGGGCGGGTTGTCGCTGACAGCGAAGTGTTCGCGCAGCCGATCGGCGATGTCGGGGAACGTCGCGCGGGTGACGAGGACGGCGGCGGTCTGCATCGAGCGTTCCAGATCGGTGGGTTCAGTTGTTGCAGCGCGCTTCCAGCGCGTCGATGAAGGCACGGCTCCAGCGGCCTTCCTTCATCGCGCGCATCGTTTCCGCCTCGGCTTCGAGCACGCCGCGCGCCTTGTCGATCAGCGCCTCGACGCCGTCCTGCGGGATCGCCAGCAGGCCGTCCTGGTCGCCGACGATGATGTCGCCGGGATTGACCACCATGCCGCCGATCGAGACGGTCACGTTGATCTCGCCAGGGCCGTCCTTGTAGGGACCACGGTGCGTGACGCCGCGCGCGTAGACCGGGAACTCGCGTTGGCGGATCTCGGCCACGTCGCGAATCGCGCCGTCGACGACCACGCCTTGCAAGCCGATGCTCGCGGCGTAGAAAGATAGGATGCCGCCGACCGCGGCGTTGAGCAAGTCACCGCCGCCATCGATCACCAGCACGTCGCCGGGGCGGCAGAACTCGAGCGCACGCAGGTAAGTGAGGTTGTCGCCGCCGCGCGAGCGCGCGGTGACTGCTGTGCCAGCCATCGTCTGCCGAACCGGCCGGTGATAGGGCTGCAACCCGACCGTGCCGATGTTGCGGTGCATGTTGTCGCTGAGCGCAGACAGCGGAATCTCGCGCAGCGCAGCGAGAACTCCGAGATCGGCCTGCGTTGCCGATGGAATCTTGCGGATGGCCTTGTAGGTGCTCATGGAGGTTCTTGTCTCTTGGGTTCAATGCAGTTCGGCCACGGCGCGGGCGATGCGCTTGCAGCCTTCTTCGAGGATCTCGATGGAGGTGGCGATCGACAGGCGAAAGTACGGCGACAGCCCGTAGGCCGTGCCGGCCACCACGGCCACGCCGACGCTGTCGAGCAGGTACATCACGACATCGCTGTCTTGCTCCAGCACCTTGCCATCCGGCGTGCGCTTGCCGATGAGGCCGGCACACCCGATGTAGAGATAGAACGCTCCGTCGGGCGCGCGGCAGCTCAGGCCGGGAATGGCATTGATGCGCGCCAGCGTCGCGTCGCGCCGCTGCTTGTAGATGGCCACGCTCTCGCCGACGAAGCGCTGGTCGCCATCGAGCGCCGCTGCGGCCGCGGCTTGACTGATCGAGCAGCAGTTGCCTGTGGACTGCGACAACAAGGTGTCGAGCGCTTGCACGAGATCGCGCGGCCCGGCCACGTAGCCGATGCGCCAGCCCGTCATCGCGTAGGTCTTCGACACGCCGTTGACGACCAGCGTGCGCTCGCGCAGTTCGGGCGCGGCCTGCAGGAAGTGCGGCGTGCGCTGCCCGTCGAAGCGGATGTGCTCGTAGATGTCGTCGGTCATCACCAGCACCTGCGGGTGGCGCAGCAGCACGTCGGCGAGCGCGCGGTATTCGGGCAGGGTGTAGGCCGCACCGGTGGGGTTGCTGGGCGAGTTGATCAGCAGCCAGCGGGTCCTGGGTGTGATCGCGGCCTCGAGCTGGACCGGCGTCAGCTTGAAGCCGTTTTCCTCCGGGCAGGGCACAGTGACGGGCTTGCCGTCGCAGGCCAGGGTCATGTCCGGGTACGAGACCCAGTAGGGCGCCGGGATGATGACCTCGTCGCCCGGCTCCAGCGTGATCGCGAAAGCGCTGTAGATGGCGCTCTTCGCGCCTGAGGTTGCGACGATCTCGTTCAATGCATAGTGCAGCCCGCTGTCGCGTTCGAGCTTGGCGACGATGGCCTGACGCAACTCGACCGTGCCGGCCATCAGCGTGTAGCGCGTCGCGCCGTTGTCCATCGCGAGCGCGGCCGCCCGGCGGATGTGCGCGGGGGTGTCGAAGTCGGGCTCGCCGACGACAAGGTTCACGATGGACCTGCCTTGCCGGCGCAGCTCGTTGGCGCGGTCGGCGGCGGAGGTGCTCGGCGACGGCTTGATGCGCCGGACACGCTCGGCGATGCGGGAAGTGCTCACGGATTTCCTTGCTGCGGCTGTTCGAGAGCCATAACAGTAGGACCGCGGCGGGGCTATCGCCAAGACGAGTTCGGTCTGCCACTATAGGCAAGTCTTATGGATACCATGCGAGGTCGGCCGAACCCTGGCGCGCGCGATTCTTGCTCGCGGCGCTGCCGACATTCGAGCCCGGTGGCATCGATGAAGGAGACCGTGCGGTGAACCTCAGGCGCCTGAAGTATTTCGTGAAGATCGTCGACATCGGCAGCCTGACGCAGGCGGCCGATGTGCTGCACATCGCGCAGCCAGCGCTGAGCCAGCAGCTCGCCACGCTGGAAGGGGAGGTGCGGCAGCAGCTGTTGCTGCGCACCAAGCGCGGCGTGACGCCGACCGAAGCCGGCAAGGTGCTGTACCGGCATGCGCAACTCATCCTGCGCCAGTGCGAGCAGGCGCGCGTCGACATGGATGCCGCGGGTCGCGGCGTGTCGGGCGCGGTGTCGGTCGGTCTCGCGCCGGGGACGGCGGCGGCCGGGCTCGCGCTGCCGCTGCTGCGCACGGTGCGTGCGCGCCACCCCGGCGTGCTGCTGTACCTGAACGAGACCTACGGTACGACGCTGTCCGAACTGGTGATGAGCGGGCGCATGGACCTCGCGGTGCTGTACGGCGGCAAGACCGCGGTGCACGGGCTGAAGTTCCTGCCGCTGCTGAAGGAGCCGCTCTACCTCGTCGGTCCGCAGAGCATGCCACAGCCGCCGGACGAGGTGCCGCTGCGCACGCTGGGCGACACCGATCTCTACCTGGCGCGGCCCTACAACATCGTGCGCAAGATGGTCGACGAGGCCTTCACCATGGCCGGCATGACGCCGCGCGTGATCGCCGAGATCGAATCGGCCGGCACGCTCACCGCGGTCATCGCCGACGGTCTGGGCGCCACGATCCTGCCGGCGTCGATGGCGCGCGAGGTCGTGGGGTCGTGCGGCGCCTGGCAGTGCCGCATCGTCGAGCCGGTGATCGAGGCGCCGCTGGCCTTGTGCCAGTCCGACCACTTGCCGCTGTCCGAGCCCGGGCAGGCCATCAAGGACATCCTGCTCGAGCTGGTTGCCGCACTGCCCGGCTCGCTGCTGGCGCCGGATGAGACGCAAGGCGGGCTGCCGTCATAAGGGTCCCTTATCTCGGCAGAGACATTCCGTCTTGGCGCTGAGCGCGTTCCACCGATACCTTTGAGGCCACAGGACAGCGCGCGTCTTCGGGACGCGCTGTCGGCCCCGGTGGACGCAGCCCATGGATCAACAGCAGATCAAGACCTTCATCGACGCGATGGCCGCCTCGGACCTGGCCGAGATGGAGTTCGCGCAGGACGGATGGACCTTGCACCTCGTTCGGCATGTGCCTGGCGGCGCAGTGGTGCCGACGGCGAGCGAGCCGCGCGTCGCCACCGCGCCCATGCCACGTGAGAGCGCGGCGACTCCGCCGCTCGTTGCCCCGCTGTACGGCGTCGTGCATCTGTCACCCGCACCCGGGGAGCCGCCGTTCGTGGCCGCTGGTCAACCGGTGAGCGCGGGTCAGACCTTGTGCGTGATCGAAGCGATGAAGGTGTTCAACGAGGTGCGCGCCGAGCAGGCCGGGACGCTCGTCGACGTCCTGGTCGAGTCGGGCCAGGAGGTCGACGCCGATCAGCCCCTGATGCGCTTCGCCTGAGAAGTCGTGAACCGAGCCGCTGCGATGTTCGACACCGTCCTGATCGCCAACCGCGGAGAGATCGCGCTGCGCATCCAGCGCGCCTGCCGCGGGCTCGGCCTGCGCACCGTCGCCGTGTATTCCGAAGCCGATAGCGACGCCGTCCATGTGCGGCAGGCCGACCAGGCCCTGTGCATCGGGCCGGCGGCACCCGGCAAGAGTTATCTCGATCAGGCCGCGATCCTGTTCGCCGCCGAGCTCAGCGGCGCGCAGGCGATCCATCCCGGCTACGGGTTCCTGTCGGAGAACGCCGGCTTCGTCGCCAGCGTCGAGGCCGCGGGCCTGAGCTTCATCGGGCCGAGCGCCGCGTGCATCCGCACGATGGGCGACAAGGTTTCGGCGAAGCGCGCGATGCGCGCCGCCGGCGTACCGTGCGTGCCCGGGCCCGATGGTTCGCTGCCGGACGACCCGACCGCGGTGCAGGCGATCGCACGTGAGATCGGCTATCCGGTCATCGTGAAGGCGGCCGGCGGCGGCGGCGGCCGCGGCATGCGGGTCGTGCACGAGGAGGGCAGCCTGCTGGACGCGCTCGCATTGACGCGCGAAGAGGCGCGCCGCGCCTTCGGCAACCCCGAGGTCTACATCGAGAAGTTCCTGCTGCACCCGCGCCACGTCGAGATCCAGGTGCTGGCCGACAGCCACGGCCACGCGCTGTGGCTCGGCAGCCGCGACTGCTCGATGCAGCGCCGTCATCAAAAGGTGCTGGAGGAGGCGCCGGCGCCGGACATCGCCTTTGAACGGATCGCCGAGGTCGGCGAGCGCTGCGCCCAAGCCTGCCGGCAGATCGGCTACTGCGGCGTGGGAACGTTCGAGTTTCTCTACGAGGATGGCGCGTTCTTCTTCATCGAGATGAACACCCGGCTGCAGGTCGAGCACCCGGTGACCGAGATGACGACCGGCATCGACATCGTCCAGCAGCAGATCCGCGTCGCACGCGGCGAGCGATTGACCTTGGCGCAGGCAGACATCGGCTGCCAAGGCCACGCGCTCGAATGCCGCATCAATGCCGAGAACCCCGAGACCTTCGCGCCGTCGCCCGGCCTGATCACCGGCTGGCTCGTGCCCGGCGGCTTCGGCGTGCGTGTCGACACCCACGCGAGCGCCGGCTATCGCGTGCCGCCGCACTACGACTCGATGATCGCCAAGCTGATCGTGCACGGCGCGACGCGCGACGACGCGCTCGAACGCATGCGCCTGGCGCTGGCCGAAATGCAAGTCGACGGCATCGCAACGAACCTGGCGCTGCATCGGCGCATCGTGCAAGAGCCGAGCTTCGCCGCCGGCGGCGTGGACATCCACCATCTCGAACGCTGGCTGCAAAGCGGGAACGCAGCAACATGAGCATGTGCGAACCAACCATCGGTGCTCTGGGGACGAGCGCGTTGCTGTTCGAGGCGCCGGGCCACGCGATGACGCTGCCGGATCAGCAACGCATCTGGGCGCTCGCACGCGAGGCCGAGGCGTGGCCTGAGGTGCGCGAGGCGGTGCCGGGCATGAACAACCTGATGCTCAGCTTCGTGCGCCCACCGCGCTCGCTCGCCGACCTGCATGCGCGCCTGCTCGATGCGTGGAACGCGGCGCAGCCGCTGCCGCTCGCGGGGCGCGTCATCGAGCTTCCGGTGGTCTACGGTGGTGACGGCGGGCCTCATCTGCCGGACGTCGTCGCGCACACCGGCCTGTCGATCGACGAGATCGTCGAGATCCACAGCACACCGGCGTATCCGGTCTACGCGCTCGGCAGCCATCCCGGCTACTGCTACCTGGGTGGCATGGACGCGCGCATCGCCACGCCGCGCCGCAAGGTGCCGGTGCTCAGCATCCCGGGCGGCGCGGTCTCGATCGGCGGCGCGCAGACCGGCGTGTCGGCGTCCGCCGGCCCGAGCGGCTGGAACACGATCGGGAGCACGGCGATGCGCTTCTTCGATCCGAGCCAAGACCCGCCGGCCTTGCTGCAGCCGGGCGACACGCTGCGCTTTCGCGTGCAGAAGGTGATCCGATGATCGAGATCCTGTCGGCGAGTGCGCTGGCCACCGTGCAGGACCTGGGGCGCCTGGGCGCGCTGCGCTGGGGCGTGGGCACCTCGGGCGCGATGGACCCGCTCGCGCTCGCGGCCGGCAACCTGTTGCTGGGCAACGACTCGGGCGCTGCCGCCATCGAGGTGCCGGTGTTTCCGTTTCAAGTGCGCTTCATCGAAGGCGGCCCGTTCGCGCTCACTGGTGCCGACTGCGCCGCGCGAGTCGACGATGTGCCGCTGCTGCCGTGGTGGACCGGCGTTGCGCGTGCCGGCCAGGTCCTGAGTCTGGGCTTGCCGCGCGCTGGCGCCTGGCGTGCGAGCCGGGCCTACCTGTGCCTGCCTGGCGGCGTCGACGTGCCCTCGGTGCTCGGCTCGCGCAGCACGCAGTTGCGCGGCGACTTCGGCGGCCATGAAGGGCGCACGCTGCGCCGGGGCGATGTGCTGCGGGCGGGCGCCGCGCAGTCAGGTGGGCATGTTGGCGGATTCGGCCTGGTGCCGCCCGCGCTCGCGCTGCCGCTGCAGGTCGACGGCGTGGCGGCGATGCGGGTGCTGCCGGCGGCCGAGTACACGCACTACACCGAAGCCTCGCGCGCCGCGTTCTGGACCGGCGAATGGAAGATCACGTCGCAAAGCGATCGCTACGGCTATCGCCTGGCCGGCACGCCGCTGGAGGCCGGCAACCCTGTCGAGATGCGCTCGCACGGCATCGTCCCCGGCGTGATCCAGGTGCCGGCGGGCGGTCAACCGATCGTGCAGATGCGCGATGCCCAGCCCTCCGGCGGCTACCCGAAGCTCGGCACGGTGATCGAGGCCGACTTGTGGCGACTCGGGCAAGCGCCGATCGGCAGCCGGGTGCGCTTCGTTGAAACCACCTGGGACGAGGCCGTCGCCGCGCTCGACCAGATGCAGGCATGGTTGGCCGATGTGCAGCGGCTCGTCGGCCTGTACCGGCGCCAGCAAGCCAGAGGCTGAACATGCAGATCGATTCCCTTCAGGAACTCTCGGAATCGCTCGACGAAGCCGGCATCGGTCTGCTGGAACTGCGGGGACCCGGTGTGCTGCTGCGGCTGGGTCGCGACGCGGCAGACGCCGCATCGGCCTGCCCGAGCAGCGTGGCGACACCCAACGCATCGCCATCCAAGCCATCGCACCGCGTGACGGTGAACGCGCCGTCCGCCGGGGTGTTCCTGCACGCGCATCCGATGCAATCGATCCCACTCGCGCCCGTCGGCGTGCCGGTGCGGGCGGGTGCACCGATCGGCCTGTTACGCATCGGCGCGCTGCTGTTGCCGGTGTGGGCGCCGCGGGCGGCGGTCGTGACCAGCCTGCGGGTGGCCGATGGCACGCTGGTGGGCTATGGCACGCCGCTCGTTGATCTCGACGCCGATTGACCTCTCACGCGAGGCACACGCATGGACATCGATCTGAACGCCGACCTCGGCGAAGGCTATGGCCCCTGGCGCATGGGCGAGGACGACGCGATGCTGTCGCTGATCTCGTCGGCCAACGTGGCCTGTGGGTTCCACGCCGGTGATTCGCTCATCATGGACCGCACGGCGCGGCTGGCACTGCAGCGGGGCGTCGATGTCGGCGCGCATGTGAGCTTTCCGGATCGACAGGGCTTCGGCCGCCGCGCGATGCAGATCGACACGGCCGAGCTGGCGACGATGGTCACCTACCAGCTCGGCGCGATGGCCGGCATCGCGCGGGCCGCCGGGCACCGCCTGACCCACATGAGCTTTCATGGTGCGCTCGGTAACCTCGCCGCGGCCGACGCGTCGCTGGCCGAACCCTTGCTGCGCGCGATCGCCGCGTTCGACCCGGCGATCATCATCAGCTCCTCCAGCAGTGCGGCGATCGAGGGTGCCGCCGATCGCTGCGGGCTGCGTGTGGCGACCGCCTTCCTGGCCGATCGCGCCTACTCCGACGACGGCCTGCTGGTGCCCCGCAGGCTGGCCAACTCGGTGATCAAGGACGAGGCCGAGGTGCTGGCCCGTGTTCGCCGCTTGCTGCAAGACGGTACGGTCGTCAGCTACAGCGGCCACGTGATCACCATGCCGATGCGGTCCATCCTCGTGCATGGCGACACGCCCGGTTCTCTGGCGCTGGCCCGGGCGATACGGGCCGAGATCGAGGCCGGCGGCGGCCGCATCGTGCCGATCTCGGCGCAGATGGCGGCCAGCGTCGCATGACAACGGGTTGCCACCGACATAAGAGCGTCTTATCTCTCCACAGTGATTCCGTCTTGGCGCGAATCGTCGCCGACCGATAAATTGAACCCATCCCCTCAGGAAGCGACAACATGCCGTTCAGCGACTACCAGACCGCTCTCGTCACCGGGGCCTCGTCGGGCATCGGTGCCGCCGTCGTCGAGCGCCTGCGCGCCGAGGGCTTGCAGGTTCACGCGCTGGCGCGTGGCGCCAAGGCGCTCGGCGAGCTCGCCGAGCGCACCGGCTGCATCCCCCATGCGATCGACGTGACCGACCTCGCCGGCATCACGCGCCTCACCCAGGAAGTCGACTTCGACGTGCTCGTCAACAACGCCGGCGTGGACCGCCCGGGTTCGATCCTGCAGGCCGACGCCGAAGGCATCGACCTGCTGATCGACGTCAACCTGCGCGCGGTGCTGCACCTGTGCCGGCTCGTGGTACCCGGCATGGTGGCGCGCGACCGCGGCCACGTCGTCAACATCAGCTCGATTGCCGGCGCCTACAACTTCAACGGCAATTCGACCTACCACGCGACCAAGGCCGCGGTGAGCATGCTCTCGCGCCAGCTGCGCATCGATGCATTCGGCAAGCGCGTGCGCGTCACCGAGATCTGCCCGGGACGCGTCGCGACCGACATCTTTGCCCACGTGCATGGCGACTCGAAAGAGATCCGCGAGAAGTTCATCGACGGCTTCGAACTGCCGCAGGCCGCCGACATTGCCAACGCGATCGCGTTCGCGATCGCTGCACCGATCGCGGTGAACATCGGCCACATGGAGATCACGCCGACGATGCAGGTGCCGGGCGGACTCTCGACCACGCGGCCCGAGTCGGCCCGCGGCTGACGCACCCCGCGACAGCCGCACCCGAGCGCACCCAGTGAAAGGCTTCGACCTCCTCGCCATCCTGCTGAACCCCGAGTTCGGCCGGATGCTGGTGCACGGTCTGGAGCTGACCCTGGTGATCGCCGTCTGTTCGTGGCTGCTGGCGATGACGCTGGCGCTGCTGCTGCTGACCCTGCGCCTCACGCCGAGCAAGCTGGTGCAGCGGTCGGTGGCCGCCTACGTGTCGTACCACCGCAATGTGCCGACGCTGGTGCAGCTGATGCTGTGGTACTTCGGCATCTCGAGCCTGCTGCCCGACAACCTGCAGGCTTGGCTGTCGGAGCACAGTGCCGAGGCGCTGTTCTCGATCATCGCGCTCGGCCTGTGCCAGGCCGCGTACTTCAGCGAAGACCTGCGATCCGGCCTGCGCTCGATTCCCGACGGCCAGGCCGAGGCGGCACGTGCGCTCGGCCATGGCTTTGTCGGTTCGATGCGCCATGTGCTGATGCCGCAGGCGATTCGCAACGCGATTCCGGCCCTGGTCAACCACAGCGTTTCGCTGTTCAAGAACAGCAGTCTGGCGATGGCCATCGGCGTGGTCGAACTCACGCACGCGGTCAAGGAGATCGAGAGCCAGACCTTCCGCGCGTTCGAGTCCTATCTGGTCGCCACGGTGCTGTACCTGGCGATCTCGCTGCTCATCATGGCGGGCGGCGCGTGGCTCGGCCGACGCTACAGCGTTGCGGGTGCGAAGTAGCCATGGCATTCGTCCTCGACCTCTTCGGCATCCTGCGCGACAACTGGCTGCTGCTGCTGGTCGGTTCGTACCCCAACGGCCCGCTCGGCGGCATCGCCTGCACGCTGATCCTGTCGGTGCTGGGCATTGCGCTCGCGTTCCCGCTGAGTGTGCTGCTGGCCCTGGCGCGCTTGTCGACCAGTCGCCTCCTGAACTGGCCGGCCACCGCGCTGGTGTACGTCGTGCGTGGCGTGCCGCTGCTGATGGTGATCCTGTGGGTCTACTTTCTGGTGCCGCTGCTGATCGGGCGCAATGTGTCGGGCTTCACGACGATGCTGTGCACGCTCGTGATCTACGAAGGCGCCTACCTGAGCGAAGTTGTGCGCGCCGGCATCCTGGCGCTGCCCAGGGGGCAGATGGAGGCCGCGCGCGCGCTCGGCCACAGCTACCTGGGCGCGATGGGGTCGGTGATCCTGCCGCAGGCGCTCTACAACATGCTGCCCAGCATGCTCAGCCAGTTCGTCTCGACGATCAAGGAGACCACGCTCGGCTACGTGATCAACGTCCAGGAGCTGACGTTCGCGGCGAACCAGATCAACAACCAGTTGCTGACCAAGCCGTTCCACGTCTTCCTGATCCTGGCCGTCAGCTATTTCGTCGTGTGCTGGAGCCTGACGCAATGGGCGCAGTGGCTGGAGCGGCGCATCACGAAGAAGCGGCGCGGCCAGGTCGCGCAGAAGCCAATCGCCAAGGCGCGCGCGGCGGCGCTGCAGGCGCAGATCGACCACTGACCCGTCACCTGGAGCCGACGACATGATCACGTTCTCGAACGTCAACAAGTGGTACGGCGACTACCGGGCCCTCTCCGACATCAATGCGGAGGTCAGGAAGGGCGAGGTGGTCGTGGTGTGCGGGCCGTCGGGTTCGGGCAAGTCCACGCTGATCCGCACGGTCAACCGGCTCGAGGAGATCAAGTCCGGCCAGCTGCTGTTCGACGGCCACGACATCCAGGCGCGGATGAGCAGCAAGGAGCTCAACCAGCTGCGCAGCCGCATCGGCTTCGTGTTCCAGAGCTTCAACCTGTTCCCGCACTTGTCGGTGCTCGGGAACATCATGCTGTCGCCGATGAAGGTGCGCGGCGTGAAGCGAGCCGATGCAAAGGGCAGGGCGATGCAGCTGCTCGAACGCGTCGGCCTCGCGGCAAAGGCCGAGTCGTATCCCGCTCAGCTTTCGGGCGGCCAGCAGCAACGCGTGGCCATCGCGCGCGCATTGGCGATGGACCCGCCGGCAATGCTGTTCGACGAACCCACCAGCGCGCTCGACCCCGAGATGGTTGGCGAGGTGCTCGCCGTGATGCGAAGCCTCGCGAAGGACGGCATGACCATGATGTGCGTGACCCACGAGATGAACTTCGCGCGCGAGGTGGCCGACCAGGTCTGGTTCATGGACGCTGGTTGCATTCTCGAGATCGCCGCGCCCGACACCTTCTTCCGCAGCCCGCAGCACCCGCGCGCGCAGCGCTTTCTGTCCGATCTGCGCTCGCACTGATCCTTGCTTCTTCATCAACCCCTGGAGTTCGACATGTCCCGAAAGATCACTCTCGTTGCGCTGGGCCTTTGCGGCCTGGCTGCTGCTGCGCATGCCGATCAATGGCAGGACATCCAGCAGCGCAAGGAGTTGAAGTGCGGCACGTTCGCCGACGTGCCGCCGTTTGCCGCGCCCGATCCGAAGACCCGCGAGATGGTCGGCTTCGACGTCGACCTGTGCAATGCGCTGGCCAAGCATCTGGGGGTGGTCGCGAAGATCACGCCGTTGTCGGTCGAAGCGCGTGTGCCCGAGGTGAAGATGGGTCGCGTCGATGTCACGGTGGCCAATCTCGCGTACACGCTCAGCCGTGGCGAGCAGATCCAGTTCAGCGACCCGTACTACGTCGCTAAGGAGATGCTGGCGGTCAAGGCCTCGGACCCAGGCACGAGCAAGGCCGACTTCAAGGGCAAGCGCATCAGCTCGACGAAGGGCTCGACCTCCGAACAGTCGATCAAGCTCAATAACTCGGAGCCGGTGACGTTCCAGGACACCGGCTCGGCCTACATGGCGGTGCAGCAGAACAAGTCGGTCGGCATGGTGGCGAACACGATGACCATCATCAAGCTCGTGAACCAGTCCAAGACCGGCGGTGTCGAGTTGAAGATGATCAAGGAACCGATGGCCCTCGAGCCCGTGGGCGTCGGCATGAAGAAGGACGAACCCGCGCTGCTCGCGAAGGTCAACGAGGCGCTGGCGACGATGGAGAAGGCCGGCGAGATCGATCAGCTCTGGGCCAAGTGGCTCGGCCCGAACACCGAATACAAGATGGTCCGCGAGGAAAAGGTCATGCCGCTCAGCAGCCTGAAGTTCGTGCCGCTCCAGTGACCTGAACCGCCGCGGCGTCTCGCGCCGCACCCGGTTCGTCCATCACCCGATCCCCCTTTTTTAGGCGCCGATCTTTGGGCGCGGGGATGAACTCGTCCGTTCCAAACACAACCCAGGAAAACAGAATGAAAAAGCGTCTCCTCGCCGCGGCCGCGGCATGCACTCTGTGCGCCGCAACCGCCCACGCCCAATCCTCCGTCACCGTCTTCGGCACGCTCGACCTCGGCGCTGGCCATGTCAAGAACGGCGCCGGCTCGTACTACCTGTTGAAGGACAACGGTGCCAGCACCAGCAAGATCGCTCTCAAGGGCACCGAAGACCTGGGCGACGGTCTTTCGGCGATCTTCTGGCTCGAGGGCCAAGTGGATCCGGATGTCGGGACGCAAGGCGGCAGCAATGGCACGACGACGGCGATGTGGAACCGCCGCTCCACGGTCGGCATGGCCGGCAAGTTCGGCGAGTTTCGCCTCGGCCGCGACTATGTGCCCGCGTTCGGCATCATGGCCGACTTCGACCCCGCCAACACCAACGGCTCTGGCAATGCCCTGAACCTGTGGACCTACCTCGGTAGCGGTGCGGTGACCGAGGTGCGGGCCAACAACGCGGTGAGTTACTTCCTGCCGAGCAACCTCGCCGGTTTCTCGGGGCAGGTCATGGTCGCACCCGGCGAAGGGCTGGCGGGACAGAAATACGCCGGTGCGCGTGTCAGCTATGCCATAGGTGCCGCGAAGTTGTCCGCCGCGTTTGGTCAGACGGACACGGCGAATGCCGATACGCCCAAGTTCAAGACCACGAGCATCGGCGGCTCGTACAACTTCGGGGTCGCCACGCTGGAGGGATTTGCGAACCGCAACGCCTACGACGTGAAGAAGGCCGTCACGGTCCTGGTCGGCGTCATCGTTCCGGTGGGAACGAGCGAGATTCGCGCGTCGTATCAAAGGCTGAATGCATCTGGGGGCGGCACCGACGCCAACGACGCCAGTCAGGTCTATCTGGGCTACTGGTACTACCTGTCCAAGCGCACGTCCGTGTACGCCAATGTCGCCCATCTGAGGAACAAGGGGGCAGCCAACTACGTCATCTCGGGAGGGCCGGCGATTGGAGCGTTGACGGGCTTTTCCAACACGGGCTACGAGTTCGGATTGCGGCACTTTTTCTGAATCCAGCGCAACAGAAGCTGAAATTGATCCTCCAGCCCGCGCCACCACGGCAGGCCGAACAACGGCTTCGGCTTGGTTGGCAGGGCCTTGGCGCGCGCCCTGATACGAGCCCGCCTCGCCTGGCGATTACCAGTCTCTCAAACTCGGTCCGGGTGGACACCAACAACCTATTGAACCTTCACAGCTAGGCCGCTCTCGCGGCAACGCTCCGCCGCTGCGTAGGCGAGTACCCGAGACAGTCGTCCTGCCAACGTTGTCGCTCGGGCTCTTCACGCCGTGACCGTCAACCGATGGTCAGCTCGCCAGCGCTTTCATTTCGGCGTAGAGGTCGGCCTTGCCCTCGAAGCCGATGCCGGGCAACTCGGGCAAGGTGACGTAGCCGTTGTCGACCTTCACGCCGTCTGGGAAGCCGCCGTAGGGCTGGAACAGGTCCGGGTACGACTCGTTGCCCCCGAGGCCCAGGCCTGCCGCGATGGCCAGAGACATCTGATGCCCGCCATGCGGCACGCAGCGTGACGGCGACCATCCATTGGCCTTCAGCATCTCGAGCGTGCGCAGATACTCGACGAGGCCGTAGCTCAGCGCACAGTCGAACTGCAGCCAGTCGCTGTCGGGCCGCATCCCGCCGTAGCGGATGAGGTTGCGCGCGTCCTGCATCGAGAACAGGTTCTCGCCGGTGGCCATCGGTCCGGCGTAGTGCTGGGCCAGTTCGGCCTGCAAGGCATAGTCGAGCGGATCGCCGGCTTCTTCGTACCAGAACAGGTCGTACTGCGACAGCGCCTTCGCATACTCGACGGCAGTCTTGAGATCGAAGCGGCCATTGGCGTCGACGGCCAGCTTCCGCCCCGGGCCGAGCAGGCGCAGCACGGCTTCGATGCGCTTGCAGTCTTCCGCCAAGGACGCGCCGCCGATCTTCTTCTTCACCACCGAGTAACCGCGGTCGAGGTAGCTGCGCATCTCGCGTTCCAGGCCTTCGAGGCCCTGGCCCGGCCAGTAGTAGCCGCCGGCGGCATAGACGAACACCTTGCGGTTGGCCCGGCCGTCGCCATAGCGTTCGGCCAGCAGCTGGAACAGCGGCTTGCCTTCGATCTTCGCCACCGCGTCCCACACCGCCATGTCGATCGTGCCCACCGCGACCGAACGCTCGCCATGGCCACCGGGTTTCTCGTTGGTCATCATCAACGCCCACACCTTGTGCGGATCGATGTTGTCGCGCTCGGCATCGAGCAGGCTCGCCGGATCGGCTTCGAGCAGGCGCGGCAGAAACCGTTCGCGCATCAGTGCGCCCTGGCCGTAGCGGCCATTGGAATTGAAGCCGTAGCCGATCACCGGCTTGCCGTCGCGGATCACGTCGGTGACCACGGCAACCAGGCTCAGCGTCATCTTCGAGAAGTCGATGTACGCGTTGCGGATGTTGGACTTGATAGGCTTGGTCTGCTCGCGGATGTCGATGATCTTCATGGTGTGATCCTCGGTTGTTCAGCGCGGCAGCGATGCGCCGCCGCAAATCTGGATGTCCTGGCCGGTGATGGCTGCCGCTGCCGGAGTCAGCAGAAAACTCACGAGCGCAGCGATCTCGTCCGGGCGAATGAGTCGGCCGATGGGCGGCAGCACGGGCGCTGCGGCCTGTCGTTCCGGGTCTTGGGTCATCGCCGTCTGCGTCGCCGCGGGCGACACGACGTTGACGGTGACCCCTTGCGCCACGACTTCGGCGGCCCAGCTTCGCGCGAGGCCTGCCAGCGCGGCTTTGGTCGCCGCGTATTGGCTGCGGCCGGCCTTGCCTTGGGCGACGCGGCTGCCCAGCAGAATGACGCGGCCGTGGCCGGCAGCCGCCATCGCAGGCAGCAGTTGATTGGCGATGCGCTGGGCGGCGTCGACGTGCAGGCGCCACATCAGCTCGCCGTCGGGGGCGTTCAGGCGCCCGAGGGTTCCGAGGCGCAACACGCCGGCGGCATGCACGAAGGCTTGTGCGCCCGCCAAGCGCTGCGCCGCCGCCTCGGTAGCAGGGCCGTCCGTCAGGTCGACCTGCACCGAACGGAACTGCGGGTGGTCGATCGTCGGCGGCGAGACGTCGAGCCCGCTGACCTGCCAGTCGTCGCCCAGCAAGGCGTGTGCGATGGCACGGCCGATCCCGGAACTGCTGCCGGTCACGACGGCATGGCGTTCACTCGGCACGGATCTTCCCCTCGGTGATGATGCGCTGCGACATCGCCATGTCGTCTTTCTGGAAGCGCACGAAGTCATCGATCGAGCCGGGCGTCAGCAGCAATCCTTGCGGCTCGAGCTTCTCGCGCATGTCGGAGCCCAGCGCCTTGTTGACCTCGGCGTTAAGCCGGCTTGCGATCTCCTTGGGAAGACTGGCCGGGCCCCAGAGCCCGTACCAGCTGTAGAACTCGTACCCAGGCACCGTTTCGGCAACGGTCGGCATGTCGGGCTGGCCCGGCACCCGGTTCTTCGAGGTGATGGCCAGCACCTTCAACTGGCCTGCTTTCGCGAACGATGAAGAACCCAGGATCGGGTCGATGAACGCATCGATGCTGCCGCCGACCAGATCCTGGTAGGCCGGCGCGGAACCTTTGTAGGGCACGATGAGGTACTCCATCTTGCCGACGCGACGCAGCAGTTCCGTGCTCAGGTGGCCGGCCGAGCCCGTCGAGCCGATCGCAAATGTCAGCTTGCCGGGATTGGCGCGGGCGTAAGCCAGCAGCCCCTTGACGTCATTGAACGGCAGGTTCTTGTTGACGGCGATCGCCAGCGGCGCCTTGGCCACCAGTGCCACTGGCGCGAAGTCCTTGATGACGTCATAGACCGCTACCTTCTGCGTCATCGGCGTCGTCGTGAAGGTCGAGGCGCTGAACAGCAACGTGTAGCCATCGCCCGGCGCATGAGCGACTGCGCTGGCGCCGATGGTCCCGGCCCCACCCGGGCGGTTGTCCACGATCACCGTCTGGCCAAGCTGTTGGCCCAGCTTCTGCGCCAGCAGTCGTCCGACCACATCGAGCGTCCCGCCCGGCGGAAACGGGATGATCATCGTGATGGGTTTGGCCGGCCAGGCTTGAGCCATGGCGCCGGTGCCCAAACCCATGGCGAGCAGCGCTGCCGCGGCACGACAAACGAATTGCTTGCGGTTCATGGAGTCTCCAGTGCTCTTGATTTGTTTTTCTCGACCGCTCAGCGCTTGAGCAGACCGGCCTGGGCCACTGCTGCGCGCAGCGCCGCCATCTCGGCATCGTTCGGTGCCTCGGTGGGCGGGCGCACGGTCGGCGAATCCAGCACACCGGCCAGGTACATGCCCATCTTCATGCGTGCATGCGCTTCACCGGTGGGCTCGCCGCCGCCGTAGACAGCGTCCTTCAGCGGCGTGATCACCGCCTGCACCGCCATGGCCCGCTTCAGGTCGCCGGCTTTCACGGCTTCCCACAGGTCGTTGATGAGGCTCGGGATGAAGGTCGCGAAGCCGACCAGTGCGCCGTCGACGCCTTGCACCATGGAGGCCAGCAGGTACTCGTCGTGGCAGGTGAGGATGACCTTGCTCGCATCGGCCTTGCGGATGGCGGCGATGTCGGCGGCGTACTTGTTCATGTCCCGCTGGCCCACCTTGAAGGCGGCGACAGAGGGCAGGCGCGCTAGATCTGCCAGCGTCGACGATGAATATGACGCACGCGTCCATGCGGGATAGACGTGCGCCACGAGGTCGAGTCCCGCGGAGGCGATGGCTTCGAAGTACTGCGTCACGTGGTCGGGACGAAAGCCGAAGCGCAGCCAGTGGTGCGGCGGCATCACGTCCAGGCCCTTGGCGCCGGCTTCACGCGCCATCGCGGCCTGCTCGGTCGCGTCGCGCGTGCCTTCGCAGACGATGGACGAAATCACCGGCAGGCGGCCCTTGAGTTCATCGGCCACGATGCGCGTCACCTCGGCGCGCTCGCGCGGCAGCAGCGAGAACACTTCACCGGTGTGGCCGTTGGTCATCACCGCCACGACGCCGGGCTGCGTCGCCAGCCACGAGGCGTGCTTGCGCAGCGCGGGCTCGTCGATCCGGTGGTCGCTGGTGAAGGGGCAGGCGATCGCGGGGATGATGCCGCGGTAGTTCTGGATCGTGCGCATGGGCTGTGTCTCCGGTCTGTTGAACAATCCGGATGAATCTTGCGCGGCGCCGCTGTCTTTGACCAATGCCGCTTGGGCCTTCTTCCATGCTCTGGGAGCACGACTCTTGAATCTGATCTGGCTCGATGATTTCCTGACCCTGGCGGCGAGCGGCAGCTTCTCACGTGCGGCGCAGGAGCGGCACATGACCCAGCCGGCTTTCAGTCGCCGCGTGCGGGCACTGGAGGAGTGGCTCGGCGTGGTGCTCTTCGACAGAAGCACCCAGCCCGCCACGCTCACCGAGGCCGGTGAGTGGTTTCGTGCCGTCGCGCAGGAACTGCTCACGCGCGTGGCCGGCATCCCCGATCAGGCGCGTGCAGTGGCTGACGCGAGCTCGGCCACCTTGCGCATCGCGTCCACGCACGCGCTCTCGTTCAGCTTCTTGCCGAATTGGCTGCGCGGCCTGGAGTCGCGCCTCGCGGAAGGACCGGGCCCGGTGCAGCTCATTTCCGACGTCATGCAGCAATGCGAAGCGCTGATGCAGCAGGGCCGCGTACAGTTTCTGCTGTGCCACGGCCACGAGCAGGTCCCCAACAGGCTGGACCCGGCTTTGCACCGCTGGGCTGTCGTTGGGCACGACGCGCTCTTGCCGGTGTCGGCGCCCGATGCGTCAGGTCGCCCACGCCATGCCCTCGACAACGCCGGAGGTAAGGCTGTGCCGATGCTCGAATACAGCGCCGAGTCCGGCATCGGCCGCCTCGTGCGCGCCTTGCGCGGCAACGCGCTCGCCAGCGCTCATGCGCAATCCGCCATGACGGCGCACCTGGCCACCGTGCTCAAGACCATGGTGCTCGATGGCCGTGGTGTCGCCTGGCTTCCCCGGAGTTTGATCGCTGAAGAACTGGCCGCCGCGCGACTGGTGGCCGCGGGAGGTAAGCAATGGGCGATTAATGTCGAGATCCGTTTGTACCGCCCTCGGTCGACCCTGCCGCGCGCGGCCGAGCGATTCTGGGCGGTGGTCGATGATCATCGAAATGGGTGAGCGTGCACTGGCTCTGGGTATGCCCAGCTCGCGCACGTTGCATCACCGATGTTCGAAGGACCGCTTAGCGACGCTGGGCGATGCGCTAGACCGCGAGGGTCTTTCACCGACAGCCACCCGACGTTGCGCGCGCGGACACGCTGCATGAACCGCCTCCTCCCGTGCAGGATGAATCGGCGGCGCAAGCTTGGCTTGGCTCGCTCGTGGAGAGACTGCGCGCCGATCTGCAGGCGCGATGGGCCGAGCAAATGGCCGAGCCTGGGCGGAACGCCATGCCGAGGCCCAGAGGCAGCGCCAGCGCCTAGCCGAGCTTCGCGGGCTGGCCGCGCCGAACGCGGATCAGCAACTCGAAGCCGTCCGCCTCATCATGCGACTGGAACCGGGAAGCGATGTGCTTGCCGCGCTCACAGGGTTCAATGGCGATCACTCCGATCATCCGCTCGGCCTGTTCCTGGAAGGCACCGCGCGGCTTGGAAAAGGAGAGCGCGAAGGCCTGGCCTTGTTGGATCGCGCGATGGCGCTGGACCCCGAGGCCACTAAACCGGCATGCGAGCGTGTCTATGCGTTCTTGCGCGAACACAAAGATCTGGACTCGGCCGAGGCTTACGCCGAGCGCTGGCGTCGTCGCGACGAGCTGGAGACCAAACGCTCGCGGCAGCTGCAGGTGATCGACGCCAGGCATGCGCTGGCACCACATGGACTGGACGCAGCCACGATCGGCGCGGTGAAATCTCGGCTCGCGGGAGAGGCGCTTGCCCACATCGACGCTGTTTACCTAGCCCGGCGCGTGATCCCCGCTGATCCGAGTGCGGTGCAGCTCGTGATGGGCCTGCACCTGTCCTGGTGGGGCCGGCGGCGCGGAAAGCAGCGTGCCGTCGTAAAGCGGCTCGCCGCGATGGAATGGCCCGTCCCGCTGGTTTTTGTGGCGTTGGATGGCCAATATGCGCCGATGAAGAAGCAGTTCCGTTCGTTGACGGATGCGAAGCTGGTTTGACGCGAGCCCGGTGCTCACTGCATTGGCAAAGCCGCGGCCGGGCGAGTGAACGGCCGAGTCAGACTGATTGCAGCCGGTCGGCCCTGATCGCTGAATGTCAGCAGCTCTTCAAAGCTGACTTCGGCGGCGTTCGCTGCGAAAGGCAGGTCCACTTCGTAAGACGACGGTCGACGTTGCGGTCGGCCGAACGTCCGCTTGCTAGAGCAGGGGACCGACGCTGTCGACCCGTTGTTGTCGTTGGCTCCAGCGTGGCGATCGTCCTCTCTGCGGCGAATCGCGACAGGCCTGCCTGGCTCAGCGGAAGATCATCGATGCGAGGCCCGTGGCCTGAGACAGCAAGCGGAAACGGCTTGCCATCGAGTCGTCCTGCGTCGCGGTCATTGCGTCGGGCGTGGTGCCGAACAGCATCCGAGCGTCGCGGATCAGGTGAGCCTGGTCGTAGTAGCCGGCATCGATGGCCACCTCGGACCAGGCGAGGCCCTGCGCCTGCCTTGACTGAAGCGCCTGCTGCAGCCGCATCACGCGCGAAAACGCCTTCGGACTGGTGCCTATCGCATGTCGAAAACGTCGCTCGAGCGTGCGCTCGCTGAAGCCGCAATCGCGTGCGAAGTCACGCATCGCGCGCGGTCCGGCGCTCGCACGCGCCATGTCACGCGCGACGTGCTCGACCAGGGGGTCGGCTTTGGCACGCAACAGAGTCAACAGATAAGCCTCTACGCGCCGAATGCGCGCCAACGCGGTCGGCAACTCGACCAGCGCGCATTCCAGATCCTCGATCGCGCGCTGCCCGAAAACATCGCGGCATTCGATGCGCTGCAGCGCGGCGTCTTCGAGCGAGCTGGGCATGAAGCACGCCAAGCCGGCTGGCCTGAAGCGTACCGTGATACCCGCCACATCGCCGTCGCACGACACCTGCACTGGGCGCATCTGAAAGCCACAAACGGCACTCCGCGTGGTGAACAGCCGCTCGCCGTCGGTGGCTCGCAACGCGGCGCCGTAGACGAAGACCATCGTCGGGCAACCGTCGGGCAGCAGCGTCAGCGATTGCGGCATGCCGACACGCGCTGAGCGCGGGATCTCGTAGTCCCACAAGTCGGTGACGTACGCTGCTAGCGCGGGCGAAGGTTTGAATGCCTCCATCCGCATGGCGAGCGCTGGTCCATCGGCAATGCCTTGCATTGGCTGAATGCTACGTCAGATGCGCGTGGTGCTCGGGCAGCATCGATTCGAGACCCAGTTGGCGTTGCAGCGCGAGCATGTCTTCCTCGCGCCAGAACTCGGCGATTCGGCCGCGCTCGTCGAGCCGCAGGATCGCGATGCCTTCGATCTCGAAGGCACGACCTGTCGGCGCAATGCCGAACAGCGGACCCTCGTGCAGGCCGGCGTAGCGGTAGCGCGCAGCGATGCGCTCGCCGTCTGCCAACACGTCGATCACCTCGGCGCTCACAGCACTGAAAGCCTGTGCGAACGCGGGCAGAATCGTGGCGATGCCCGCAGGTCCCGCTGCGGCGCCGAACGCAACCCACGGGTGGGCCACAAAATCGGCGCTGACCAGCGCCACCGAGTCCGCCACATCGAAACGCACGAATGCAGCGTCGAGAAAACGCGCAACGATGTCACGCGCCGAACTCAATGGGCGCGTGCCCTGGACGCTGAACTCGACGGCAAGTTGCTGAGACTGCGCCGTTGACAGATGCGGCTGCAGCATAGCGATCATGCCGTCGAACACGGGCGCCGGCATCGCCGCACGCGCACCGGCAAGCACAGCGCTGCGCTCGGCGGGCGACAGGTGTGGGACGATCCAGCGGGCGCCGAGTGCGAGGTCGGCGGCCGACGTCCCGCCGAGGATGCGTTCATTGGTTGCGGCCAGTGCGGCGTCGTCGAAGAACGACCAGAGAATGGCGTTGTGCTGCGACTCCTCGATCTCCATATGGATCAGGTTGTCGGCAACAAAGCGCGAGAAGCGGCGGTACAGCGCCGCTGCGGCGGCACCGCGCCCACTGCCGGTGGCGCAGGCCAGCGCATCGGCTGCGGCACGCAGCGCAAGGATGGCGTGGGCATGTTCGGCGTGCTCGCCAACAATGCGCCCGGTGAAACCGGCGCGCACGCTTTCGATCACCGGATGGACGTAGTGATCCTCCTTCTGCAGGTGCGACTCGCAGTAGTCGAGCAGTTCGTCGAGTTGGTCGAGCGCCGACTTGACGCTCGTGTCGTCGCTGGCATCCATCTGCCCCAGGCGCACCAAGGTGTCGGCGAGAAACGCGCGCAGGCCCTTGTGCACGGGGCCGTAGAGGTCGAATCGGCTGGCCGGATGGCTCGCCGACGCGGCGAGAATGAGGGTCGATGCCATGGTGAGATCCTGTCGTTCGGTAAGTGGAGGAACGGGATCGTAGGAATACCTGGCGCGACGGTATTGGAAATTTCCGCCATGCCGGATGGAGAACGCGAATGGGCCGGAACGACCGAAGCGGAGGCTAACAAGCGCCCGCTTGAGGGTCTGATCCCGGCGTTCAACCCGAGAGTTCGAAGGTCAGCAAATGGCCGGGAACGCAGGTTCGAGGCAGTTCTAAGAAGCTGACCGACAGGGTTAGCGGGCTGCCTTCTTGATCATAGGCAAGCGCTTCGACACCGCATAGGCGCACCTTTGTTGGCCCTCAACTCGATGGGAGACCATCATGGGATCCGTTGCCAACGCTGTTCATCGCGAGCCATGGAACAAGGGCAAGATCGTCGGCCAGAAAGCGCCGTTCAAGCCCAAGGACATCTGGGCACTTCGAGTCCGCCTCCAGATGGAAGGCAGAGTGCGCGAGCTCGCTCTCTTCAACCTGGGAATCGATAGCAAGCTGCGTGGCTGCGACCTCGTCAGCCTCAGAGTCCGAGACATCTGCCACGGCGACCAAGTGGCGACCCGCGCCGTGGTGATGCAACATAAGACCCCGTGCAGTTCGAAATCACGCCGGTGACCCGAGAGGCAGTTCAGAAGTGGATCAACCAGGCGGGGCTGGAGTCCGAGAACTACGTGTTCCCGAGCCGCATTCACGACTCGCCACATCTCGGGGCGCGGCAGTATGCGCGAATCCTCGAGGGCTGGGTCGAGGAGCTCGGGCTCGATCCCGCCGACTACGGCACGCACTCGATGCGGCGAACTAAGGCGACGCTGATCTACCGGCGCACAAAGAACCTCCGCGCCGTGCAGTTGCTGCTTGGGCACTCCAAGCTGGAGTCGACCGTGAGGTATCTTGGCATCGAGGTGGATGACGCCTTGGAGATCTCCGAACAGACCGAGATCTGAACGACACGTCAGGCGGGCGGGTGTCCGATCGCCGACTCCAAGCGATGGCGCTCGTCCGCCGGCCCGTGTCGCCTGGCGCTTCGCCATTCGCGCGCCCCGAAAGGCAGCTTCCTGGCACCGCATCGAACCGGCAGTCCCGGCCACTTCCTGTCATACGATCGATCAGGAAATCGTCGCGCCAACGACCGGTTCCCGAGTGCAGCCGCCACAGGGCTTCGGCCGCGCGAACGTGAGCGTTCTCCAAAGCAGTCGCTCATAGTCTTGCGGCCCTGATCGACATCAGGTGGACGCTGTGCGTCAGCAGTCCGATCAGCCGAAAAGGCGCTACCGACCCCGTTGCTGCCAGTCGAAGCATGAGAAAGCGGTCGCTCGAACGTGGGCCAGCCCTTCGCGGGTCGCCTGCCTTATTGGGCGCTCACAAAGGCCTTCAACGCATCCCCCACCGACGAGTCGTCGCTTTGAACCGAGTAGGCCTCTGACATGTGACTGTGGCCCGCAAAGACAACAGTCTGGAAACTTCTCCCTGCCTTACGCAGTCCCTCGCGCAGCAGGTCCGCCTGCTCCTTGAACTGCGGCGGATCCAACTCCGCACTGCCTACCCACAACGGCACGCGCGTGGCCAGCAAACCATCGAGCGACGAGCGCTGGGCGTACTTGTCGGGGTCGGTCCCGAAATAGCTCGGGTACGTGGGCGATTGCCCCACTAGCTCCGGCGTAATGCGATACGCCCCTGACAGGAGCATCGCACCAGCAAGCCCCGATCCGGCCACACGATGGAACTCGGTCCGCGCGACGTATGAGGCGACGTGGGATGCACCGGCAGAGTGGCCGAAAAGGAAGACGCGCTGCGGGTCGCCGCCTCGGCGCTCGATGTTGTCGTGTATCCACTTGATGGCTTGGCCAATGTCCTGTGCGCCAGACGGCCAAGCGTTCTTCGGGGCGAGGCGGTAGGTCATGTTCACGCCCACCATGCCGTGACGCGCCGCCCACAGCATCACGTTGTCGTAGAACGGACTGGCGGCGCCCGTGCGTCGATTGCCACCGACGAAGGCACCGCCATGGACGAACACGAGAACCGGCCTGGCCTTGCCGGCCTCGCCCGTGGGTGCGAACACGTCCAGTAGGTTGCGCTCGTCTGGGCCATAGATGATGTCTCGCTCGACACTCAGGTTCACATACGGCTCCCTTTCCGCGATGTGGGGGGCGTACAAGGCGGCGGTCGCAGCCGGATTGATCACAGGACCGATGGCGATTAGTTGTTGCGCCAGGTCTGGAGACATTTGAGCTGAAGCGAGGCTGCCGGCCAGGCTCAAGACCATCGCTAGCATCCGTCTCGTCGTTGCGGTCATGCGTACACCTCTCGAAGTACAAAACGTTTGAGGGCTACCGCCGAGCAGTCGACACCCGCTGAACGGCAACGCGCGCTGCGTGCCGGGTACGCCTCTGCGCGAACGATCATCCGAACGACCGGGTGCACGTCCACGCCTTGGAAAGTGCGCACTGGCGGCAGTCTCACGGTGCCGGGCAGAGTTTTTTGTACTCGATTCGGATCGCGTGGAAAGGCTTGTCGCCGACGTTGTCGATGGCGTGCTCGGCCTGTGCGGGAAGCCGAACCATGATGGGCATTTCCGGGTTCGGCGGCGCTTGAACGGCGGGCCGAATCTCTTTGCCATCCTTATCGTAGTTGACGTATTTCGGCCGCGAGTCCAACACCATGACGCTCGGCCATTGGTGGTGGTGAACCAGCTCCCGCTCGCCGGGCTGAACGGTCACCTCCAGCACTCGTACGTCGGCGCTCTCGTAGATCACCTTGTGATTCTTAGGAGCCGCCTTGACGGCGTCGTGACCCATGGGCCACGTCGCGGCTTCGGCGAGACCAGCACACATTGCCTCCGTTTGCGCCATTGATGGACCTGCGGCAAGACAGACCAGCAAGGCGAAGGGGCATAGCGCTTTCATGTTCATCGACACTCTCCATGGTGGGTGATGCGAGACCCATCCCGTTGGCAGCCGGCCCTGCAGCTCCAAGCTTTCGTGGAAATCTCATGCGAGGTCATGTTGCCCGGTGACGTACTGGCCGTCGAGCCGAAACGCGGAATCTCTGATGTGAGTTAATCTCACGAATCGGGGTCATCAGCGCGCGAGGAGAGGTAACTTGGATCGAAGCCACCGATTGGAAATGCTCGTCAGGGCTGCCGACAGCGGCAGCTTTGCCGCAGCCGCGAAGCTCATGGATCTCACACCCTCGGCAGTGAGCCGCGGGATCGGCGAACTCGAGCGTGCTCTCAAGGTCTCGCTGTTCAATCGCACCACCCGGCAATTGCGGCTCACCGAAGATGGCGCCCAGATCTACGGTCGAGCGACCGACATCCTTGCTCGGATGGCGGAGCTGGAAGACAGCGCCGTCAGTCGGCACGCACGCATCAGCGGCGTCGTCCGCGTGGGCGTACAGGCACCATTGAGTCGCTACGTGCTGATGCCTCACCTGCCGACCCTGCAGAGTCGGCATCCAGACCTGCGTGTCGAGACCCGGCTCACCCAGGATCCGAATGACATGCAGACCGAGAATCTCGATGTGTTGCTTCACGTCGGTGAGCCTCCGGCGTCGCGCCTCATCGCGCAGCGGCTCGGCCAGGGCCGGCCGGCGGCCTATGCCTCGCCCGACTATCTCCGGCGCTTCGGAGAGCCGGTGGAACCGGACGAACTGTCTCAGCACCGATGTCTGGTCTTTCGCCGCCCCTGGTCGACTCATCCCTACGACCAATGGGACTTCGAGCGCGATGGCGTGTGCAGGACGGTTCCAGTTGCGCCGATTCTCATCACGCCGGATCGAGAAGGCTTGATCGTCGCAGCCATGGCAGGCGCGGGTGTCATGTACATGGCCTGTTTCGACCCGGCATTCCTTGCTTCGGGCCGGCTTGTTCGACTGTTGCCGGACTGGTCCTGCCCCGCGAGTTTCAATATCTATGCGCTGTACCGACGAAACAAGATTCCCGCGCCGCGGGTGGCCGCCTTCATTCAGTTCGTAAGAGAGGCGTTCGCCGCCTTCGACCCGCAGGAGCTGACGGTTTTACATGCCTCCATGTCGGCTGAACGTTCGGCGATCGCAGGGTCCGCGGGTCCGCGGCCGGGCGCAACATGAACCTCGCCCATACGCTTCGAGTTGTCGTCATCGGTATTTGGGTGTTGATGTTTACGGGTGCGTGCCAGGCGGAGGTCTGGCCCAGCCGTCCCATCCGGCTGATCAATGCCGGGGCGCCCGGCACCGTGACCGATATCGCGGCTCGGCAACTGGCGGAGCTGGTTGGAGCACAGCTGGGTCAACCTATCGTCGTGGACAGCCGGCCTTCGGCCGGCGGCATCGTGGCGCTGGCGGCGCTGAAGGCGAGCCCGTCCGATGGATACACGCTCGCTCTGGTGCAGTCGGCTCAGATGAGCGTCGCACCTACCCTCTTCGCTCATCTGCCATACGACACTGTGAACGACTTCGCCCCGGTAGGCATCCTTTACCGCGGGCCACAAGTGCTGGTGGCGAACGCTTCGCTCCCTGTCTCGTCGCTTGCCGTGTTGATCGAGTTGGCCAAGGCACGCCCGGGTCGGTTGCGCTACAGCTCGACAGGCAATGGCACCCCAACGCATATTGTCATGGAGCAATTCAAGCAACTCGCCGGAATCGACCTCCAGCACATCCCCTACCGCGGCGCCGCCGGACACCAGGCGGTCGTCAGCGGCGAGGTCGACGTGATGATTGAAGGCGTGGCCCCTCTGTTGCCGCACATCCGGGCGGGCAGTCTCAGGCCACTGGCGGTCACCGGAGTCCAACGACTGGCCGTGTTGCCCGATGTTCCGACTCTCGCCGAACTTGGCATCCAAGGAATCGAGCCGGTTTGGGTCGGCGTGGTCGTCCCGCGGGGGACCACGCCGGGTGTGATCGACCGTCTGAACCAGGAATTCATACGGGCTATGTCGGCGCCTGAGATCCGCGAGCAGTTTGAGGGTCTCGGGCGGATCGTCTCAACCGGCACGCCAAAGCAGATGACTGACATGATTGTTGGAGAGATCCCTCGGTGGCGCGAGCTCATCAGAAAGGCCGGGATCAAGCCGGACTGATCTGACTAAGCATTCCGTGGAATGGGCGTTCCGTACTCCGATTTGATGCCACGGGTGGTGGGCTTCATGCCTTTGCACTCGCCGTTGAGGCGTCGTGCGCCCAAAGCAGACGATCGCGCTCAACGACAGCTGACGCTCGAGCCAGAGGCCTTCTCACTCACGATGCGATCGTCAGCGGTGCGTCACATTTCCGCAGGGACTTCTGTCGATGGCCACAGCCGATGTTGTGCGCGCTGTCTTTCAACCTAATGACCGGGCGACTTCTGCCAATGTGTCCAGAAACTTCGCTGCGGGTGACGTGAGCGTGTGATCGCGGTGCTTAACGATCATGTTCGGGATCTCCCACTGTGGGATCTCGATTGGAAGAGCACGCAGCAAGCCGGCCAGCGGCATGAAGCGCAGCATCGCGCGTGGCATCAGGGTCACCCAACGTCCGGTGGTTAACAAACGCAGCCGCAGGTTGATCGAATCCGAACGCATTCGAGGCGCGGGCATGTCGATACCCAAGGCCTGGAAGGCGCAGCTCAAAGGGGATTGAGGCAAAGACTCCGCTTCCGAGAGGATCCAGTCCTCGTCTACCAGCTCCTCGAGCCCGATGCGTCGCCGCCTCGCGTGCGGGTGCTGCACACCGACGACAACGAGGAAGCGATCGACGAAGAGCGGCTCACCCACGAGCCCGGCGGGCAGCGCCAGCTCGCGCGGGCGCACGACTGCAAATTCGATGAGCCGCTCTTTGAGGAAGTGATTGGTCAGACTGACTGAGTTGCCGGGCTGCACATGCAGCCGCATGCGCGGGTAGCGACCCGCCATTTGCTCGATTGCCGCCGCCACAACGCCAGCACACAACGTTTCCATCGCGCCGAAGCGCACTTCCCCGCCGCCGGGATCGCTCAGGTGCTCAATGTCGGCCAAGGCGTGGCGCAGCTCGTCAAAGGCAGCCTTGGTACGCTGTGCCAGCGCGGCGCCAAAGAGAGTGGCTTCGACGCCGCGCTTGCCTCGATCGAGCAACGGGACGCCGAGTGTCTCCTCCAGCGACCGCACCGCCTTCGACACCGCCGGTTGCGAGAGGTGCAGCTGCTGCGCCGCCTTGCGCATGCCGCCGGTCTGCACCACCGCGAGCAAGGTGTCGAGGTCGCGCAGGCGCACGTGGCGCTTCATTGGATCGGGGTGCATGGTGGACTGTGGGAGGTGATAACGATTCGTGATCATGCGCTCACAAATGGGAACTTTTCAAGCATGAACTGCCAGACTACGCTTCGGTCCCAACTGAGGTCATCGCCCCATGACAATCGCAGACAGTCAACGCACCAGCCACACTGAAGCTGGACCCGCACTGCATCGCACGCCGGGCCTGCTCCTGGGGCCCTTCTATCCGGCGCGCGCACAGAGCGACAGGGCAGCTCCGCCGGCGTTGATCGAGGCCGACATGCCTGGCCGGCGCCTCGAGCTGTCTGGCCGCGTGTTGGATGCCCGTGGCGGGCCGCTGGCAGGCGCGTTGGTGGAACTGTGGCACGCGGATTCGGAAGGTCGTTATCGCCACCCAGACGACCCGCGCGTGGCCGAGGTGGACACGCGCTTCGCCGGGTACACGCAGCGAATCGCCAATGTCGACGGGGGCTGGCGCGTCGTGACGCTCGTTCCCGGCGTCTACACGGAGCACGGCGTGGTCCGCGCTCCGCACGTGCATGTTCAAGTCACCCATGGGGCCGGTCGACTGGTGACTCAGATGTTCCTGCCGCGACATCCGCTGAACGAGTCGGACCGCTGGTACCGGGCAGTGGAGCACCCGATAAGGCTCGTAGGGCACGGTCTCGTCGAGGAACCCGATCGGCTCGTCGTTGCGTGGGACATCGTCATGCGCCGTACCGTCTCGGCGAACCCACCAGGAGTCATCGAATGAGCATCTCTCGCCGCCGTTGGCTCGGCAGCTTCGCTGCGTTTTCCATGAGCCGCACGGCTCCCGTCATTGCGCAGCCATCGAAGTTTGAAACCGCCAAGGTGTTGTGCGGATACCCGCCCGGCGGCTCGATCGACGTGGTGTGTCGCGCGCTCGCCGGCGCGATGACTGGCCGCTATGCACCCACAGTCCTGGTGGACAACAAGCCCGGTGCCTCGGGGCGCCTGGTGGTGGACGACCTGAAGCGCGCCGCCCCCGATGGGGCCACGCTGCTCGTCACCCCAGCATCCGTGCTCACGATGTACCCGTTCGTCTACCGGCAGTTGAGCTATGACCCCTTGGTCGATCTCGTGCCCGTGTCGATGTTGGCTTCGATCGGCTTCGCATTGGTGGTTGGACCCAAAGTGCCGACCTCGGTGCGCGACGTGGCGGATTTCGTCGCTTGGTGCAAGGCCAACCCGAAGGCAGCTGATTGCGGTAATGCCGGATCGGGCTCGCTGCCGCATTTCTTGGCAATGCTGCTCGCACGCGATGCGGGCATCGATTTGACGCATATTCCTTACAAGGGTACGTCCGCCGCATTGCAGGACGCGGCGGGCGGGCAACTGAGCGCCGTCTTGGCCACAGAGCCGAGCGCAATGCCGCTCGTCGAAAGTGGGCACGTGCGCGCGCTTGCCACGTCATGGGAAGACCGTTCGCCATTCTTGCCGCAGGTGCCGACCTTCAAGGAGCAAGGTCTGGCTCGACTGACGCAACATGAATGGTTTGGGGCGTTCCTGCCGAAAGGCTCAGCCGCCGCGGCGGTCGCTGTCGCCAGCGCCGAGATGCGCTCCGCGACAGTGGCAAGCGAGGTGCGCAAGACTTGGCAGAAGATGGCGCTGCGTCCCGAAGGCTCCACAGCTCAGGAGCTGCAGGTCGCGTTGCGGACAGAGCATGGCTTCTGGGGACCCGTGATCAAGGCGTCGGGCTTCACGCCTGAGGCCTGAGCGCAGCGGCATCGGCGTCAGCTTTGACGGATGAGCCGGGTGGCCGCTCGATGAGCTGATGAGCTGGCCGTGCGCAGGGGTCTAGCGTGTCACGGTGGCCAATCTGGTGGACGACCGCTTTGCGCCGTGGTCTCAACCGACCGGAATTGGCCGGGACGGCCCATTCGCGGACCACGCTGACAGCAGCCATTGAGGACACTCGCATCGAATGGCCGTTGTGTGGCACGACTGCGAACAGGTAGTCCCGGCCAAGAGCCGACAGTCCTCAGGGTCTGCCTTCGAGAAGGCTGATCGCCGGGCGGGCGTCGGAAAGCATGTCTTGCGTCGTGCGGTCTATCGGTAGAGAGTAATGGGTGGTTCCGCACCTGGGGCCGGCAGACCAACCGAAGAACGAAGATGTCGCGCTACAGCCAAGTTAGCGGAAACCCAGAGGGCACGCCTCGGCCAAGCCACTCGAGCGACATCAACGGGCGGAGATCGTTACATGAACACAATTGAACTCGACAGCGCGATCGAACAGAGCCATGCAGCTCTAGGCGCGATACTGAAAGGCGACCCCACTGTTGCCCAAGCCTTGTACTCTGATGCAGAAGACATAACGCTGGGCAATCCATTCGGGCCGTACGCACGTGGTCGGCAGAAGGTTGAGGCAACACTGGCCGGCGCCGCGTCGCATTACCGCGATGGAGAAGTCACCGGCGTCGACCTCATAGCGAACTATGTCTCCAACGATCTCGCATGCATTGTCGAAGTTGAACGTGGACGAGCAAAGGTCGGTGGTGGCGAGGAGCTCGTTCGAGTAACGTTACGAGTGACCAGCGTGTTCCGGTTAGAACACGGCAATTGGAAGCTCGTTCATAGGCACGCGGATCCGATTACGACGCCACGTCCGGCTGCGTCCGTTATCAGCAAATAGGCCGGTGCAAGTAGCCCGGAGCGGCCTGGTCTCGACCAACAGCGCCTCGGGTCGTCAACGCCGAGATAAATACAGCTGAAAAGGGGCCGTTTCAGCTTCGCATTCCCAGCGGCAGCTTGGGGATATCCAATTTGGAGAACCGCTCAGCATCGGGTCGATGAACGCCAGACGCCCGGCCAAAATTGGCGGCGCATAGCAACGATCGAACCGTCGAAATCGAGGTGCCCGAAAGAGGCCAACTCACATCGATGTGTTCGGCCAGACGCCGGCGGTCATGCCCATGGCTTGCGCAGCTGCGGGCTTCACCCCAGCAGCCGAAGCGGCGAACAATGCGAAGAATGTTAAAGCTGATCTCCGATCAAGTTTGTCCATCGGGTTCCTCCGTGGGTTGCCGTTCGGAAACTACCGAACTGTAGGATCGCTCTTTCTTCCTTCGTCTCTATGCGCTCCAAGAAAGTATGAAGCTATGAGGCGGCCCAGGGCCGGCCATCATGGACTTTTCTCAAGGGTCTAGGAAATCCCTAGAACTGCGCTACTGGCGCAGCGTGAGTCGCCCGCAACCTGCGGACAGATTCACTGAAGGCGCCCCGTGGCCTCGAGTTGGGGTGCGGTGAACGACCGCTTTGCGGCGCCGAGTTTCGGCAGCCCGATGTCTCAATTGGGTCGACTCGCGCCTGCCGGCTGGCGAGACAGCTGTCGTTCAATGTGCTCGGATGCCAGCGGCGGCTTCCTGGCGAGGCCGCGAACTCGCAGTCCCGGCCGGCCATGAGCTGCCACTCGGGGATGTCCTCTATGCAGCAGCTCAAATGTCGAGCGCACTGCGCACTCCGATGCCCGGCCGCTTCGTCACATGCGTTCGGATCATCGTCGGCGACACAGCCTTGTGCCCGGCCAGCTCCGGCGCCGAGCCAATGTCCGTCCCCGACTCCAGCAAGTGCGTCGCGAGCAAATGTCGGAACTGGGGGAACGCGCGACAGCGGACCGGACGTGCGATCTGAACCGACTGATCGCCTACCGGGGGGCCACGCCAGCGATGGCCAGATGCGTTCGACTACGTCGTCAAGCTGTGCACCGGCCGCTCGCCGGCCAGTGCCTGCGCCAGGCTCGCGAGCACCATCTCGCCCATGGCCGTGCGCGTCTCGACCGTGGCGCTCGCGCGATGCGCCTGCAGCGTCACGTTGTCGAGCTCGAAGAGCACCGGCGGCACGTTCGGCTCGTCGACGAACACGTCCAGCCCCGCGCCGGCGATGCGCCGCTCGCGCAGCGCCTGCACCAGGTCGGATTCGCGAACGAGGCGGCCGCGCGCGACGTTGACGAGGAAGCCCTGCGGCCCGAGCGCGTCGAGGACCGAGGCATCGATGATGCCTTCGGCCTTCTCAGCGGCCGCGCACACGATCAGCGCGTCGCTGCCGCGGGCGAGCTGCTGCAGCTCCGGCACGTACGCCCAGGCGACGTCCGGGATCGGCCCGAGATCGGTGTAGCTGACGGGGCAGCCGAAGGCACTCACTCGCGTTGCCACGGCGCGCCCGACGCGCCCGAGGCCGACGATGCCCACGTGCATGCCACTGAAGCGACGCGCCAGCGCGACCGCGCTCGGCTGCGGATGCCGGACCCACGCGCCCGAACGCACGAACCGGTCGACCGCGCAGACATTGCGGCAGGTCGCGAGGAGCAGCGCGACGGCCAGGTCCGCGACATCCTCGGTCAACGCGCCGAAGGTGCCCGTCACCGGCAGCTTGCGAGCACGGGCGTAGGCCAGGTCGACCGCGTCGGTGCCCACGCCGTTGACGGCGACGATCTCGAGCGCGGGCAGCCGCTCCATCAACGCACGCGCGATGCCGGTGTGGCCGCCGGTGATCACGCCGCGGATTGTTGCGCCGTGCTCGCGGACATGGGCGTCCGGGTCGGGCTGCTCGTAGAGGCGATGCATGGCGTAGAGCGCGTCGAGACGCGCGTTGATCGACGGCACCAGGATCGGGTTCAGCTGGAGGATGTGCGGTTTCATCTGGGTTCTGAGGTGATGGACGTCGCTCACTCGGGTTCGATGCCGGCGGCCTTGATCACGCTGCCCCAGCGCTTGTACTCGGCGGCCTGGAAGCTCGCCAGCTCCACGGGGGTCGAGGTGAACGGCTCCATGCCGTTGCGCTCGACGAAGCGGCGCACGTTCTCGGTCGCCAGCGCGCGCTGCATCAGTTCGTTGACGCGCTGGACGATCGGCACCGGCGTGCCGGCCGGGGCGTACACCGCGTTCCAGTAGCTGATCTCGTAGCCGGGCAGGCCGGCCTCGGCGATCGTCGGCAGCTCCGGCGCGAGCGGCGAGCGCTTCGGGCTGCTGACACCCAGCGCCTTCAGCTTGCCGGCCTTGACCTGCGGCAGGCTCGTCGTCAAGTCGACGATCATCATGTCGATCTGCCCGCCGACCAGGTCAATGACCGCCTGGGGGTTGGCCTTGTACGGCACGTAGGTCAGCCGGGCGTGCGTCATCTGCTGGAACAGCTCGGACGCGACCCGTGCCGATGAGCTGCCGGCACCGAAGGTCAGCGGCTGCTTCTTGGCGGTGGCGACCAGCTCGGCGACGTTTTGCGCCTTCACGTTCGGATGCGTCACCAGCAGCAGGTAGCCTTTGACCAGCGCGCCGACCGGCGCGAAGTCCTTGACCGGGTCATAGCCAAGCTTGCGGAACAAGTGAGGGTTCGCGGCCTGTGTCGTGTTCGTCGTGATGAACAGCGTGTAGCCGTCGGCCGTGGCACGTGCCACGGCCTGCGCCGCGATGCCGCCGTTCGCGCCCGCCTTGTTGTCGACGATGACCGGCACCTTGGTCTCGGCGGCGATCTCCTGGCCGATCGCGCGCGCCAGGCCGTCGGTGGTACTGCCGGCGCTGGAGCCGACGACGATCGTGATCGGCTTGGACGGATAGCCGTCCGCCAGCGCAGGCTGCGACATGACGGCGCAGCAAGCTATCGCGGCAAGGATGGTGACAGTGTTCATGGCTCTTGTCTCCGTTGGATGCGTGGTGATGTGTCTGCATGCTAGGCAGCCGGATGCCGCAGCGTCAATATTGATCATCAATATCAATGTATTGCGCAGGCTCGAGTCGGAAGTGCCTTGATGATCTCCCTATAGGAGGCTTGATATTGATATATGCAGTCAATATAATTCAGGCCGAGGCAGCAGGAACTCTGGCGATGGCAACGTGGATGACACTTGAAGAGGCGAGGCGAGCACTGGGGGTTCGCCCGCAAACCATCTACGCCTACGTCAGCCGAGGACGAATCGCCGTCAGCCCGGATCTGGAGGACTCCAGGCGCAGCTTGTATCGATCGGAAGACGTCGCCAAGCTCGTGCGTCGCAAGGTCAACGGCAGGACCAGAGAAACGCTGGCAGCGACCACCCTGTTCGGTGCCGAGTCGAGCATCCCGACATCGATATCGACCTTTGCCGGCGGTCGTCTGTACTACCGCGGGGTGGACGTCGGGTCGTTGGCTGCCGCCGCGACTCTGGAGGATGCTGCGTCCCTGCTCTGGGGATCGGAGCACCCGCTGGTCTTCGCGCCTGCTCCAGGTTCGGCCGCGCCGGCTGGTCGCGTGCGAGCGTTCACCGAGTTGGCGGCGCTGACAGCTACCGGTCATTCGACGCGGGGCCGTACCGCGAAGGTGCTGCTGGAGGAGTCGGCCAGTCTGGTCGGACGTCTGGCGAGTGCGTTCGGTGCGTCCGGCGATCGCGCACCGCCGTTGCACGAGAGGCTGGCGCGCGGCTGGCGGCAGCCGCGTACGGTTGCCGGCCTGATTCGCAAGACCCTGGTGCTGCTGGCGGATCATGAGATCACGAGTTCGGCCTTCTCGTCGCGCATCACGGCGTCCACCGGGGCGTCGCTTCCAGCCTGCCTGCTTGCCGGCCTGACGACACTCTCGGGTCCGCTTCACGGCGATGCGTCGGGCCGGGTGCGTACGCTGTTCGACGAAGTCGAACGAAGCAGCGCCGACGCGGTGGTGGACCGCTACCTGTCTTCGGCGATACCGATTCCCGGCTTCGGTCACCCCATCTACCCCGACGGAGATCCGAGGGCCGCCACCCTGATGGCCGAGCTCGAGCCTCCGAAGCACATTGCCCGCTTGATCGCTCGCGTCGTTTCGCTGACCGGCTTGCTGCCGACCATCGATGTGGCGCTCGCGACGCTGGTCACGCGCTACCGGCTCCCCGGGGATGCGGCGTTTGCGCTGTTCGCCGTTGCGCGCAGCGTCGGCTTGCTCGCCCACAGCATGGAGCAGCTCAGCGTCGACTCGGTGATACGCCCTCGGGGCCGGTATACCGGGCCAATCGCCGAGGTGCAGCCGAGCGCCCGTCGGCACGGGCGCAAAGGCCAGTAGATGCTGGGCAAGGCAGCTTCAGGGAACTCATGCGGGACTTTTTCGTCGCCCGTCATGCGTCGAGTGGTTGCCACCCCGCGCGGTAGTTCGCGCGAGGTTCCTCACGAGAGCGAGAGTAGCGGCCGTCCTGCCAGGCTCGTCAGAAGTGTGATCGCGGTTCGCAAGCTCAGGCAGGCATCAATGCCAAGCTTCGGCGTCAGGTCGGACGACGCGCTGCCTCGGTGACGTACGCTTCAAGTTGCGCCGTGAGCTCGTCCGGTTGACTGAGTGCCACCAGATGCCCCCCCGGGATCTCGTCAGGCGACATGCCGAGGCGATCGCGTGCCACACGCCGTTGGAACTCGGCCGGAAAGAATCGGTCTTCGCTCGCGACGAGAACACGGGTCGGGACGGCTGGCCAACTCGTGAAAGTGCAGGGTGATGCGAAAACGGTGTCGGATTGACGCGGCTCGCCCTGCGCCCATGCCTCGTCGATCACCGGCTGGGGCACGTCATGAAAGAAGTCGACAAGCGGATCAAATGGAGCGTCCGCCCGACGGCCGTCGCGCTGGTTCTCCTTGCGCCTCGCCTCGCTATGGCGGGTATTCGTCCACCATGCGCCGGGCGTTTCGCCGGGCTTGGGGATCATGGCATTGACCAGCACCAGCAGTGAGACCGAAATCTGTTGGCAGACGAGAGGTGCGGTAAAACCGCCCAGGGATTGCGCAACGATCACGACATGCCGTGGCTCGCGATCGCCGATCGCCTGCACGACGGCGTCAACATATTCGGGCAGACCGGCCGCATCGTCGGCCGCCGGCAGCGCGACAGGAACGGCCTCATGCCCAATCCGTTCGAGCCTTGGCACGACCAGATGCCAGTACCAGGCGCTGCCACCCGCGCCAGGTATGAGGATGAGTGTTTTACGCGTCATCGCTGTGCAGATTCCCTCGCATCGAGCAGCCTCCCGCTTGAGGAACTTATCCGCTTCTGGCGTTGTGCTGTCAAGCGCGGTCCGATGACGGCTTTCAGGCAGCGACACGGGTTTGAAGGGCGTCAGGAAGAAGCGCGACCAAGCACGCCGCCTGATCGCGCAAGACGCACTCGCGATGATCGGCGGCCAGCTTGAGTCTTCCGGGACGCTACGGACGCTCCTTCGCTGCAAGCACTTCGGCTGTGGCCATCTGCTGGGTCTGCCGCGCGATGTCGAGTGCGCTCAGGCCGCGATCGTCGCGCAGGTCCGCTTTTGCTCCGCGAGCGAGCAGCAGCTTGACCAGATCGGGATGTCCTTGTCCGGAGGCCCACATGAGCAACGTCAGCTGATGCTCGTAGGACAGGTTGACGTCGATGCCGCTCGCGAGCAGCGCATCGACGACGTCGACGTGGCCCCGGCCGGCGGCGTAGATGATCGCGGACTTGTTCATGCGATCGACCGAATCGGTCTTTGCGCCGGCCGCAAGCAAGCGCTTCACCAGTTCGGCGTTTCCGGCATAGCTGGCGGCGATCAGCGGCGTCACGCCTTCGAGCGACGTCGTCGAGATGTTCGCGCCACTGCGCAGCAAGAGTTCGGCGAGCGGCAGGTTTCCTTTTTCGCACGCGATCAGCAGCGCTGTCTTGCCGAGCCGATTGCGCGACTCGACGACCCCGCCTTGCGCGAGCACGCGCTGGGCGGCTTTCACATCGTCTTGCCGTGCGGCGACGAGCAACTGCGCGTTGAGGTTCGGGTTGGTCTCGGCCTGCGCACTCGCTTCGCGCAGGGGCAGCAGCAGGGCAAACGCGTACAGGCTGGACAGCCACGCGAATCTGGGAAGTGTCGGCAAGACGTTCATGACAACCCTCGCGAAAGGACCATTGCTGCACCGCAGCGTCAAATAGCGGTTTGCAGTTGTTACCGATCTGGATACGCTTGCCGTTGGTCGGCGCGCCCAGCGATCGATCCGAGACACCGTCGGCGACACGGTGACTTGTGTCAAGAGTCGCCGAACCATAACCGGAGACATTGATGAACCAATCGACATTCGGATCGGCCAAGTGGGCCATGACGGCCGTTGCCACTGCACTGTATGCGTTCGGTGGCGTAGCGTTCGGCCAAGCCGAGATTTCGGGACAGGCGGCGGCGACAGGATCGCCTGTGCCGAAGAACATTTCGGTATCGCAGGGGCAGCTGGACGCCGCCGACAACGATGGCACCAACTTCCTGCACTCGAACATGAACTACGCGCAGACCCGGTACTACCCGGCGAAACAGATCGATGCGTCGAATGTCTCGAAGCTGCGGCCTGCGTTCCAGTTCCAGACCGAGGTTCTCGAGTCGATGGAGACCGCGCCGATCGTCGTCGACGGGATCATGTACATCACGACCTCGTACAACCACGTGTACGCGCTCGACGCGGTGACGGGCAAGGAGTTCTGGCACTACAAGCACAAGATGGGCGCGGTCACGACCTACTGCTGCGGCCCGAACAACCGCGGCGTCGCAGTGATGGGCGATCGCCTTTACATGGGCACGCTCGATGCGAAGCTGCTCGCATTCGACGCCAAGACGGGCAAGGTGCTGTGGTCGACGCAAATCGCCGATCCGGAGGCTGGGTACTCCGAGACCATGGCGCCGGTGGCAGTCAACGGCAAGATCCTGATCGGCACGAATGGCGGCGAGTACGGCATCCGCGGCTTCGTGAAGGCCTTCGACGCGAAAGACGGCAAGCTGCTATGGAGCTTCGCGACGATCCCCGAGAAGGGCCATGAAGGCGTCTGGGCCGTCAACGACGCGACCGGCCGCAACATGCACCGTGACATCGCGGCCGAGAAGTCGCAGCTCGCGAAGAACGCCGACTTCTACAAGACGCTGGGCGGCGGAGTGTGGATGGCGCCAGCGGTCGACAAGGAAACGAACACGGTCTTCTTCGTTGTCGGTAATCCGAGCCCCGACCTCTACGGCGCCGAGCGCCCGGGCGACAATTTGTATACCGATTCGATCGTCGCGGTCGATCTGAACACCGGCGCGTACAAGTGGCACTACCAGTATGTCGCGCACGACGTGTGGGATCTCGACGCGGTCTCCCCGGTGATCCTGACTGAAGCCGCCGGCAAGGACGGCAAGATGCGCAAGGTCGCAATCCACGGCGGCAAGACGGGCCACATCTACGTGCACGACCGCGCGACCGGCGAGCTGATCCGCTTTAGCGAAGCGATGATCCCGCAGGAGAACATGTGGGTGTTGCCGACCAAGGACGGTGCGCGCATGCTGCCGGGCGCAAATGGCGGGGTCGAATGGAGCCCGATGGCGATCAACCCCAGGCTGCGCTTGGCCTACGCGGCGAACCTGCATCAGCCGATGACCTACCACGTCGAGACGGCGGCGTACCCGGGCGGCAAGCTCTGGCTCGGCGGCGCGTTCAAGGTGATCGCGAGCGAGAAGCAGTGGGGTCGCCTGGCGGCCGTCAACATCGACACCGGCAAGGTCGCGTGGAAATTCGATACCGAGCAGCCGCTGATCGGCGGCGTGCTCGCAACCGCCGGCGGCCTGGTGTTCAATGGTGAGGCCAACGGCCTGTTCCGCGCCTTCGATGCGGGCACCGGCAAGATGTTGTGGGAGTACCAGTGCGGTGCCGGCGTCAACGCGCCGGCGGTGTCGTACACGGCCGGTGGCAAGCAGTACGTCGCGGTCGCCGCCGGGGGCAACAACCAGATCGACGCGAAGCGCGGCAACACCGTGCTCGTGTTCGCGCTGCCCTGACGCATGCCCTCGACGCACCGATTGTCCGTGAGCCTGCTGACCTTGTCGGCAGCGCTCGCGGCGCAGGCGCAAGCACAGAGCGCCGACGCTGTCCCCGCAAAGGCGGCGGTCTGTGCCGCCTGTCACGGGCCCGAAGGCAAGTCGACCCAACCGGCGTATCCGATCCTGGCTGGCCAAACCTCGCGCTACATGTACCTCGAGCTGCGCGACTTCCAGGAAGGGCGGCGCAAGAACGATCTGATGACGCCGATGGTCGCCGGCATGACGCGCGACGAGATGCGCGAGCTGTCGGACTACTTCGCCAAGCAGAAGCCACCGCCGCAGACCTTCGCGGTGGACGCCGCGAAGGCCAAACTCGGCAAGGCCAAGGCCGACGAGACCCTGTGCGTGATGTGCCACCTGACCGGCTTCGCGGGCCAGAACGAGATCCCCCGCGTCGCCGGTCAGCACTACGAGTACATCGTCAAGCAGCTCACCGACTTCAAGGCGCGCACGCGCACCAACGATGCCGGCAACATGACCAGCGTGGCGAGCACGCTGAGCGCGCAAGACATTGAAAACCTCGCGCATTACCTCGTCGGCCTCTGAGGCCGCGGCGCGGAGATCGTGAGAGTCCGGCAGCTCTTGGCGTGGTGACAATTTCAGTTCGGCATCCAGCAGGCGTCGCCGTTGCCCGCGCCGGCGATGATGGGGGGCGTCACGTACATCGAGACCTGGCTGGTGGATAAGAGTGGGCGGTTCCAGCTCGACGCATTGACAGAGGGACAGAGGGACGAGTAGGTGCTGCCTGCGAGCCACCGTCCTACCCCCGCGCACAGCCAATTCTTACGCCTCGATGGCGACGCCGATGCCAAAGTTCGGGTCACCATTTCAGCTCGAAAGGAATTGCCGTGAAATCAAGACTCACCATCGCCGGCTTCATCACTTGCGCGTTTCTCGTCCCCGCAATCAGCTACGCCGCAGACCAGGACAAGGATCGAGAACATCCCAAGGCCTTCGTCAAGGACTCGGCAATCACGGCGAAAGTGAAGGCCAAACTGGCGGCTGAGCACCTGAGCAGTCTGGCGAAGATTCACGTCGACACCGACGCGAACGGCACGGTGTGGCTCACCGGAACGGCAAGGAGTCAGGAAGAGATCGACAAGGCCGTATCGATTGCCCAAGGAACCGAGCGTGTGCGCAACGTGAAGAACGAACTGACTGTCAAGAAGGACGACTGAAGCGTCCCCACACACGACCCGCGTGGCACCCGATCAGCTCGATGGGAGCGCTACTCGCTATTGCGTTCAAGCCGGACGGACGTAGCGGGCAGCAGTCTGCCGAAACGAGGGCATCGCGGGCTCGGTCCCGTCAGTTCGTGATGAGTACATCGACCGTGGCCACGATGGCGGAGTCGAAGGTTGATACCGCTGTCAGCGTGATGGCCACGGGCGACGGGAGGAAGAATGCTGCCGAGGTGTCCAAGGCGATGCGCGAGGGGCTCAGTGCCGTTTCGGTGATGGTGACGCCTTGGTAGTACACGCTGGTGTTGAACCCCTCGAACGAGGTGGTTCCTGTTTGGAGCGTCCACACGACAGGTTCACTGGCATCCAGCTCGATAGACTGGCCAGCAGACATGACAATGCTTTGGGTTCCCCCCGGCTGCACGGCACCGCCGACGGGTTGCCCTTCGACGAGGACGCCGACGCTTAGCGTCACGCCGCTGTCACCACCACCTCCGCACGCGGTCAGACTCAACAGTGCCACGAGGGATGCGACCACGGCCAGGGCGCGCGGCGCCACACGAATTCTGCGACTCAGCGACATGTGCATCTCCGACTTTGCTTGAATGGATGTCCAACGTCGTAGAGCTGTTGCCGCTGACGCGCAATCTGTAAAGACCGTAACCCTTTCGAAGGGGCCGGTTCGCTGTCACTCGACCATCGGCTGTTGGAAGAAGGTCGGCCGGGCGGCCACCTAACCGCAGCATGACCGCGCAGCCTGGACCGGTGGACACTTCACCGAGCCGAACGAACAGAACACGCAGCAATCGCCAGGCTTCGGACGCAGCAGCACTCTGCAGTTCTCGCACTCGTAGAAGAATTGGCACGCGGCTACCGGCATCTCTTCTCGCTTGGAATGGCCGCACTGCGGGCAGGTCAGCACGGAGCCGAGAATCACGCTGGCGGGCGAACTCGGTTCACGCGTCACGGGCGTGCTGACGGGGTCGCGCAGCCGTCGATGTCGCAGCGCTTGTTCGCCGGCGAGAAGAGATCCCATAGCGAGACGCCGACCATGCAGGCCAGGCCCGCGTAGAGCAGGGTCGCGAACCAATCCTCGCCAGGGAACAGCAGCAGGGCGGCGAGCACGATCGCCGGGCCGATCATGCCCAGCAGGCTGCGATGCCACTGCCGATGGCGTAGCCATCCGAGCGCGTTGGCGAGCAATGCGACGCCCGCGAAAAGAGGAAGCAGCGTGGTCATGAGCAGGCCTTCGTACTTGGCGAAGACGCCCAAGCCCAGGGCCGCGCCAAGGCTCGCCAGCGCCGGGAAGCAGGCCGGGCATGCGGCCGCCGAAACGATGCTGCCCACGACTCCGGCCTTGTCGGCGGCACGTGTGATCCATTCCATGTGGCAAGGTCCAGGCTGGTCAGACAGCTCAGAATACTCCCGTACTCGACTACGGAGGCAAGCCTTGGGCACAACGCTCGAACGTCAAGCGCCTGAGGTCCGACGAAGTCGCTCCAGTTGCAAGTCGACTTCTTCGCTCAGCGACGCCATGATCTCGGCGGCTGTCGAGACCTCGCGTGCGAGCCGCAGCCCTTGTCCCGCGAGCAGCGGCGCCCACGCCGCGTCCCCCTTCGCGATGGCGGCGCGGTACAGGTCCTCCGCCGCCAGTCCTTGATAGGGCCATCCAAGCACGGGGACGCCGCTTTCCTCGATGGTGCGAACCAGGTCGTTGCGCAGCGCCCGAGCCGACCGCCCTGTGAGGGAGCGTGTCACCACGGTGTCGGACTCGGTGGCCTCGATGAGCCGTTGCCGGTAGGCGGGAAACGCGCCGCTTTCGGCGGCGAGCAGGAAACGAGTGCCGAGCTGGACCGCTTCGGCGCCCAGCGCAAGCGCGGCGAGCACGCCGCGCCCATCCATGATGCCGCCGGCCGCAATGACGGGGATCTGCAACGCATCGACCATCTGAGGCAGCAGCGCCATCAGTCCGACGAGCGGCAGTTCGGCATCCGAAGGCGTGTCGATGCTGGATCGATGGCCTCCGGCCTCGGCACCTTGCGCGACGACGGCGTCGACGCCGCAAGACTGAAGTCGAGTTGCATCGTCGACAGTCGTTGCCATCGCGATCACGAACGCTCCGCTCGCCTTCGCGCGCTCAACCCAGGCTGCGGGGTTTCCCATCGCGAAGCTCAGCACCGGTACTTCGGCCCGACACACGAGCTCGAACTGTGCGGCGAACGGCGATGGCGGCAATTGAAGCGAGGTCGAGCCACGTGCGAGCCCGAGTCGGGACCGGCCTGCATCGAGCACGTTCTGGATGGCGCCGACATCGGAGGGCGGTACATCCGGCGCCGCAAGCAGGAAATTGACCCCGAACGGCCGCGAGGTCAGCCGCCGTACGGCCTCGATCTGCTGTTGCAACTGCTCCGCCGACAAGCGGGCCGCGGCCAGAATGCCGAGCCCCCCGGCATTGCACACCGCTGCGACCAGCGTGGGAGTCGTCCATCCGCCTGCCATGGGCGCCTGCACAATCGGCACGCCCATGCCCAGCCGCGTGCAAAGTGGGGTCTTCATGATTTGTCTCCGACAAAGCGTACTGCTGCCTTCCCCAGTATCCGACTCCTGGCACCGCTGTCGCATGCAACGCCCTTGGAGCCTCGCGCTGCCGGGGCGTTGTTCATTGGCCCGTCGACCTCCGGCACGCGGTGTGCGCGTGCCAAATTGCCGCGTCACCGGACGCCCCGCAGCGTAGGTCGGCGCGATGGCGGTTATTCTGCTTTGTTGTCCCTTTCGCCAACTTCCCCGATGTCGCACGTCTTTCACCTCGCGCTGCTGTCGTTGCTGATGTTCGCAGCGCCGCTTGCCGGCGCGGCTGAACGGCCCGACTGCTCGCGACCGTTGAGCCTGGCGCTGCACGAACACGGCCTGCTGTACTCGGCGCAGACCGGCGAAGGGATCGACAAGGACCTTGCCGACGAGCTCGTGCGGCGCAGCGGTTGTCGGCTCAACGTCAGCGTGATGCCGCGCGCGCGCATCTGGCAGCTGATCGAATCGGGGGTGCTCGACTTCAGCCTGTCGGGCATCACCAATGAGGCGCGCGATCGGTTCGCGGCATTTGCCTGGTACGAGTCGAACAAGTACTACCTGCTGGTGCGCAAGGACGCCGGCGCGCAGACGCTGGCCGAATTCGAGCGCGACCCGGCGCTGCGGCTCGGCGTGATCCGCAGCTTTCGCTACAGCCCGAACGCGAACCGACTCGTCGACACGCTGGACGACGCGCGTCGCGTCAGTTTCGCGACCAGTCTGGAGCCGCTGTACCAGGTGCTGCTCGACAACCGCGTGCAGGCGATGATCATCGAGCCGTTCGACTACCCGACGATCGAGCAGGCCACGATTCGCGCGCAGACGACGATCCTCGAGTTCGATGACCCGCCGGTGCTGCACGGCCTGATCATGTCGAAGAAGTCCTTGCCGCCGGCGCAGCAACAGGCCTGGCGAGCGCTCGTCGACGAGATGCGTGCCGACGGCACCCTGCAGCGCATCTTCGAGAAGTACTTTTCTGCCGAGCTGGCGCGTGCGCTGACGCGGTACTGAGTCGACGGCCGTCGTGAAGCGCGCCTTCCCCACGCTGCTGGCGCTGTTGATCGGCGCGCTGTCGCTGAGCATCACGGCCTCGTTGTGGCGCCATGAGCAGCAGTCGGAGCAGGCCAGCCTGCGCGCCGCTTTCGACTTCGGGCTGCGCCAGACGGCGAGCCGGATCGAGCAACGCATGGCGAGCTACGAGCAGATGCTGCGCGGCGTGCAGGGCCTGTTCATCAGCGCGGACCGGATCGAGCGTGCGCGCTTCGACACCTATGTCGATGCGCTGCTCGCCGGCGCCGACTTCGCCGGCCTGCAGTCGATCAACTATGGCCCGCTGCTGAGCGCCGATCGCGTCGCCGGCCATGTCGCCGCGCAACGCGCCGACGGCGTCACCGGCTACGCGATCGCCCCGGCCGGGGCGCGGCCGCTCGTCGCGCCCGTGACCTACATCGCGCCGCGGCGCGCGGACAACGCGCGCGCGCTCGGCTACGACCTCTACAGCGACCCGGTCCGTCGCGCCGCGATGGACCAGGCGCGCGACTCGGGCGGGGCGGCGGTGACAAGCCGCGTCCACCTCGCCTCCGATGCTGCCGACAACCCGCAGCAGGCGTTCCTGATGATCCTGCCGTTGTACGCGCCGGGCGCCGCGGCTGACACGGTGGCGGCGCGGCGCGCCCACCTCGTCGGCTGGGTCTGGGCGACGTTTCACGTCCGCGACCTGATGTCGAGCCTGTACGGCGAAGGCACGCCGGGCCTGGCGCTGCGCGTGCACGACGGCGTCAGGCTCGACGACGACACGCTGATCTTCCGCACCGCTCCCGACCTCGACAGCGGGCCGCCGGCGCGCTTCGAGGCGCACGAGTACATCGCCCTCGGGGGGCACACCTGGACGCTGAGCGTGCGCAGCCTGCCCGAGTTCGAAGCGCGCTTCAGTCGCGATTCGGCACGCGTGATCGTGATTGCGGGCGCCGGCCTGAGCCTGATGCTGGCCGCGCTGACCTACCTGCTGTTGACGGCGCGGGTGCGCGCACACGGCACGGCCCGCGCGATGACGAACGAGTTGCGCGGCAGCGAGGAACGCTACCGCCGCATCGTCGAGACCGCGAACGAGGGCATCTGGCTGGTCGACGAGGAGGGTGCGCTGAGCTTTGCGAACCCGAAGCTGCTGCGCATGCTCGGACACACGGCCGACGAGGTGCTGGGGCGGCCGCTGGTCGACTTCATCGACGAGCGCGACCGCGCCACGAACACCGGGCTCACCGAGCCCGGCCGGCGCGAGGCGCGCGATTGGCAGGGCATCCGAATGCGCCGAAAGGACGGCTCCGAGCTCTGGGTCGCCATCTCCACCGCGACGATCACCGATGCTGACGGCGCGGCCATCGGCTCGCTCGGCATGGCGACCGACATCACCGAGCGCAAGCACTGGCAGGCCAGGCGCGAGCTGCTCGAGGCGCAGCTGCGCAAGTCGCAGAAGATGGAGGCGATCGGCACGCTCGCCGGGGGCATCGCGCACGACTTCAACAACATCCTCGCGGCGATTCTCGGCAACGTCGCGCTGACGCGCCAGCACGTCGGGCCGGAGCATGCGGCGACCCACGGCCTCGGACAGATCGAGCGGGCCGGCGTGCGCGCGCGCAGTCTGGTGCAGAAGATCCTCGCGTTCAGCCGGATGCAGCCGCACGCGCTGGTGAGCCAGCCGATGCGCCCGCTCGTCGAGGAGGCGATCGTGCTGTTGCGCTCGACGCTGCCGAGCCTCGTCGAACTCGAACTGAAGCTCAGCGATGCACCGCTGCAGATCGGCGCCGATGCGACCAACGTGCAGCAAATCCTGATGAACCTGTGCACCAACGCCTGGCACGCGATGCGGGGTGGCGCCGGCCGCATCACGATCGTCCTGGAGCGGGTCGAGATCGACGCCGACGCGGCGCGCGCGCTCGGCGAGATTCCGCCCGGTGCCTACGCCCACTTGTCGGTGGCCGACAACGGCTGTGGCATGAGCGAGGCCACGCGTGCGCGCGCATTCGAGCCGTTCTTCACGACCAAGCGGGTCGGCGAGGGCACCGGCCTGGGGCTGTCGGTCGTGCACGGCATCGTCGTGGCTCACCAGGGCGCGATCAGCGTCGACAGCGCGCCCGAGCGCGGCAGCAATTTCCATGTCTACCTGCCGCTGTCGAGTGCGACGACCTCGACCGCGCCGAGCGAAGATGCAGCGCCCGAAGCGCCGCGCGGCGCGGGCGAACATGTGATGTACGTCGACGACGACCCGGCAATGCTGTTGATGATCGAGAGCCTGCTGCAGCACGCCGGATACCGCGTCAGCGCGCTCGATCGGCCGCACGACGCGCTGGCGCGCGTGCGTGCCGCGCCGACCGCGTTCGACCTGATCGTGACCGACTTCAACATGCCCGAGATGACCGGCCTCGATCTCGCCGAGGAGATCGCGCGCATCGCACCCGAGCTGCCGGTGGTGATCAGCTCCGGCTACGTCTCCGACGAGATGCGCGCGGCGGCGCTGCGCGCCGGCGTGCGCGGTCTGCTGCAGAAGGAATACAGCCTGGAGCAGCTCGGGGCGCTGATCCATCCGCTGCTGTCCGAGGCTCGCACGCGGCGCGCGCGAGCGGTGATCTGACGGCCGGCACCCGATACACTGCGCGAGCCCGATGGGCGCTGTGCGCGCAGCGCCATCGATCCTCAACCCGCTGGAGATCTCGTCGATGAATCGCCTGTTGACCGCCTCGCTCGCCCTTGTCCTTGCCGCCGTCGCTCAGGCCGCCGAGCCCGAGGCCCCGTCCGCCGCGTCGACCGCCGCCACCAAGACCGGCAACGCGATCAAGAAGGGCGCGACGAAGACCGGCGAAGTGGTCGGCACCACCGTCGAGCGCACCGAGGCCGGTGTCGAGAAGGGCGCCAGGAAGGTCGGCTCGGCCGTCAAGAAGGGCGCCAAGAAGACCGCCGAGGTCGCCAGCACGACAGCCGAGCGCACCAAGGAGGGCGTCACGAAGGGCGCGAAAAAGGTCAAGGCCGCGGTGACGCCGGCCTCTTCCGCGAAGTGATCCCGCCTAGACGGCGACCGGCGCCTTGATCGCCGGATGGTGCTCGTAGCCGAGCACCTCGAAGTCCTCGTACGCGTAGTCGAAGATCGATGCCGGCCGGCGCTTGATCGACAGCGTCGGATACGCGTGCGGCGCCCGCGCCAGCTGCAGCGCGACCTGCTCGGCGTGGTTGCTGTAGATGTGGCAGTCCCCGCCGGTCCAGATGAAGTCACCGACCTGCAGATCGCACTGCTGTGCCAGCATGTGCGTCAGCAGCGCGTAGCTCGCGATGTTGAAAGGCACGCCGAGAAAGACATCGGCGCTGCGCTGGTACAGCTGGCAGCTCAGCCGCCCTTCGGCGACGTAGAACTGGAAGAACGCATGGCACGGCATCAGCGCCATCTTCGACAGCTCGGCCACGTTCCAGGCGCTGACGATGATGCGGCGTGAATCGGGGTTGGTCTTGAGCTGCTTCACGACCTCGGCGATCTGGTCGATGTGGCCGCCGTCGGGCGTCGGCCACGAGCGCCATTGCACGCCGTAGACCGGGCCGAGATCGCCGTCCGGCTGGGCCCATTCGTTCCAGATCGTCACGCCCCGTTCCTGCAGCCACTTCGCATTGCTGTCGCCGCGCAGGAACCACAGCAGCTCCAGGATGATGGACTTCAGGTGCACCTTCTTCGTCGTGACGAGCGGAAAGCCCTCGTTCAGGTCGAAGCGCATCTGGTGCCCGAACACGCTGGTCGTGCCGGTGCCGGTGCGGTCGGGCTTGTAGACTCCGTGCGTGCCCACGTGGCGCATGAAATCTTCGTACTGCGAGCGGATCGGGCGGGAGGCAGGGGGCATCGCGTGACGTTCGTTGGGAAGCGAGGCGCGATTATCCATCGGGTCCGGCTTCGAGACCGGGCGCGCCGCCGCGCTCAGCTCGGCGCCGGCTCGCGCAGGAAGATCTCGACCCGGCGGTTCTTCGCGCGGCCCGTTTCGGTCGTGTTGTCGGCGATCGGTTCGCGCTCCCCGCGGCCCGCGGTGTCGACGCGCTGCGCGGCCACGCCGCGCGTCACCAGGTAGTCGCGCACGCTGTGCGCGCGCTCGACCGACAGCGGGTTGTTGATCGCGTCGGAGCCGGTGTTGTCGGTATGACCGACGATCATCAGGCGCGCGCTCGGGTCATCGCGCAGGCTGTTCGCGAACGGGTCGAGCACCGTGCGCAGCTGGGGCTTGATGGCGGCGCTGCCGGTGTCGAACGAGATGTCGTTCGGGATGTTCAGCTTCAGCTGGTTGTCGGCGGTACGCGAGACCTCGACGTTCGTGCCGCGCGTCGCCTGCTCCATCGCGTTGCGGCGGTCTTCCATGCGCTTGGACCACAGGTTGCCGGCGACCGCGCCGAGCGCGCCGCCGATCACCGCGCCGGTGCCGGCGCGCCCGCCGGTCGCGCTGCCGATCACCGCGCCGGCACCGGCGCCGACCCCGGCCCCGATCGCGGTGCCCTTCTGGCGTTCGCTCATGTCGGCGCAGCCGGCGGCGAGCAGCGCGGCGATCGCACACGCGCCGAGGCGCAGATGAATGGCGTGGTTCATGTTGTTGTCCTTCAGATGAAAGCAGGATGTGCGGCGCGCCGATGCGGGCGCGTCGACACGGGGATTCTGGCGAGCCGTCGTGACCGGCGCTGTCGGAGCGCTGCAACGACCCGTGTCAGTTGAAACCTACAGCAGAACATCTCAGCGATCGAACTGCAACGCGGCGAGGCGCGCATACAGGCCGCCGGAGGCGACGAGCTGCGCATGCGTGCCGGTCTCGACGATCTCGCCGGCTTCCATCACGACGATGCGGTCGGCGCGCTGCACGGTCGCGAGGCGGTGCGCGATGACCAGCGTCGTGCGGTCCTTCATCGCCGATTCGAGCGCGGCCTGCACCATGCGTTCGCTCTCGGCGTCGAGCGCGCTCGTCGCTTCGTCGAGCAGCAGCAGCGGCGGGTTCTTCAGCATCGCGCGCGCGATGCTGATGCGTTGGCGTTGGCCGCCGGACAGCCGCACGCCACGCTCGCCGAGGAAGGTGCGGTAACCATCGGGCAGCTCGGTGATGAAGTCGTGTGCGAAAGCGGCCTGCGCGGCCGCGACGACCTCCGCGTCGCTCGCGCCGGGGCGGCCGTAGCGGATGTTCTCCATCGCGTCGGCCGAGAAGATCACGCTGTCCTGCGGCACGATGCCGATGCGTTCGCGCAGCGCCTCGAGCGCGACCTCGCGCACCGGCACGCCGTCGACGACGACCTCGCCGGCGGCCGTGTCGTAGAAGCGCAGCAGCAGCTGGAACACCGTGCTCTTGCCGGCACCGCTCGGCCCGACCAGCGCGACCGTCTCGCCCGGCGCGACACTCAGGTTGAAGTGCGACAGCGTTGCGCGCTGCGGCCGCGACGGGTAGCGGAACGTCACGTCGCGCAGCGCGACCGCCGAGCCGCCGCTCGTCGTCGCCAGCGCTGCCGGATGCGCCGGTGACGTGATCGGCGAACTCAGGTTCAGCAGTTCCATCAGGCGTTCGGTCGCGCCGGCGGCACGCAGCAGGTCGCCGTAGACCTCCGACAGCACCGCGACGCTGCTGACCAGGATGATCACGTAGACGACGGTCTGCCCCAGGTGCCCGGCCGTGATGTCGCCGCGCGCGACCGCCTGCGTGCCCTGGTACAGCCCCCACAGCAGCGCGCCGAAGGTCGCGGTGATGATGAACGCGACCAGGATCGCGCGCATCCGCGTGCGCTTCACCGCGGTCTCGAACGCGTTCTCGGTCGAGACATCGAAGCGCTTCGCCTCGCGCGCCTCCTGCGTGTAGCTCTGCACGACCGGAATCGCGTTCAGCACCTCGGCGGCGATCGCGCTCGAGTCGGCGACGCGGTCCTGGCTCGCGCGCGAGAGCTTGCGCACGCGCCGGCCGAAATACAGGCTCGGCAGCACGACGATCACGAGAATGCCCAGCACCTGCGTCATCACGACCGGGTTCGTGATCACCAGCATCGCCATCGCGCCGATGCCCAGCACCGTGTTGCGCAGCCCCATCGACAGGCTCGAGCCGACGACCGTTTGCACCAGCGTCGTGTCGGTCGTCAGGCGCGACAGCACCTCGCCGGTCTGGGTGCTTTCGAAGAACTCGGGGCTTTGCGTCACGACGTGCGCGTAGACCGCGTTGCGCAGGTCGGCCGTGACGCGCTCGCCGAGCCAGGTCACCATGTAGAAGCGCAGCGCCGAGAACAGCCCGAGCGCCGCGCCGACCGCGAACAGCGCGACGAAGTGCTCGCGCATCGCCATCACGCGTGTGCCGGGGTCGGCGGCGACGAAGCCCTCGTCGATCAGCGATTTCATCGCGGCCGGGAACACCAGCGTGCTCAGCGCCGCCATCACGAGGAAGAAGCACGCGAGGCCGATCCTGACGCGGTACGGCCGCAGGAACGGGACCAATCCGCTCAGCGAGCGGACATTGCGCGCCGGCGCCGGCGTCGCGGTTCGGGTGGATGCCGGCATCGGCATCGATGCGGGTTGGGCAGGGCTGGGCATGCGCCGAAGTGTAGAGGCCGTGGCATCCGGCCCGGCGCCACCACTGCACGGGCAGACAAAGCCTTGACATTTAATGCCTAGGCAAGTATATTCACGGCATCCCGTCGAACAAGGCCTGCCGTGACCCGCATCGCTCCCCCCGCCGATTTCTACCGCGCCGCCAGCTACTGTGCGGAAGAGAGCGTCGCCTACCTGATGAAACGCATCATGTTGTCGATCGTTTCGCAGGCCGACAAGCGGCTCGACGAGCACGGCCTGACGAGCGCGCAGTGGGGCCCGCTGATGCGCCTGAAGACCGTCGGCGGGGCATCGACCGTGGCCGAGCTCGCGCGCTGGCTCAACGTCGATGCCGGCGCGATGACGCGCCTGCTCGATCGCCTCGAGAAGAAGGGCCTGTGCAAGCGGGTGCGCTCGACCGAAGACCGCCGTGTCGTGCAGGTCGAGTTGACGCCCGAAGGCCTGGCCGCGATTGCCGAGGTGCCGGCCGTGCTGGCCGAGGTCTTGAACGCGCACCTGGCCGGCTTCTCGAAGACCGAGTGGATGGCGCTGCGCAATTACCTGCAGCGCATGCTCGAGTCCGGCGAAGCGCTGCGCGACGCGGGCTGACACGGCGACCGTGCGCCCACCCCCGAGTGTAAAGAATTGATTGCCTAAGCAAATGAAGCCACAACAGCTATTGAACGAAACGTTCGCAGTCCGGCAGATCTTGCAGGCCCATGCGCGCTGCATGCGCAACCTCCTGCCGGTGGTCACCGCGGTCGCCGTCGCGATCGCCTCGAGTGTCGTGCTGACGCTCAGCGGCTGCGCCAGCAGCGCGGGCATTGCGTCGAGCGCGCAGCCGATCGCGCCCGCCAGCGTCGGCCTCGACGCGAGTGCCACGGCGCCGACCGTCGCCGCCGACTGGTGGCGCAGCTTCGGCGACGCCACGCTCGACGACATCGTCGCGCGTGCGCTCGCCGGCAATCCCGGCCTGAAGGTCGCGCAGGCGCGCCTCGAGCGTGCGCAGGCGGCCGTTGGCGTCGCGCAATCGGCCGACGGCGTGCATGTCAACGGCGAGCTCGACGCGACGCGCCAGCGCTTCAGCGCCAACAGCATCTACCCGCCGCCGCTCGGCGGCGGCATCTTCACGCTCGGCACCGCGCAGATCGGCGCGTCGTACGAATTCGACTTCTTCGGTCGCAACCGCGCCGCGATCGAAGCCGCGGTCGGCGCGCAGCGCGCTGCGCAGGCCGACGTGCAGGCCGCGCGCATCCTGCTCGCGAGCAACGTGGCGCGCACCTACGTGCAACTCGGCCGCCTGTTCGAGCAGCGCGAGGTCGCGGCGCGATCGCTCAAATCACGCGACGAGATCCTCGCGCTGATCCGCCAGCGCGTCTCGGGCGGGCTCGACACCAATGTCGAGCTGCGCCAGGGCGAGGGAGCGCTGCCCGAGTCGCGCCAGCAGATCGAGCAGCTCGACGAGCAGATCGCGCTCGGGCGCCACGCGCTCGCGGCGCTGACCGCACAGCCGCCGAGCACGTACGACGGGTTGATCGTGCCGCTGCGCAGCGTCCAGGCGCTGCCGGTGCCCGGCGCGCTGCCAGCCGACCTGCTCGGCCGCCGTGCCGACATCAGCGCCGCGCGCTGGCGCATCGAGGCCGCTGCCGGCGACGTGAGGAGCGCGAAGGCGAGCTTCTACCCGAACATCAACCTGACCGCGTTCGTCGGCCTGTCGAGCATCGGCCTGGATCGCCTCGCGCGCTCGGGCAGCGAGCAGTACGGCGTCGGTCCGGCGCTGACCTTGCCGATCTTCGACGCCGGCCGGCTGCGCTCGAACCTGCGCGGCAAGACCGCCGACCTCGACCTCGCGATCGAGAGCTACAACGGCGCGGTGCTCGACGCGGTCCACGACACGGCCGACCAGCTCAGCTCGGTGCGCTCGATCGAGCGCCAGCAGGCCGAGCAGGCGAACGCGCTGGCCGCCGCCGAGTCGGCCTACGACCTCGCGACCCAGCGCTACAAGGCCGGGCTCGGCAGCTACCTGACCGTCCTCACCGCCGAGGCCAGCGTGCTGAACCAGCGCCGCCTCGGTGCCGACCTGAAGGCACGCGCGCTCGACGTGCAGATCACGCTGATCCGCGCGCTCGGCGGCGGCTATGTGCCGGCCACGCCGCAGAACCTCGCCGCCGGCGCATGAACCCGCGTCCCCGCGAGCCCCGACACGAACCGAATCGAACCGGAGAAACCGCATGAGCTCCCCTGAAGTCACGACCCCTCCCGCCGCAGCAGCGCAAGGCAATCCGGCCCGCAAGAAGGCCCTGACGGCCGTCGCAGCCGCCGTCGTCGTCGCCGGCATCGCGTACGGCGCCTACTGGGCGCTGGTGCTGAACCACTACGAGTCGACCGACAACGCCTACGTGCAGGGCAACCTGGTGCAGCTGACGCCGCAGGTCGGCGGCACTGTCGTCGCGATCAACGCCGACGACACGGACCACGTCAAGGCCGGCCAGCTGCTCGTGAAGCTCGATCCGGCGGACGCGCAGGTCGCGCTCGAGCAGGCGGAGGCGCAACTCGCCCAGACCGTGCGCGAGGTGCGCACGCTGTACGCGAACAACAGCACCTTGCGCGCGCAGATCGCCCTGCGCGAGGCCGACCAGGCCCGTGCGAAGAGCGACGAGGCGCGCGCACAGGACGACGTCGCGCGGCGCGCGCCGCTGGTCACGACCGGCGCGGTCGGCAAGGAAGAGTTCAACCACTCGACCGCTGCGCTCGCCGCCGCGAAGAGCAGCGTGATCGCCGCGCAATCGGCGGTGCTCGCGGCGCGCGAGCAGCTCTCGTCGAACCAGACGCTGACCGACGGCATCGCCGCCGAGCAGCACCCGAACGTGCAGCGCGCCGCAGCGCGCGTGCGCGAGGCCTACCTGGCGCTGCACCGCGCCGACCTGCTCGCGCCGGTCGACGGCTTCGTCGCGAAGCGCAGCGTGCAGCTCGGCCAGCGCGTGCAGGCCGGCACGCCGCTGATGTCGGTGATCGCGCTGAACCAGGTCTGGATCGATGCGAACTTCAAGGAGAGCCAACTGAAGAACCTGCGCATCGGCCAGCCGGTCACGCTCGAGGCCGACGTCTATGGCAAGAAGGTCGAGTACAGCGGCCGCATCGAGGGTCTCGGCGCGGGCACCGGCTCGGCGTTCGCGCTGCTGCCGGCGCAGAACGCGACCGGCAACTGGATCAAGGTCGTGCAGCGTGTGCCGGTGCGCATCGCGCTGGACCCGAAGGAGCTGGTCGAGCATCCGCTGCGGGTCGGCTTGTCGATGGACGCCAAGGTCGACATCCGCAAGACCGATGGCGCGATGCTGGCCGACGGCTCGCGCGCCTCCACCGTCGCGCAGACCAACGTCTTCAACGACAACAACAGTGCGGCCGATGCCGAGGTGCGCAAGATCATTGCCGCGAACGGCGGCCGCGTCGGCGCGACCGAGGTCGCGAGCAACGCCGCCGCCAAGCCCGAGCGCGCACCGCAGAAGGCGCCCGCGCCGGCCGCCGGCGTCGCCTCGGCGGCACCGGTCGCGACGACGGTCGCCGGCTCGAACGCGCTGCCGCCCACGACCCACCAGTAACACTCGCAGCAGCGACCGATCGCCATGGCCTCCACCTCTGCCACGCTGCCCGCGGGCGCCGCGCCCGCGGCGCCGCCACCGGCCGCGCCGGCGCGCCCGGCCGCGTTCCCGCCGCTGAGCGGCAGCCAGCTGGTGCTCGGCACCATCGCGCTGTCGCTCGCGACCTTCATGAACGTGCTCGACAGCTCGATCGCGAACGTGTCGATTCCCGCGATCGCCGGCGACCTCGGCGTGAGCCCGTCGCAGGGCACCTGGGTCATCACCTCGTTCGCGGTCGCGAATGCGATCTCGGTGCCGCTGACCGGCTGGCTTTCGCAGCGCTTCGGCCAGGTGCGGTTGTTCACCCTCAGCATCCTGCTGTTCGTGCTCGCCTCGTGGTTGTGCGGTCTGGCGCCGAACATCGGCATGCTGATCGCGTTTCGCGTGCTGCAGGGCTTCGTCGCGGGGCCGATGATCCCGCTGTCGCAGACCCTGCTGCTCGCGAGCTACCCGCAGGCGAAGGCCGGCACCGCGATGGCGATGTGGGCGATGACGGTGCTTGTCGCACCGGTCGCCGGGCCGCTGCTCGGCGGCTGGATCACCGACAACATCTCGTGGCCGTGGATCTTCTACATCAACATCCCGGTCGGGCTGTTCGCGGCCGGCCTGACCTGGTCGATCTATCACAAGCGCGACCCGGGTCCGCGGCGCGTGCCGCTCGATTACGTCGGCCTGGGCCTGCTGGTGCTGTTCGTCGGCGCGATGCAGATCATGATCGACAAGGGCAAGGAGCTCGACTGGTTCAACTCCGGCCAGATCGTGATCCTCGCGGTGACCTCGCTCGTCGCGTTCCTGTTCTTCATCGCGTGGGAGCTGACCGACAAGCACCCGGTCGTCGACATCCGCCTGTTCGCGCGGCGCAACTTCACGATGGGCACGGTGTCGCTGTCGGTCGCGTACGGGCTGTTCTTCGGCAACGTCGTGCTGCTGCCGCTGTGGCTGCAGCAGTACATGGGCTACACGGCGACCTGGGCCGGTCTCGCGACGGCGCCGGTCGGCATCCTCGCGATCATCCTGTCGCCATGGGTCGGCAAGAACGTCAGCAAGATCGACCCGCGCAAGCTCGCGACGGTGGCGTTCATCGGCTTCGGCGTCGTGCTGTGGATGCGCTCGAACTTCAACGCGCAGGCCGACTTCACGACCATCCTGATCCCGACCGTGCTGCAGGGCGCGGCGATGGCGTTCTTCTTCATCCCGCTGCAGGCGATCGTGTTCTCGGGGCTCACGCCGGACAAGCTGCCGTCCGCCGCCGGCCTGTCGAACTTCGTGCGGATCACCGCCGGCGCGGTCGGCACCTCGCTGTTCACGACGCTGTGGGAGAACCGCGCGATCCTGCACCATGCGCAACTCGCCGAGGCGATCAACACGACGAACAACGCGGCGACGCAGGTGATGGGTCAACTGGCCGCGGGCGGCTTCAGCAGCGAGCAGGCGCTGGCGAACATCAACCGCACGATCGACCAGCAGGCCTACACGATGGCGGTGACCGACGTGTTCTACATGTCGTCGCTGCTGTTCTTCGCGCTGGTCGCGGTGATCTGGTTCGCGAAGCCGAAGGCCGGTGCCGCCGCAGGAGGCGGCGGCGCACACTGAATGAGTGGTGCCCCCCGTCTGTCGAGTACGACAGACGGCCCCCCGCGGGGGCGCGGGCCGGCTTGGGGCGGCCCGGCGCTCGGCCCGCCGGCCACGCTCAGAGACGCAGCGCCGCGGCGTAGCCCGTCATCTCGAGGTAGCCGCGGCCGATGCGCCGGCCGGCGTCGTCGCGCAGCTCGCTGAGGCCCTCCCAGTAGATCGCGCCGGCGCTGGCGCGGCTGTCGAGTTCCTGGTTGTCGAGCAGCGCCTCGACGACGAAGCGGCCGGCCGGCGTCGCGATCGTCCACTGCACCGGGTAGCGCGCCCGCGTCGCCGCACTTTCCCAGACGCGGCCGGGCGTGAACCGCACCTCCTCGGGGCCGAAGCTGCGCACCGCTTCGCCGGCGCGGCGCAGGCTGCCGCCGGCGTAGACCGCGCTGCCGTCGGCGCGCCGCAGCCGGAACACGGTCAACGCGCCGCCGTCGTCGAGGTTCATGCCGAGCCAATCCCAGCCGACCGCCTGCCGCGGGATGAACGCATCGCTCCACTCGTGGTCGAGCCAGGCCCGGCCGGTGACCGCGACGGGCCGGCCGTCGAGCGTCAGCGTGCCTTCGACCGCGAGCTGCGGTTCGCTGTAGTAGTGGCTCGTCTCGGCGCCGCCCGGGCCCTTGCGCGAGACGCCGGCGTCGCCCTGCAGCAGCACCGGCTGCGTCGCGTCGAACTGCAACTCGAACGCGAAGCCGGCGGCGTCGCTCGCGACCCGTGCGGCGTAGCGGCTCAGCGGCGCAGCGTCGGGTTGCGGCACGCGGCTCATGTGCCAGTCGCGAAGCAGCACGGCCGTGTCGTCGGCGCGCGCCTGCGCGACGCCGAAGCCGCTGCGCGCGATGCGCTGGTCGTGGCGCAGCCGCCGCTGTTCGAGATCGGTCAGCGCCGCATGCGCGAACAGCAGCTGCGATGGATTGAAGCGGCTCGCCGACGCCGCGCCGATGCCGGTCGCGACGCGGAAGAACGTGACCTGAAAGCCCCACAGCCGGGCGCCCGCCTGCAGCTGGCCGGTGATGTACCACCACTCGGTGCGCGTGTCGGCGTGCGCGCCGAAGTCGATCGGAAAGCGCAACGCCGCGGGCGGCGTGGCCGCGAACGCGGGCGCGGCGGCGAGCCACAGGAGCAGCGAACGTCGGTGCATGTCGGGAGCATCGCACAGCGCGATGCGGGCCTGACCGACAATCGGCACATGGCCAAGCCCGTTCCCCGTCTGACGCCCGCCGAGATCCAGCGCGTCATCGCGACCGCGTGGGACGATCATCCGCCGTTCAATGCGGTGCTGATGGCACACGGCCTGACCGAAGGGCAGCTGGTGCAGCTGCTCAGGCGGGCGCTGACGCCGAACGCGTTCAAGACCTGGAGCGTACGCGCGCGCGGGCGCTGAATTCCGCTTGCCGGCGCCGGGATCGGCTCGGTCTTTGCCCTAGTCCGCGCTCGCGCCGCTTTGCGGCAGACTCGACAGCCTCGGTCGCTTTTGTCCATCACCCAGAGGAGAAACAAGATGCTGCAAATCCACAGGAAGTCGATCCGCGCGTGGGCGCTGGCCGCCGGCGCCATCGCGGTCGCGGCGCTCGCGGCGTGCGGCAGCATGGCCGGCGGCGCCAAGACCGGCATGAGCTTCTTCGTCACCAGCGCCGGGCCGGGCCAGGGCGCCGACCTCGGCGGCCTCGCCGGTGCCGACCGGCAATGCCAGACGCTCGCCAGCGCGGCCGGCGCCGGCAACCGCACCTGGCGCGCCTACCTGAGCCAGCAGCCGACCGCGAACGTGCCCGGCGTCAACGCGCGCGACCGCATCGGCAAGGGGCCCTGGACGAACGCGAAGGGCGTCGTCGTCGCGACCGACGTCGCGAACCTGCACGGCGCGAACAACATCAGCAAGCAGACCGCGCTGACGGAGACCGGCGCGATCGTCAACGGCCGCGGCGACACGCCGAACATGCACGACATGCTGACCGGCTCGCAGCCCGACGGCAGCTTCATCGCCGGCAACGTCAACACGACCTGCGGCAACTGGACGCAGAGCGGCGAAGGCTCCGCGATGCTCGGCCACCACGACCGGACCGGCCTCGACGACAGCGTGCCGGCGAAGTCGTGGAACTCGTCGCACCTGTCGCGCGGCTGCAGCGCCGACGCGTTGAAGACGACCGGCAGCGCCGGTCTGTTCTACTGTTTCGCGGCCGACTGACACCGCCGGAGCGCGCGGGCCCGGCGGGTCATCGTTGCCCGCAGGCTCAGGCGGTGACGCTGATCGAGCTGTCGCTGGTGCTCGTGGCCGATGCCGCCGCGGTCTGGCCGTACTGCTTGAGCACCAGCTCGATGAACGACGACAGTGTCAGGCTGGAGGCCTTGTCCGAGGAGCCACTCGACGGGTCGCCGGACGAGCCTGCGCCTGAACTCGAACTCTGCAAGCCCTCGAGCGCCGCCTCGATGTTCTTCGCGAGGGCATCGGCCTCGCTCTGGCTGATCGACTTGTCGCCATCGATGTCGGCGGCGGCGAACAGGTTGCCGATCGCATCCTGCATCGCGCCGGCGGCACGCTCCTCGGCCGAGACAACGCCGTCGCCGTTGGTGTCCAGCGGGTCGGCGCTGCTGCTCGCGCCGGTGCTGGCATCCGCCGGCGGCGGTGGCGGCATCTCGCCGTCGGGCGGCGGGGGCGGCCTGGCACCGCCGCTTTGCTGAGCGAAGTCCACCGTCGAACCCGGCGCCGGCATCAGGCTCTTCATGCCGGCATCGAGCTCGTCGGCGCTCAGGCTGCCGCTGCCGTCGGTGTCCATCGACGTCATCAGGTCGCTGGCGCTGCCGAGCGTGGTGCCGGTCTTGTCGTTGATGTCGTCGAGCATGCTCTGCAGCTCGGTCGCGTCGACGGTGCCGCTGCTGTCGGCGTCGACCTTGCCGAACATCCGCGCCGAGCGCGAACTCGCGCGTGCGCTGCTCATCTCGGACCATGCGCTGCTCGCGCTGCCGATCCCGCTGATCGTACTCATCGGTGTTTCCTTTCGCAGGTTGAAGGGGGCCAGCCGCCACCGCCGGTCAGGGCGAAGGGCGACGCGCTCATTCTTGAAAGCCCGCGTCACTGCAGCGTGTCGGCTTTGTGTCGGCGCTGGTACGAACCGGCCTTGCAGCCGCCGAACAGCGGGCGACAAACCGCGCTGTTCGGGTGTTTGCACGCGCGCGTGGCGGCTACAAGCCCAACGTCCTGGTCGTCTTCGACGCGCGCGGCGGCCCTGCGCCGTGCGAGGGCCGGCGCCTTACAGCTTCAGCAGCAGCGCAGCCATCGCCAGCGCCGCCGGCACCGCCTGCACGAACAGGATCTTGATGCCCACGGTCATTGCGCCGTAGAGCCCCGCGACGATCACGCAGCCGAGAAAGAACTGCTGCACCGGCTGCCCGGCCGCGCCCATGCCCAGGCCCCAGATCAGGCCGGCGGCCAGAAAGCCGTTGTACAGGCCCTGGTTCGCGGCCAACACCTTCGAGGCAGCGGCGAACTCGGGCGTGCTGCCGAACACCTTGCGGCCGAACGGCTTGTCCCAGAGGAACATCTCGAGCACGACGATGTAGACGTGGATCAGCACGACCAGCCCCACCAGCACGTTCGCAACCATCGGACAGACTCCTCGGAGATTGGGAAACAAAATCGTTTCCTGACGGTATGATAGTGTTTCCAGATCACGCCGGCAAGACCGATGCCAACGACCCCTCGCGACGAAGCCGCCGCGCGCCTGCCGCGCGGCCGGCATCCGCTGACCCAGCAGGCCGTCGCGGCCTCGCAGCGCGTTCGGCTGCTCGACGCGGTCGCGAAGGTGGTCGCGCGCAAAGGCTACGGCGCGGCGACGGTGGCCGACGTGATCGCCCTCGCCGGCGTCTCGCGACGCACGTTCTACGAGCAGTTCACCGACCTCGAGGCCTGCTTTCTCGCCGCCTACGAAGACGGCATGTCGAGCCTGTTCGACGCGATCCGTCGTGCGCTCGCCGAGCTGCCGGCGCTGCCCGTCGAGCCGCGCATCCGGCGCGCGGTGCAGGCCTATCTCGATGCGCTCGCGAGCCGGCCCGAGGCCGCCTGGGCGTTCACGATCGAGGTGCTGGGCGCCGGCCGGCCGGCGCTCGAGCGCCGCGCCTGGGTCATGGCGCAGTGGGTCGGGCGCTGGCGCGCGCTGCTGGCGCTGCGCAGCGATGCGGCCCGTGCTGCGGCGCCGATCACCGACGCGCGCTTGCTCGCGCTGGTCGGCGGCAGCGAGGAACTGGTGCGCGAGACGCTGCGGCATGACGGTGCTGCGGCACTGCCCGGCATGGCCGGCGACCTGAGCGAGCTGGCGCTGGTGCTGCTCGACATCCTGCGCGCCGGCCCGGCGCGCGACGACCCACGGGTCCCGGGTTGACGCCGATGCTGCCGCGCGTGCCCGCACCGAACTACCTCGCGGGCTATCCGGACGAGGTTCAGGCGCAAGCGCGCGAACTGATCGCGCAGGGCGTGCTCGCCGAACGCCTGCAGCGCCGCTACGGCGCGCCGCACGGCGTACGCACCGACGGCGCGCTGTACGACTACACGATGGCGCTGAAGAACCGCCATCTGCGCAACGCCGAGCCGCTCGCGAAGGTCGTCTACGACAACCGGCTGCATGTGATCCAGAACGCGCTCGGCACGCACACGACGGTCGCGCGCGTGCAGGGCAACAAGCTGAAGGCCAAGCGGGAGATCCGCATCGCCGGGATCTTCCGCGTGCTGCCCGAGCCGCTGCTGAAGATGATCGTCGTGCACGAGCTCGCGCACCTGAAGGAGCGCGCGCACGACCGCGCCTTCTACGCGCTGTGCACGCACATCGAGCCCGACTACCACCAGCTCGAGTTCGACCTGCGCCTGAGCCTGATGCAGGCCGATGCGAGCGGTCGGCCGGTCTGGCCCGCGCCCTGACAACGACGCGGCCGCGTCACCAGTCTTCCTTCACCGCGAGCGCCATCTGCCGGCCGGCCGCGTTGCGCGCCGCGAGCCAGGCGGTCAGCGTGCCCGAGGCGATCACCGCGACGCACAGCGCGGCGAGGCGACCCCACGGCAGCAGCAGGTCCATCGTCCAGTGAAAGCTCTGCGGGTTCACGACCTCGACCAGCACGACGCTGACCGCGAGGCCGAGCAGCAGCCCGAGCAGCGCGCCGGCGGCGGTCCAGACGGCGCCCTCGGCGGCCACCACCGCAAGCACCTGCGTGCGCGTCAGCCCGAGGTGCGCGAGCAGCCCGAACTCCTTGCGCCGCGCGAGCACCTGCGCCGAGAAGCTCGCGGCGATGCCGAACAGTCCGATCGCGATGGCGACCGCCTGCAGCCAGTAGGTCACCGCGAAGCTGCGGTCGAAGATGCGCAGCGAGGTCGTGCGGATCTCGCCGGCCGAGGCGAACTCGAGCAGCGCGCCGTCGAGCCCGAGCTCGCTGGCGAGCGCGCGCAGCTCGTGCTGGACGCGCGCGGCGTCGGCGCGGGGCTGCAGCCACAGCGCGAGGTCGTTGACGCGCGTGTCGCCGGTCAGGCGGCGGTAATCGGCGATGTCGATCGCGATCGCGCCGTGCTGGCGCGCGTAGTCGCGCCACACACCGCGCACGAACACGCGCGGGTCGCCGGGCAGCGGCAGCGCCAGCGTCGTGCCGGGCCGTGCGCGGTACAGGTCGACCATCGCCTCGCTGACGTAGACCGCGGTCGCGCCAGGCGGCAGCGCGACCAGCTCGCCGACCAGCGGCAGGCGCCGGCCGGGCTCGGGCAGCGCGCGTGCGATCAACGCGACCGCGGGCCTCGCGGCCTCCAGCTGCAGCGCGACGACGCGTTGTGCCTCGGCGCGCTGCACGCCGCTCGATCGCGCGGCGCGCTCGGGCATCGCGGCCGGCAGCGTTGCGACATCGCCGGCGGTCAGGCTCGACGCGGCACGCACGTAGAGATCGGCGGGCAGCACCGTGTCCAGCCACTGCGTGACCGAATCGCGGAAGCTCGCGACCATCACGGTCAGCGCGACCGCCAGGCTCAGGCTCGCGACGACGCCGGCGACCGCGATCGTCGCGCTGTGGCGCTGGTGGCGCGCACGCTCGACCGCGAGCAGCGCGAGCGGATGGCCCGGGGGCGCGATGCCCTTCAGCAAGGCGGCGACGCCGGCCGGCACGCAGGCGATGCCGCCGAGAAGCAGGCACGCGACCGAGCCATACGCGGCGAGCGGGATGCCGGCGATCGGTGGCAGCAGCGCGAGCGCCACGCCGGCGGCCAGCAGCAGCGGCCCGAGCCAGCCCGGGCCGGCCGGCGCATCGCCGGTGCCCAGCCCCTTCAGTGCCTGGGCCGGCGCGAGCCGCTGCGCACTGCGCGCCGGCAGCCAGCCGCCGACCATCGCCGCGGCGACACCGAGCAGCCCGTACACCGCGGCCGCGGCCACGCTGAACTGCAGCGCCGGCGTGACGCCCGGAAAGTAGCCGCCGCCCAGATCGCCCGCCAGCAGGCGCAGCGCGAGCGCCGCCAGCGCGGTGCCGAGCGCGAGCCCGAGCACGCTGCCGACGATACCGAGCAGCGCCGATTCGGCCAGCACCAGCGCGAGCCGCTCACGGCCCGTCAGCCCGAGCACGCCGAGCAGCGCGAGCTGCGGCGCGCGCTTCGCGACCGACAGCGACAGGATCGAGAACACCAGAAACGCGCCGGTGAACAGCGCCACCAGCGCGAGCACCGTCAGGTTCACGCGGTAGGCGCGCGAGACGTTCGAGACGCGTTGCGTGGCTTCGTCGGGCGACGCTGCGCGGATGCCCGGCGGCAGCGCGAGCTCGCGCAGCACCTGCGCCCGGTCGGCGCCGGGGCGCAGCCGCACGTCGATGCGGCTGATGCGGCCGAGCCATCCGAACGCGGTCTGCGCGCCGGCGATGTCCATCACCGCGAGCGCGGCACCTTCGGCGGCGATGCTGCCGCGCACTTGAAGCGTGATGCTGCCGGTCGGCGTCTGTGCACGCAGCGTGTCGCCGGGCAGGCGCTGGCGTGCCTGCGCGTTCAGGAACACCGCGTCCGGCTCGAGCATCGCGGTCCGATCGGCGCCGTTGGCGTCGGGCCGGGGCAGCAGCGCCGGCGCGAGCGGCGCGGCGATCAGTGCGTCGACGCCGACGATCTTCAGCGGCACGCGCTGGCCCTGCGCGTCGAGCGCGACGCTGTCGATCTCGATCACCGGGCTCGCGATCACCACCTGCGGATGGCGCGCGACGCGTTCGTACAGCGCCTCGTCGAAGCCGCTGCGCTGGCCGCGCAGCTCGAAGTCGGCCACCCCGCCGACCGCGCGCACCGCGGCGCTGAACTCGCTCAGCGCCGACTGGTTGATCAGTTGCACCGAGAACGCGAGCGCCACGCCGAGCATCACCGCGAGCAGTGCGGCGAGATGGCGCCACGGGTGGTGGCGCAGCTCGGTCCACGAGAGTTCCCGCAACAGCGACCACAGCAACGCGAGCATCACAACGCGCCTTCGCAGATCCCATCCGCCGTCAACGTCATCACGCGATCGGCGCGGGCCGCAGCGGCGCGTGAATGCGTCACCAGCACGCAGGCGGCGCCTTCGCTGCGGACCTGCGCCGAGAGCAGGTCCAGCACGCGCTCGGCGGTCGCCGGGTCGAGGTTGCCGGTCGGCTCGTCGGCGAGGATCAGTTGCGGCTTGTGCACCAGTGCGCGCGCGATCGCGACGCGCTGCAGCTGCCCGCCCGACAGCGTCTGCGGCAGCCGCCCGCCGAGCCCGGCCAGGCCGACCGCCGCGAGCACGGCCTGCACGCGCGGCGCGTCCGGCCGGCGCTGCAACAGCAGCGGCAGGCCGACGTTGTGCGCGACGCTCAGGTGCGGCAGCACATGGAAGGCCTGGAACACGAAGCCGAGGTGCGCGCGGCGGAACACCGCCTGCTGCGCCTCGGGCAGCGATGTGATCTCGGTGCCGGCGATCCGCACCGCGCCCGCATCGACGCTGTCGAGCCCCGCGATGCAGTTCAGCAGCGTCGACTTGCCGACGCCGGATTCGCCGAGGATCGCGACGAACTCGCCCGGCGCGAGCTGCAGGTCGACGTGCCGGAAGATCGTCGTCTCGCCATAGCGCTTCGCGAGCGCGCCGACCTCCAGCAAGGCGGTCATTGGCGCACCCTACGGCCTTCGGCCGGTCCCGCCGAGCGGGAATGAGCCTCTTCGGGCGGCCGGGCGAGGCTCATGGGGCCGAGAGCTTCGCCGCGAGCGCGACGACTTCGGCGATCGGGTCGGCGCCGTCGCAGGCCACGCGATGCCGCTGCGGCATGCTGCGCAGCCAGGTCAGCTGGCGCTTCGCGAGCTGGCGCGTCGCGGCGACGCCGCGCTCGGGCAGCTCGCTCAGATCGCCGTCGACCAGGGCCTCCCAGGTCTGGCGGTAGCCGACGCAGCGCATCGACGGCAGGTCGGCGTGCAGGTCGCCGCGCTCGCCGAGCGCCCGGACCTCGTCGACCAACCCGTCGTCGAGCATCTGGTGAAAGCGCGCCTCGATGCGCCGGTGCAGCCAGGCGCGATCGTCCGGCTCGAGCGAAATCAGCGGCGGCAACGCGCGCTGCGGCTTGTTCTCGGTGTGGAACGACGCGAGCGGCTGGCCGCTGACGCGAAACACCTCGAGTGCGCGCTGGATGCGCTGCTGGTCGGCCGGCTTCAGGCGCGCGGCCGTGACCGGGTCGACGCGCTGCAGCTCGCGGTACAGCGCCGGCAGGCCGTCGCGTTCGAGCTGCTCCGCGAGCGCCGCACGCACGGCGCGATCGGCGGCCGGCATCGCATCGAGCCCGTCGAACAGCGCCTTGAAATACAGCATCGTGCCGCCGACCAGCAGCGGCAGGTGGCCGCGCGCGTCGATCTCGGCGATCAGGCGCTGCGCGTCGACGACGAAACGCGCCGCCGAATAGGCCTCGCTCGGCTCGATGATGTCGATCAGGTGGTGCGGCACCGCGGCGCGTTCGGCCGGGCTCGGCTTCGCGGTGCCGATGTCCATGCCGCGATAGACCAGCGCCGAATCGACGCTGACGATCTCGACCGGCCGGGTCCCGGCCCACGCGGCCGCGATCGCGAGCGCCGCAGCGGTCTTGCCGGAGGCTGTCGGCCCGGCGAGGCAAAGATACGGGGCGCTCATCGGTCGCGCGCCATGGGATCGGCGGCGGGGCCGGCAACGGGATCAAAAGGCATCCGGCGAGGGTATCAGGCCCGCGCCGATGGCATGATCGCCCGTCTGCAGCCAGGGAGGGAACCGAATGAACTGCCGCCGTTACCGCATGCCCGCCGCTGCCGCCGCGCTGGCGATCGGACTCGCGTGCGCAGCGCCGACCGTCGGCGCCCAGGGCCGGCCCGACCCGGTCGCGCTGATCGCGGCGCAGCGCGAGGCGATGAAGCCGCTCGCGTTCATGGACGGCGTCTGGCGCGGCCCCGCGTGGACGCTGCTGCCCTCGGGCGAGAAGCACCACATCACGCAGACCGAGCGCATCGGCCCGTTCCTCGACAACTCGGTCAAGGTCATCGAGGGCCGAGGCTACGAGGCCGACGGGCGCGTCGGCTTCAACGCGTTCGCGACGATCTCGTACGAGGTCGGCACGAAGGCCTATCGCTTCCATTCGTATGCGCAGGGCATGGTCGGCGATTTCGTGCTGACGCCGACGAGCGACGGCTACGTCTGGGAGATCCCGGCCGGGCCGCAGACGACGATCCGCTACACCGCACTCGTGAAGGACGGCGAGTGGTACGAGGTCGGCGACCGCATCGTCGCGGGCCAGCCGCCGGCGCGCTTTTTCGAGATGCGGCTGAAGCGCGTCGGCGATACCGGCTGGCCGGCCGGCGACGCGGTGCCGCCGAAGTGACGAACTGACGAACCGACGCCGGCGACGCCCTTGCGTGGCGCCGCCGGTCGGTCAGCGGGCGGCCCGATTCACCCGAGCGCGCCGCCGGCCGGAGGGCGCGTCACTCGAAGCGTTCGTCGGCGCGCAGATAGCGCCACTGCCCGGGCGGCAGATCGCCGAGCATCACGTTGCCGATGCGCACGCGTTTCAGCCCGAGCACCTGCAGCCCGACGGCCTCGCACATGCGGCGGATCTGGCGCTTCTTGCCCTGCGTCAGCACGAAGCGCAGCTGGTCGTCGTTGATCCACTCGACCTGCGCAGGCCGCAGCGCCTCGCCGTCGAGCTCGAGGCCGTGGCGCAGCAGTGCGAGGCCGGCGTCGCCCAGGCGCTTGCCGTCGGCCGAGGCGACGCGCACCAGATATTCCTTCTCGATCGCGCTGTCTTCGCCGATCAGCTGTTTCGCGATCCGGCCGTCCTGCGTCAGCACGAGCAGGCCGACCGAATCGATGTCGAGCCGGCCGGCAGGCACGAGGTGGTTCAGGTGCGAACGCAGAAAGCGCGTGCCGGAGCGGTCGTCGCGCCACTGGTTGGCCGGCGTCACCAGCACGACGGCGGGTTCGTAGCCGTCCTCGGCCTGGCCCGAGACGTACCCGACCGGCTTGTTGACCAGCACCGTGACACGCTGCGCCTGCTGGAACTTCGCCTTCGCATCGATCGTGATGCGCTGGTGCGGCAGCACACGCGAGCCGAGCTCGCTGACGATCTGGTCGTCGACGCGCACATAGCCTTTCGCGATCCATTCGTCGGCCTCGCGGCGCGACGCGATGCCGAGCTCGCTCATGCGCTTGGAAAGGCGCAGGCTGCCGGGCGCGTGCTCGGCAGGCTCGAAGTGCTCGTCATCGTCGTCATCGCGCGGGCGGCGATCGGCGCGCGGGGCCGAGCGGGCCGGCGGGGCCGGGCGCGGCGGACGCGGCGGTGCCTGGCGTGGGTCGCGCGGCGACGCCGAACGCGGATCGCGCCGCTGCCCCTCCGGCGCGCCACGCGGGTCGCGCTGCGTCGACTGCCGCGGGGCCGGGCGCGGCTGACCGCGCGGAGCGAACGCCGTGTTCGGCGCGCGCGGCGCCGGCGCTGGACTGTCGCCGCGGCGTGCGAAAGCCTCCGGCGGCCGGTCGCCGAAGCGCTGGCGCAGCTGTTCCTGGTAGCGCGCCTCGCGTTCAGCGCGCTGCGCCTGCGCCTGCGCGAGCGTCGGCCGCGCAGGCTTGACGCCGGCACCGCTGCCGCGCACCGGCTGACGTTCCGCCATCCCGGGCGGCGGGGCACCGGCGCTGCCAGGCTTCTTCAGTTTGATCGTGGCCATGGGGCGATTGGAGCATGGGCGCGCCGCCCGCGCGCCGGCCTGGCCTCGGCGGGGCCTTCAGCGGCCGCGCCAGAACAGACCGTCGAGTTCCTTCAGCGTGATCTGGCGCCAGGTCGGCCGGCCGTGATTGCACTGGTCGGCCCGGTCGGTGCGCTCCATGTCGCGCAGCAGCGCGTTCATCTCGGCCAGGCTCAGTTGCCGGTTTGCGCGCACCGCGCCATGGCAGGCCATCGTCGACAGGATCTCGTGCTGCGCGCGCTGGATCACGCTGCTTGCGTCGTATTGCGCCAGTTCGGCGAGCACGCTGCGCGCGAGCTCGACGACATCGCCGCCGGCGAGTGCGGCCGGCTGTGAACGCACGGCGAGCACGCCGGCGGCGAGCGGCGAGATGTCGAGCCCGAGCGCGCGCAGGTTGTCGGCCTGCGCCTCGGCGGTCGCGATCTCCTGCGGCGTGGCCTTGAAGCTCGCGGGGATCAGCAAGGGCTGCGACTCGATCGCCGCGTCCAGCCGATCGCCGAGGCTCGCCTTCAGCCGCTCGTAGACGATGCGCTCGTGCGCCGCGTGCATGTCGACGATGACGAGGCCCTGCGCGTTCTCGGCGAGCACGAAGACGCCGGCGATCTGCGCGATCGCGCGGCCGAGCGGCCAGGTGTCGTGGTCGCCGTGAGCGTCGCGGCCATCGGGCGTCGCGGCCGTTGCGGTGCTCAGTACCGTCGGCGCCGCAGCGTCCTCGCCGTTCCAGCGCGCCGGCACCTGCTGCGCGTACAGCGTGGCCATCTGCTGCAGCCCGAGCGAAGCCTGCTGCGTGTCGCGGTAGTGCCGCAGCCCCGGCGCGGCGAATACCGGCGCCACGCTCGCCGGCCCCTCGACCGCGCCGGCACGCGGGATCGCGAGCGCCGTCTCGACCGCACGCCGCACCGCCTGGTGCACCTCGCGCGATTCGCGAAAACGCACCTCGACCTTGGTCGGATGCACGTTGACATCGACCCGATCCGGCGCGATCTCGATGAACAGCACGTAGGCCGGCTGGCGCCCGCCGTGCAGCACGTCTTCGTAGGCCGAGCGCACGCCGTGGGCGATCAGCTTGTCGCGCACGAAGCGGCCGTTGACGTACACGTACTGCTGGTCGGCGCGCGCGCGCGCCGCCTCGGGCGTGCCGGCGCGGCCACTGACGCGCAGCACGCCGGTGTGCAGCGCGAGTTCGCGGCTCTGGCCGACGAACTCGGCGCCGAGCACATCGAGCATGCGTTGCGCGGCGCTCGCGCGGCGCCATTGAACGCCCAGCTTGCCGTCGTGCCAGACCGTGAAGCCGACCTCGGGCCGCGCCAGCGCGTGGCGGCGCACCGCTTCGACGCAATGTGCGAACTCGGTCGCCTCGGTCTTCAGGAACTTGCGCCGCGCCGGCGTCGCGAAGAACAGCTCGCGCACCTCGACGCTGGTGCCGACGCCGCGTGCCGCCGGCACGAGCTCGCCGGAGCGCGCATCGAGCCGCTGCGCGTGCGCGGCATCCGGCGTGCGGCTCGCGATCGAGACCTCGGCGATCGATGCGATCGCCGCCAGCGCCTCGCCGCGAAAGCCCATCGTCACGACACCCTCGAGCTCGTGCAGCGATGCGATCTTGCTCGTCGCGTGGCGCCGCAGCGCGAGCGGCAGCTCGCCGGCCGGGATGCCGGCGCCATCGTCCTCGACGACGATCGCCCGGATGCCGCCGCCGATCAGCTTCACGGCGACCTCGGTCGCGCCGGCATCGAGCGCGTTGTCGACCAGCTCGCGCACCACCGAGGCCGGCCGCTCGACGACCTCGCCGGCGGCGATCTGGCTGACGAGTTCGTCGGGCAGCTCGCGGATCGGGCGGCGCGGCAGGGGCTGGAACACGGCGTTCATCGGCGCATTGTAGAAACCTGCGTCGGCCGCTCGGCGGCGCGCCCCGGGGCGGCCCCGATAATCGCGCCGCATGGACCTTCTGCACTTCCTGCTCGACTTCATCCTGCACGTCGACGCGCACCTGCGCGACTTCGTGCAGGCCTACGGCGCCTGGGTCTACGCGCTGCTGTTCCTGATCATCTTCGTCGAGACCGGCGTCGTCGTGATGCCGTTCCTGCCGGGCGACTCGCTGCTCTTCGTCGTCGGCGCCTTGTGCGGCGCCGGGCTGATGAGCCTGCCGCTGGTGCTGGTGCTGCTGATCGCCGCGGCGATCCTGGGCAACCAGAGCAACTACGCGATCGGCCGCCACTTCGGGCCGCGCGTGTTCCAGTGGGAGAGCTCGCGCTTCTTCAACAAGAAGGCGTTCGACCAGGCCCACGCGTTCTACGAGAAGTACGGCGGCACGACCATCGTGGTCGCGCGCTTCATGCCGTTCCTGCGCACCTTCGCGCCCTTCGTCGCCGGGGTCGCGCAGATGACGCGGCGCAAGTTTACGATGTTCGACGTGATCGGCGGCACCTTGTGGGTCGGCGGGGTCACGACCGCCGGCTACCTGTTCGGCGAGATCCCGTGGGTCAAGAACAACCTCGACAAGATCATCTGGGGCGCGATCCTGCTGCCCGGGCTGCTGGTGCTGTGGGGCGCATGGCGCGCGCGGCGCAAGCCGCACGCGGCCTGAGCCTCAGCCTCTCAACCGCCGTCGCGCAGCGCGCGGCGCAGTTCGGCCGCGCACAGTGTGACCGCAGTGTTGGCCTCGTCCAGCAGCTTGCCCATCGGGATGAAGCCGTGGATCTGCCGATCGAAGCAGACATGGCTCGCGCTGTTGCCGGCCGCGGTGAGTCGTTCCGCATAGGCCTTGCCCTCGTCGCGCAGCGGGTCGTAGCCGGCGGTCAGCACGAGGGCCGGCGGCAGCCGGCCGAGGTCTTCGCACAGCAGCGGCGAAGCGCGCCAGTCGTCGTGCTGGGCCGGGTCGGCGAGGTAGTGGCCGCAGAAGTAGTCCATCGTGTCGCGGGTCAGCAGATAGCCCTGCGCGTTCTCGGTGTGCGACGGCGCGCCGCGATGCTGGTCGGTTGCCGGATAGATCAGCAGCTGGAACGCGATCGGCAGGTCACCGCTGTCGCGCGCGGCGATCGCGACGACGGCCGCGAGGTTGCCGCCGGCGCTGTCGCCGCCGACCGCGAGGCGCGTCGCATCGAGCCGCAGTTCGGCGGCGTGCTCGCGCACCCAGCGCGTCGCCGCGACTGCGTCGTCGACCGCTGCCGGGAAACGATGCTCGGGTCCCATCCGGTAGTCGACCGCGACGACCGCGCAACCGGCGCCGTTCGCGAGTTCGCGGCACAGCGTGTCGTGGGTGTCGAGATCGCCGATGGTCCAGCCGCCACCGTGGAAGTAGACGAGCACCGGCAGCACGTCGCCGCTACTCGAACCGAGCGGGCGGTAGCAGCGCAATGGGATCGCGCCATGCGGCCCGCTCGCCTGCATCTCGCTGACCTGCGCGACGTCCGGCGGCGCCGGCTGCGTGACGCTGCGCCGGTCGCGGTACCAGGCACGCGCGTCGGCGACGCTCAGCGTGTGCGTCGGCGGGATCCGGCGCGCCTCGATCAGGTCGAGCAGCGCGCGGGTCTGGGGATGCAGCATGGTGGTTCTCTCGTGTCTCAACGCGACGCCGTCCCGGCCACCGCGAACACCTCGACCGGCGCGGACTTGCCATGGAACGACGCGGTGCCGAGCGCATCGCAGCCGACGGCGGGGGCGAGGCTCGCGCGCGTCGCGCTGTCGATCAGGATCGCGCGCTGCGCGACCTTGGTGTGGGCCTCGAGGCGCGCCGCGAGGTTGACCGTGTCGCCGATGCAGGTGTAGGTCGCGCGCTGCTGCGTGCCGGTGTAGCCCGCGACCATCTCGCCGCTGGCGATGCCGATGCCGATGCGCAGCGGGGCCTTGCCCTCGCTCGCGCGCTCGGCGTTGAGCAGCTCGATCATCTCGATCATGTCGAGCGCCGCGCGCACCGCGGCGCCCGCGTGGTCGGCCAGCGGCAGCGGCGCGCCGAAGATCGCCATCAAGCCGTCGCCGACCATCTGGTTGACGACGCCGCCGTGGCCGCTGATCGCATCGAACATCAGCGTGTAGTAGGTGTTGAGCAGCTCGATCGTCTCTTCGGGCGGCTGCGACTCGACCAGCGCGGTGAAGCCGCGGATGTCCGAGAACATCACGGTGCCGCTGACGCGCCGGCCGCCGAGCGCGAAGCCCGACTGCTGCAGGTCCTGCGCCACCTCGGAGGTCGCGAAGCGCCGCACCATCTCCTTCTGCTGATCGCGCAGACGCTTCTTCTCGAGGCTCGCACCGATGCGCGCCTTCAGCAGCACCGCGTTGACCGGCTTGGTCAGGTAGTCCTCGGCACCGAGCTCGATGCAGCGCACGACGTTGGCCAGGCCCTCGAGTGCCGAGGTCACGATCACGCCGAGGTCGCGCAGCTTCAGGTCGGCGAGCAGCAGCTCGAGCACCTGGAAGCCGTCCATCTCGGGCATCGCGATGTCGAGCAGCAGCAGGTCGAAGGGCTCGGCGCGCAGCCGCTCGATCGCGATGCGGCCGTTCTCGGCGGTGACCACCTCGTGACCGAGCAGCTCGAGGTTGCGCGCCAGCAGCAGCCGATTGACCTTGTTGTCGTCGGCCACCAGCAGCCGGGCGCGGCGCTCAGTCACGGATCAGCTCCCGCAGCGCCGCCGCCGCCGTGTCGTGCGCGGCCTGCAACGCCGCCAGCGCGGCCGCGTCGGCCGCGGCGAGCGGCGCCAGCTCGAGCGCGCGTGCGCGCTGCGCGAGCGCCGTCGCGCCGAAGGTCAACGCGTTGCTCTTCAGCGAATGCGCGGCACGCCGGAAGGCCTCGGCATCGCCCTGCACATGCGCGCGCGCGATCTCGGCCAGCAGCAGCGGCGATTCCTCCAGGAAGGTGCCAGCCAGCTCGACCGCGAACTCCGACCCGGCGGTGTCCTGCAGATCGCGCCATGCGGCCAGGTCGATCGGTGTCTCAGCGCTCATCCACTGCCCCTTCGTTGAGTCTCTTCGGTACCTGCGAAAGCGCCTGCACCAGCGCATCGACGCGGATCGGCTTGGTCACGTAGTCGTCCATGCCGGCGGCCAGGCACTGCTCACGGTCGCCCTGCATCGCGTTGGCGGTCATCGCGACGATGCGCGGGCGCGCGTGCGCGGGCCACTTCGCGGTGATGCGGCGCGAGGCTTCCAGCCCGTCCATCTCGGGCATCTGCACGTCCATCAGCACCACATCGTAGGGTTGGCGCTCGACGCATTCGATCGCCTCGATGCCGTTGCTCGCGACATCGGCGCGGTAGCCCATCTGCTGCAGCAGGCGCAGCGCGAGCTTCTGGTTCACGACGTTGTCTTCGGCGAGCAGGATGCGCAGCGGTTGGCGCTTGGCGAGCGTCGCATCGATCTTCGGCTTGGCGGGCTGCGGCGCGGCCTTCGGCGCGGCGTCGTGCGCGAGCAGCGTGACCAGCGTGTCGAACAGCTGGCTCTGGCGCAGCGGCTTGGTCAGCACCGCGGCGAACAGGCTGTCGGCGCCGTCACGGTGGCCGAGCGAGGTGAACAGCACCAGCGGCAGGGTGTGCCCGGCCGCGCGGATGCGCTCGGCCAGCATGTTGCCGTCCATGCCCGGCATGTGCATGTCGACGATCGCGAGGTCGAAGGCGTCGCGCTGCAGCATCTGCAGGGCCTGCTCGGGCGTCTCGGTGTCCTGCGACACCATGCCCCACTTGGCGGCCTGCAGCGCGAGGATGCGGCGGTTCGTCGCGTTGTCGTCGACGACCAGGATGCGCCGGCCCTTCAGCGCCGGCTGCTCGCCGATGAAGTCGCGCCGGCTGCCCGCGGGCAGCGCGGCCGGTGGCGCGTCGATCGTGAAGCGGAAGGTGCTGCCTCGGCCGGGGCCGGCGCTATCGACCCACATCGTGCCGCCCATCAGCTCGGCGAGCCGCTTGCTGATCGCCAGGCCCAGGCCGGTGCCGCCGTACTTGCGCGTGGTGGAACTGTCGGCCTGGCTGAAGCTTTGGAACAGCTTGGCGATGCCGGCCTCGCTCAAGCCGATGCCGGTGTCGCGCACGCCGAACTGCAGCCGGTCGCCGTCGGCCGAGACAGCCAGCACGACCTCGCCGTGGTCGGTGAACTTGACCGCGTTGCTCAGCAGGTTCAGCAGCACCTGGCGCAGCCGCGTCACGTCGCCCAGCACCGCGGCCGGCACCTCGCCCTCGAACACATAGGCGAGGTCGAGCTGCTTCTCGGCGGCGCGGTTGCCGATCAGGTCGAGTGCTGCCTCGACGCACTCGCGCAGGTCGAAGGGGTGCCGCTCGATGTCCATGCGCCCGGCCTCGATCTTCGAGAAATCGAGGATGTCGTTGATGATCGTCAGCAGCGCGTCGCCGCTGTCGCGGATCGTGCCGGCGAAGTCGCGCTGCTCGTCGGTCAGCGGCGTGTCCAGCAGCAGGCCGCTCATGCCGATGACTGCATTCATCGGCGTGCGGATTTCGTGGCTCATGGTCGCGAGGAACGCGCTCTTCGCCTCGTTCGCGGTCTCGGCGGCGGCGCGGGCTTCCTGGGCCTCGTTGAAAAGGCGTGCGTTCTGGATCGCGATCACGGCCTGGTCGGCAAAGGTCTTCAGCAAGCTGATGTCGCGGTCGGAGAACGGCGCGAGCGGCCGGCGCACCACCTGCAGCGCACCGACGCCGCTGTCTTCCCACAGCATCGGCGCGACCAGGTACGAATAGTTGCCGACCTGCTCGGCCGAGCGCCGCAGGCCTTCGGGCACGCCGGGGCCGTGCTGGACGTCCGGGTAGTGCAGCACCTGCCGCTTGTGGATCGCGTAGCCGTGGATCGAGTCCCGCACCGGGCGCGGGAACTGCGACTTGATCAGCGCGTCGGCGTTCGCCTCGATGAACGAGGTCTCGGCATCGAAGTGCATCAGGCCATCGGCGCCGATCAGCGCGATGCCGACCTGACCGTTGTTGAACAGGCGCTGGCAGCTGTGCATGATCTCCTGGAACACCGGCGCCGTGTCGGACACCGAACTGCTGATGACGCGCAGCACGTCGGCCGTTGCCGTCTGGCGTTCGAGCGCCTCCTGGGTCTCGTTGAACAGCCGCACGTTCTCGATCGCGATCACCGCCTGGTCGGCGAAGGTCTGCAGCAGGTCGACCTCGTGAGCGGCGAACTCGCCCACCTCGGCACGGCCGACGACGATGGCGCCGATGACCTCGCCCTGGCGCAGCATCGGCACCCCCAGCGCGGCACGGAAGTCCGCCACCTGCGCGGCCGAAGCCAGCAGGTTGCCCTGCAGGGCCAGCGCATCGGCCACGTTGACCACGTCACCGGAGGCGATGGTGCGTGCGGTGATCGAATGGCCGCCCGCGCGCATCGGAAAGTGCTTGGCCACGGCCTGCAGGCCCGCTTCGGAAGTGCCGGCGTTGCAGGCGAGCCGGATCCATTCGCCGTCGTAGGTGAACACGAAGCTGTAACGCGCGTCGCACAGCGCCATCGAGCGCTCGGCGATCGCCTGGAACACCGGCGACGTGTTGGTCGGTGAGCCCGAGATGGCGCGCAGGATCTCGCTGGTCGCGGTCTGCTTCTCCAGGGCTTCCTGGGTCTCGGTGAACAGCCGCGCGTTCTGGATCGCGATCACGGCCTGCTCGGCGAAGGTCTGCAACAGCGCGATCTCCTTCGCATCGAAGCCGGTCGCAGGCTGGCGGATCGCGTACAGGTAGCCGATCGCACGGTCCTCACGCGCGATCGGCGCCAGCACCTGCGAATACGCGCCGACGCCGAGCTGGTCGGCGATGCGCCGCAGCCACGGCGGCGTGCCCTCGGCGAACACGTCCGGCACGTGCAGCGGCGTGCGCCTGAGCACGCCGTCGCCGAGCGGCCCGGCGGGCACGCCGGCCGCGAAGATCTTTTCCAGCAGCGGCTTCGCCGAGCCGTGGTGGGCACCCAGGTGCAGCCGATGGTCGTCGTCGCCGAGCAGCAGGATGCCCTGCTCGGCACTGTCGAACAGGCGCTGGCAACTGCTCAGGATTTCATCGAACACGGGCCGCGCGTCGGCCACCGACGAGCTGATGACCTGCAGCACCTGGGCCGTCGCGGTCTGCCGCTCGAGCGCCTCGCGGGTCTCGTTGAACAGGCGTGCGTTCTGGATCGCGATCACGGCCTGGCGCGACAGGCCGACCAGGAACTCCAGCTCGTGGGTCTCGAACGGCGCGCCGCCGCTGCGCCAGACCGCCATCGCGCCCTGCACCTGCTCGCCGGCCAATAGCGGCACGACCATCAGGCGCTCGTCATGCTGCGACTCGGTGCCGGCGATCTGCAGCGCGCGCGGGTCGGCCTGGGCGTCGTTGATGCGTTCGGCGCGGCCGCTTTGCAGCAGGCTGCCGATGATGCCGACGCCGGCCCGCACGACCGTGGCGCGGATCGCTTCGGCGTTGTCGCCGAGCGCGACGATCGCGCGATGCGTCGCGCCGCCGGGGTCGGGCAGGAAGATCGCGCTGCTGTTCGCCTGCAGCAGCTCTCTCGCGTGGCCGGCGATGCGGTTCATCACGGTGGCCAGGTCGAGCGAGGACGACAGGTCGCGCCCGACATCCGACAGCGCCGACGACTCGCGCGCGCGTCGCTGCGTCTCCTCGAGCAGGCGCGCGTTCTCGAGCGCCACGCCCATCGCGGCGCTGATCGTCGACATCAGGTTCACGTCGGCGTCGCTGAAGGCGTTCTCGCGCTCGAAGCTCTCGACGACGATCGCGCCGGTCAGGCGCTCGCCGACGATCACGGGCACGAAGACGCAACTCAGGCTGGCATCGGTGCCCTCGACGAGCCGGATGCCCAGCGCGTCCATCTGCGCGCGGCTGCCCGCCACCGCCGGCTGCCCGCGCAGCAGCAATTGGTCGACCGGTCTGTCGGTGCGGATGGGGGAGACCGGCAGCTCATGCAGCCGCTCGCCGTGTTCGTAGGCGTACAGCGGCCGATTCACCTGCGCCTTCTCGTCGCACCATAGGATGGTCATGTCGCCGGTGTCGAACAGCTCGCGCAACTTGTCACCGACCAGGTCGACGATGGCCTGGAAGTTCAACTCCCGCGCCATGCCCTCCTGGATGCGGTTGATCACCGCCAGCTCGGCGCTGCGGCGCTCGGTCTCCCTGAGCAGGAGCTGCGTCTCCTCGAACAGGCGCGCGTTCTCGAGCGCCACGCCCATCGACGCGGCCACGGTCTGCAGCAGCCGGACCTCGGCCTCGCCGTAGGCGTGCTCGCGCTCGTAGTTTTCCAGGCCGATGAAACCCAGCACGCGCTCGCGACCGACGATCGGCACGTAGACGATCGCCTTCGCCTGCGCGGTGCCCGGCTGGGCACCGGCGCCGGCGGCCAGCTGCTCGGCCACCGTGTTGAAGAGGCTGGGCTGTCGCGTCTCGATCAGGCGCCGCGTCGCCGGGCCGACCGTCGACATGGGCACGCGCCACACCGGAAACCGGACGCCGAGTTCGTAGACGTACAGAAAGACCTGCTCGTCGGTCTCGGGGTCGATCCAGCGGATGCTGAGGTCCTTGCTGTGGAACACCTCGCGCAGCTTGTCGCCGACCAGCTCGACGATGCCCTGGAAGTCGAGCGACCCGGCGATGCCCTGCTGCACGCTGTTGATCACGGCCAGCTCGGCGTTGCGCTGCTCGGTCTCCTTCAGCAGCCGCTGGGTCTCGTCGAACAGGCGCGCGTTCTCGAGCGCGACGCTCATGCTCGCGGCGAGCGTCTCGAGCAGGCGCACGTCGCTGTCGCTGTAGGCGTGCTCGCGATCGCGGTCGAACAGCTGCAGCGCGCCGCGCACTTCGCCGCCGGTCGTCAGCGGCACCATCAGCTGCGACTTCGGCGGCGCGATCTTGCCGTGCAGCATGTACGAGCCGTAGCGCTCGGCCTGGGCCGCGAAGTCCTCGTTGATCAGCAGCGTGCGGCCGGTGCGCAGCACCTCGCCGATGAAGCCGCGGTCGGCGGATGTCGGTGGCGGCGGATCGAGGCGCTCGCCGTCGCAGTACGTGTAGGGCACATGCGCCAGCCCGGTCGCCGGATCGAACACGCGCACCGACACGTAGGCGCCCGGGAACATGTCGCGCAGCTTGTCGCCGACCGCGTCGTACACGCCCTGCAGGCTCAGCTCGCCGGCCAGCGCCTGCTGCACCGCGTTGATGATCGCGAGCTCGGCCGCGCGCTGGCGCTCGGCCTCGAAGCTCTGCGCGTTCTGCAGCGCCACGCTGAGGCTCGCCGCGACCGTGGTGATCAGCGCGACGTCGCTCGGCGCGAACGCGTGCGCGGGCTGCTTGCCGATCGCGATCAGGCCGATCGCCTCGTCGCCGCGCAGCAGCGGCGTGTAGACGAACGATTCGTCGAGCACCGCGCCGCCGATGACCTTGCTCTCGATGCCGTTGGCGCGCAGGAATTCTTCCAGCGCCACCGCGGTGTCGAACACCAGCGTGCGGCGGGTGCGCATCGTGATGCCGCCGATGCCGGTCTCCAGCCCGCGCGGGTTGGGCGGCGGATGGAAGCGCTCGTCGTGGTCGATCAGGTACGGATAGCTGACGACGCTGTGCGCCCGGTCGAGCAGCGCGATGCCGACCACGTCGGCGGCGAAGATCTCGCGCAGCTTGTCGCCGACCAGGTCGATCACGCCCTGCAGGTTCAGCTGCGACGCGAGCCCCTGCTGGATGCTGTTGATCACCGCGAGCTCGGCGTTGCGCTGCTCGGTCTCCTTCAGCAGGCGCTGGGTCTCGTCGAACAGGCGCGCGTTCTCCAGCGCCACGCTCATGCTCGCGGCCAGGGTCTGCATCAGGCGCAGGTCACTGTCGCTGAACGCGTCGTAGCGGTCGACGTTCTGGATGCTGAGGTAGCCGGTGACAATGTCGCCGGAGATCATCGGTGCGAAGATCACCGACTTGGGCAGCGTCGAATCGCCGACCGGCGTGCCGCGAGTGCGGCGGATCACTTCCGGCGTCACGCGATTGTTCAAGTACGGTTCGTGCGTCTCGATCAGGCGCCTGCGCACCGGGCCGATCGCACGCGGTGGCGCCTCGAAGCGCCGGCCCTTCTCGAAGGTGTAGTGGAAGACCTCGACGTCGCGGGCGTGATCGAAGCTCGCGACCAGCACGGCTTGGGCATCGAAGGTGTCGCGGATGCGGTCGCCGACGACCTCGTAGATGGCCTGCATCTCGAGCTTGCCCGCGAGCGCCTGCTGCACCGCGTTGATGATCGCCAGCTCCGCCGCGCGCTGGCGCTCGGCCTCGAAGCTGTTGGCGTTGAGCAGCGCCACGCCCATGCTGGCCGCGATTGTCGACACGAGACGCACGTCGTCGGGGCCGAAGGCGTTGTCGCGCTCGTGGTTCTCGAGCATCACCGCGCCGAGGACGCGCTCGCCGGCCATCATCGGCACGGCCAGCAGGCAGCGTGACGCGTCGGTGCCGGGCGTGGTCGTGACGCCCAACGCCGCCTGCTCGGCGGGCGAGTTGGCCAGCCAGACCTTGCGCTCGCTCAGGAAGCGCGCCACCGGGCCGCCGGGCGCGGGCGTGCGCGGCGCGATGTTCAGACGCAGGCCATGCTCGTACCCGTAGAGCTGGTGGATGAGGTTCGCCTTCTCGTCCCACCAGCGGATGCTCATGTCGCCGGTGCCGAACACCTCGCGCAGCTTGTCGCCGACCACGTCGACGATGGCCTGGAAGTCGAGCTCGGCGCCCACCGCCTGCTGGATGCTGTTGATCACCGCCAGCTCGGCATTGCGCTGCTCGGTTTCCTTCAGCAGGCGCTGGGTCTCGTCGAAGAGGCGCGCGTTCTCGAGCGCCACGCCCATGCTCGCGGCGAGCGTCGTCAAGAGCCGCAACTCGGATTCACCGAATGCGTTTTCGTGCGCCTCGTCCACCATCTCGAGCGTGCCGAGCAGGCGGTCGCTGCCGACGATCGGGACGAACAGGCGCGAGCCCGGCGGCGCCGAGGCCGCTGTGCCGAGCCCGAGCGCTTCGGCCTGCGCGCGTGTGGCAACCATCAGCGGCTGGCGTGTCGCCTCCAACGCCTTGACGACGGGGCTGTCGGTGGGGAGCCGGGCGGGCTCCAGCAGAAAGCGCTTGCCGACCTCGTAGGCGAACCGATAGTGCGCCAGCCCGCCGGCGTGATCGGTCCAGCGCAGGCCGATGTCGCCGGGGTGCTCTCGCGTTCGATGTGCGGCGCCCGAGGGATCGCCGCGCGCCAGCAGGTTCAGTTCGGCGGCCATGCCTTGCTGAATGCGGTTGATGATCTTCAGCTCGTTGGCCTGCTGGTCGAGCCGCGCATTCGACGCCCGCAGTTCGGCGCCGCGCTCGGCCACCTTGTTCTCGAGGCCGGCGGTGATGCGCAGGTTGGCCAGTGCGACCGCGGCCTGACTCGCGAGCATCGTCAGCAGGTCGCGGTCGCTGTCGCGCAGACGGCCATAGAGCCCGTCGATGTCGGCGTACAGGAAGCCGAGCAGCTCGCGCTGCGCGATCAGCGGTGCGATCAGGCACGAGCGTTGGTCGACCTGATCGGCGCCCTCCGGCCCGTGGCGCAGGCTCGCGGCGCGGCTGCGCCGCGCTTCGGCCAGCCACGGCGCGATCGCCGCCAGCAGCTCGGCCGGCGTCTCGCCCGGCGGCAGCTCGTGCCCGGCGACGAAGGCGCCGTCCGGTCCTTCGAGCACCAGCAGCACGCGCTCGGCGCCGCACAGCTCGGTGGCCTGGTCGAGCAGCAGTTCGCGCCACTCGGCCTCGTTGCGCAGTTCGTTCAGGCGCAGGCCGATGTCGGCAAGGCGGTCGAAGGCCTCGCTCGGGCTGGTGCGGGCCCGCAGGTGCGGCAGCGCCTCGGCGCCGCCGGGCCCGCGACGCCGGGCTTCGACACGCCACGCGTCGATCACCTCGCGGTGCACCGCGACCTTGTGGAACCAGCTGCGCCGCAGGCCCTCGTCGCCGAGCGTGGCGACGCCGTCGCACAGATGGCGGTACGCGCGTTCGAGCTGAACCGCAGCCTGCTGTTCGTGGCCCACGGCGGCGAGCGCAGCGGCGTGCGCCCACCAGGCGCCGACCGGCGACGCCAGACCGATCAGCGTCGGCCTGTCGCGCGCGGCGACGAGTTCGACCGCGCGGCGCGCGACTGTCAATGCGCGCTGTGGCCGCCCCGACCGCAGCCAGGCGCGCGCCAGCGAGGTCAGCGAGACGATCGCGAAGCTGCTCTCCGGCAGCTGCTTCGTGGACTCGGCGCCCGCCTGCGCGTGGCGCCGCCAGCCGGGCAGGTCGCCGCCGATCTCGGCGACCGTGGCGTCGACGTTGCCCAGCATCCAGCCGAACACGGGGTCGTGCAGGGTCGCGTCGAGCCGTGCCAGCTCGTCGCGCCAACGGCGTGCGCCGTCGGCGTTGCGCAGAAAGCCCTCGAGCGCCGCGACGACGCCCACCGTGAGGGCGCGCGAGTTCGGGTTCTGATGGTGCCGCTCGGCCTCGAGCACCGCCAGCGCGGTGCGCAGTGCCAGCCGGTACAGCCCCATCGAACCGTAGGCGAGCGCGAGGTTGTGGCGGATGCCGTGCTGGCGCTCGGTGTAACCGGCGGCGCCGAAGGCGGCCACGGATCGCCGCAGGCCGGCGAGGCGCACCGCGATGTCCGGGTCCTCGCGCCAGCGCAGGTTGCAGGCGCTGCCCAGGCCTGACTGATCGCCCGTCTGCTCCGCGAGGGCGACGGCGCGTGCGGCCGCTTCGACGGCCTCGGTCTTGCGCCCGAGCAGCGACAGCGCGCAGGCCTGCGACCACAGCGATCGGCCCTGCCAGACGGCATCGCCCAAGCGCCCGAAGCGCTCGGTGGCCTGCTGCGCATGGCGCAAGCCGGCGCGCTCGTCGCGCCCGCGCCACTGCGCCTCGGCGAGGCGGAACAGCGCCAGCGCCATGAGCCCCTCGTGATGCGCGCTGCGCGCCGCCGCCAGTGCCGCCCGCGCGCTGCGCTGGGCGCCGACGTGGTCGCCCTGGCGCACCTGGACCAGCGACAAGCGGCACAGCGCGCGCGCTTTCGGCTCGGCCGTGCCGGCGCTGCGCGCGAGCGCGCGCAGCGCTAGCGCGTCGTCCAGCGCGGCCGCGAAGTCGCCCACCGCGAGGTGGCTCTCGGCGCGCTCGTCGAGCAAGGCGATGCGCTCGCCGGTGTCGAGTGCTGCGGACTGCAGCGCCTGCGTTGCCGCGGCGATCGCCTGCTGCTGGCGCCCGGACCAGGCCAGTGCCGCGACCTCGGCCACGGCGACGGCCGGGCCGCGTGGGCGCGATGTGGTGGCGCGCCGCGGCGCTGCGAGTGTCTTTCGTGAAGCAGGCATGCGTCGCTCGAACGAACCTTCCGCCGTGGAGGAGCCGGGCCGGCTTGGCAGCGAGCCCGGCCGCAGTCTACAGGGGCAACCCGTGCCGGACGCGGGCCCGGCGCCCGCGGCGCTACAGCTGGCGCGATCGCGCCAGCGGCGGGTTCTTCGCGAAGTAGCGCTGGATGCCGAGCGCCAGCGCGCGCACCAGCTGCGCCTGGTACTCGGGGTCGCGCAGGCGGGCCTCTTCCTCGGGGTTCGAGATGAACGCCGACTCGACCAGGATCGACGGGATGTCGGGCGCCTTCAGCACCGCGAAGCCGGCCTGCTCGACGCTGCCCTTGTGCAGCTTGCCGACCTTGCCGATCTGGCCGAGCACCTCGCCGCCGAGCTTCAGGCTGTCGCGGATCTGCGCGGTCGTGCTCATGTCGAGCAGCGCGCGCAGCACGCTCGCGTCCTTGGCCTTGATGTTGACGCCGCCGATCGCGTCGGCGGCGTTCTCGCGGTTCGCCATCCAGCGCGCCGCGGCGCTCGTCGCGCCGCCCTGGCTCAGCGCGAACACCGAGGCGCCCCGCGCTTCCGGCGTGATGAAGGCATCAGCGTGGATCGAGACGAACAGGTCGGCCTGCACGCGCTGCGCCTTGCGCACGCGGTCGACCAGCGGCACGAAGAAATCGGCGTCGCGGGTCAGCATCGCACGCATGTTCGGCTGGGCGTTGAGCGCGTCGCGCAGCTGCAGCGCGATGCGCAGCACGACATCCTTTTCGTGCAGCCCGCTCGGGCCGCTCGCGCCGGGGTCTTCGCCGCCGTGGCCGGGGTCGATCGCGACGACGATCAGTCGATCGATCTTGCCCTGGACCGCCGGCGGCAACGGCGCGGGCGTCTGCTGCGGCGGCACCGGGGAGGGCAAGGTCGCGACCGGCGGCAACGCCGGCGGGGTGGTCGCGACCGGTGGCCCAGCAGGTCGCTCGATCTTGCCGATGAACTCGCCGAGCGCGTCCTGCACCGCCTGCGCGGCCTGCTGCTCAGCGGCCTCCTTGTCGCGGATCAGCGCGAGCAGCGGGTCGCGCTCCTGCGTCGGGTACAGGTCGAACACCAGCCGATGCTGGTAGGCGGCGACCGGCGCGAGCGTGAACAGCTGCGGCGCGGTCGGCTGCTTCAGGTCGATCACGACGCGCACGACGCGCGGCTGGTTCTGCCCGGCGCGCACGCCGGCGATGAACGGGTCGTCGGCGCGCACCTTGCCGACCAGATCGCGCAGCGCCGGGCTGAGCTCGAGGCCGTCGATGTCGATCACGAGGCGGCTCGGGTTCTCGGCCATGAAATGCTTCTGCGTCAGCAGCGCGTCGGACTCGATCGTCACGCGCGTGTAGTCGGCGGCCGGCCAGACGCGCACCGCGACGATGCTCGCGCCGAACGCCAGATCGGCGCCGCCGAGCAGCAGCGCGACGGCGCCCATCGAGCGCAGCGCATCCCGGCGTGTCGGCGCGCGCGTCATGGCAGCAACGCGACGCCGAGCGGCGTGTGCGCATCGAGGCGCGCGCGCCGCGCGTCGCCTTCGAGCGGCTCGATGTGGATGCGCAGATCGGCCTCGGGCAGCAGCGCCTCGGCCTTCTCGGGCCACTCGGCGAGTTTCAGCCCGCGGCTCGCGAAGACATCGCGAAAGCCCGCGTCTTCCCATTCCTGCGGGTCGTTGAAGCGGTAGAAGTCGAAGTGCCAGACCGCGAACGGCGCGCCGTCGCGGGTCAGCTCGTAGGGCTCCATCACCGCGTAGGTCGGGCTCTTGACGCGGCCTTCGACACCGAGCGCATGCAGCAGGTGCCGAGCGAAGGTCGTCTTGCCGGCGCCGAGCGGGCCGTGCAGTTCGATGAATGCATCGGCCAGGCTCGCGTGGCGGGCCAGCGCACCGGCCGCGGCGGCACAAGCAGCCTCGTCGGGCCAATGCTGCGTGCGGGTTTCTAGAATCGGCAAATGGTGGGCACTCGGCAGTTGGATTCGGAACGGCAGCAAACGCTGCTGGCGCAGCTGCGTGAGCAGGCCGCGCGGCTCGGATTTTCACAGATCGGCGTGGCCGATGTCGACTTGTCCGACGCGGAAGGCGGGCTGATGCAGTGGCTCGGCAACGGCTTTCACGGCGCGATGGGCTACATGGCCCTGCACGGCCTGAAGCGTGCACGCCCGGCCGAGCTGGTGCCGGGCACCGTGCGCGTGATCACCGCGCGCATGGACTACCTGCCGCGCGCGCTGCCCGAAGGCTGGCAGGCGATCGAGTGGCAGCGCCTGGCCGACCCGACGCAGGCGACGCTGTCGATGTACGCGCGGGGCCGCGACTATCACAAGGTGCTGCGCGCGCGGCTGCAGCAGCTCGCCGACACCCTCGCCGACGCGGTCGGGCCGTTCGGCCACCGCGTGTTCACCGACTCGGCACCGGTGCTCGAGGTCGAGCTGGCTTCGAAGAGCGGCATCGGCTGGCGCGGCAAGCACACGCTGGTGCTGAACCGCGAGGCCGGCTCGATGTTCTTTCTCGGCGAGATCTACGTCGACCTGGCGTTGCCGCTGACCGAACCGGCCGGCGCGCACTGCGGCACTTGCAGCGCCTGCATCGACGTGTGCCCGACCGGCGCGATCGTCGCGCCGTACCGGCTCGACGCGCGGCGCTGCATCTCGTACCTGACGATCGAGGAGCCAGGTCCCATTCCGGTGGCGCTCCGGCCGCTGCTCGGCAACCGCATCTACGGCTGCGACGACTGCCAGCTCGTCTGCCCCTGGAACAAGTATGCGGCGCGCAGCACGCTGCCCGATTTCGACGTGCGCGAATCGGTCGGCAACGCCACGCTGCGGCAGTTGTGGGATTGGAGCGAGGCCGATTTTCTGCGCCACACCGAGGGCAGCGCGATCCGCCGCATCGGTTTCGAGCGCTGGCAGCGCAACCTCGCGGTCGCGCTCGGCAACGCGCTGCACGCCGCCGACGACCCGGCGCTGCGCGCCGCGCTCGAGAGCCGGCGCGAAGCTTGCAGCGCACTCGTGCGCGAACACATCGACTGGGCGCTCGCACGCGCACCGCAACTCGAGGAACCTGTCCCACCATGATTCACCGCTGCCGCCTGGACGATGCCCCCGGCCTGTCACCCGAGGCCGTCGCGGCCTACGCCCGCGACGGCGTGATCGTGGTCGAGGACTTCATGCCCGCCGAGCGCTGCGCGGCGCTGCGCGCGCGCGCACTCGAACTCGTCGCCGCGCATGCGCCGGCCGCGCCCGGCACGGTGTTCTCGACCCGCGACCAGCGCCATGCGCAGGACGCGTATTTCGAAGCCTCGGCGAGCCGCATCGGCGCGTTCTTCGAGGAGGGCGCGTTCGACGCCGGCGGCCGCCTCCAGGTGCCGCTCGAGCGCGCCGTCAACAAGCTCGGCCATGCGATGCACGACCTCGACCCGGTGTTCAGCGCGTTCTCGCGCGGGCCGCGGCTGCAGGCGGTGGCCGATGCGATCGGCCTGGTCGACCCGAAGCTGGTGCAGTCGATGTACATCTTCAAGCAGCCCGGCATCGGCGGCGAGGTGATGTGCCACCAGGACTCGACCTACCTGTACACCGAGCCCGCGTCGGTGGTCGGCTTCTGGTTCGCGATCGAAGACGCGCACCGCGGCAACGGGTGCCTGGGCGCGCTGCCGGGCCAGCATCGGCGCGGCCTGAAGGAGGTGTTCAGGCGCCAGTCTGGCGGCCGCTTCGCGCTCGAGCCGCAGCACCCGCCGCCCGCGTGGGACATGGGTGGGCTCGAATGGCTCGAGGTGGGGCGGGGCGCGCTGGTCGTCTTCGACGGCGGCCTGCCGCACCTGTCGGAGGCGAACCGGTCCGGGCAATCGCGCCACGCCTACACGCTGCATGCGGTCAGCGGGCAGGCGCATTACCCGGCGAGCAACTGGATCCGGCGCACCGACGGCGTCGACCCGCCGTTCACCGGGTTCGGGTAAGCCCCGTGCCCGGTCGGCCTCAAAAGCGGGCCGAATCGGCGGCGCGCTGGCACACGGCTTGCACGGGTCGCGGCGATAACAACCACCGGAGGGACCATGTCCAGGATCAGCCATCTGAAGAAGAAGTTCGGCCTCATCGCGCCGTCACTGGCACTCGCACTGCCGTTCGCGCAGGCGCAGGACGCCAAGCCGCCCGGCGCCGCCGCGAGTGCGGTGGCCGGCACGCTGCAGACGGTCACCGTGACCGCCGAGCGCCGCACCGAGAACATCAAGGACGTGCCGAGCTCGGTCTCGACACTGAGCGGCGAGAAGCTCGACATCATCAACTCCTCCGGTGAAGACGTGCGCGCGCTGTCGGCCCGCGTGCCGAGCCTGAACATCGAATCCTCGTTCGGCCGCGCGTTCCCGCGCTTCTACATCCGCGGCTACGGCAACACCGACTTCCGCGTCAACGCGTCGCAGCCGGTCTCGCTGGTCTATGACGACGTGGTCCAGGAGAACCCTCTGCTCAAGGGCTTCCCGATCTTCGATCTGAGCCGGGTCGAGGTGCTGGCCGGGCCGCAGGGCAGCCTGTTCGGGCGCAACACCCCGGGCGGCGTCGTGAAATTCGACTCCGCCGCGCCCGAGATCGGCGCGACCGACGGCTACGGCAGCGTGTCGTTCGGCACCTACAAGACCACCAACGTGGAGGCCGCGAAGAGCGTGGCGCTCGGCTCCGCGTGGGCAGCGCGCGTCGCGCTGCTCTACCAGCACCGCGACGACTGGGTCGACAACACCTACAGCGCCGGCCCGACGCAGAAGACCGAAGGCTACGACGATCGCGCCGCGCGCGTGCAGCTGCTCTACCAGCCGGGCAGCGACTTCAGCGCGCTGTTCAACGCCCATGCGCGCGACCTGGACGGCAGCGCACGCGTGTTCCGCGCCAACATCTTCAAGCCCGGCAGCAACGACCTCGTCGACGGCTTCGAGCCGAGCAAGTTCTCGACCGACGGCCGCAACGAGCAGCACATCCAGAGCTATGGCAGCAGCGCACGGCTGCGCTGGAACCTCGGCGACTACGCACTGCACTCGATCACCGGCTTCGAGACGGTGCACACCTTCAGCCGCGGCGACATCGACGGCGGCTACGGCGCGGTCTTCGCGCCGCCTTCCGGGCCGGGGGTGATCCCGTTCCCGAGCGAGACCGCCGGCGCGGTGCACGGCCACCGCCAGTTCACGCAGGAGTTCCGCGTGGAGTCGCGCTATGCCTCGCCGTTGAACTGGCAGGCCGGCCTGTACTACTTCAACGAAGACTTCATCGCGAACAGCTACGGCTACAACAGCCTGGCCGGCGGCGTGCAGACCAGCAAGCTGACCGACGAGCAGAAGAGCACGTCGTGGGCCGCGTTCGGCTCGCTGAAGTACGACGTCACGAAAGACCTCAGCCTGCGCGCCGGCCTGCGCTACACGAAGGACAAGAAGGACCTGGAAAGCGACGCCACCGCCGGCATCGTCACGAGCAACGGTACCTCGGCTCACCTGAGCGACTCCAAGCCCAGCGGCGATCTGAGCGGCACCTACAAGCTGACCCCCGACACGAACGTCTACGCGCGCGTCGCGACCGGCTACCGCGGCTCCAGCGTGCAGCCCGCGTCGGCGTTCGGACCGCAGTCGATCGCGGGCCAGGAGAACACCACCTCCTACGAGGCCGGCGTGAAGTCGGATCTGTTCGATCGGCGCGCGCGCGTGTCGTTCAGCGTGTTCCATTACGACGTCAAGGACCTGCAGCTCACCGAGGTCGGCGGCGCCGGCAACTCCAACACCTTGAAGGTCGCCAAGAAGGCGATCGGCCAGGGCTTCGAGCTGAACCTCGACGCCTACCTGACCGAGAACCTGCTCGTCACGATGAGCGGCAGCTACAACGACACGAAGATCAAGGATCCGAACCTCACGGTCGCGGGCTGCGGCTCGGGCATGTGCACGATGCAGAACCCGCAGGTGGGGACGACCGGGCAGTTCGCGATCGACGGCAACCCGCTGCCGCAGGCGCCGAAGTGGATCGCCAACGTCACCGCGCGCTACGGCATCCCGACGGCCAGCGGCGGCGAGTACTTCGTCTACACCGACTGGTCGTACCGCAGCAAGGTCAACTTCTTCCTCTACGAGGCGGCCGAGTTCACCGGCAAGCCGCTGCTGACCGGCGGCCTGCGCGTGGGCTACAACTGGGCCGGCGGCAAGTACGAGGTGGCCGCCTTCAGTCGCAACATCACCAACAAGGTCGTCGCGGTCGGCGCCATCGACTTCAACAACCTGACCGGCTTCATCAACGACCCGCGCACCTACGGCGTGCAGTTCAAGGCGCAGTTCTGAAGATCGGGGTGTTGCGCGCGGGCCGCTGGGCGTGCCTGTGCCTGGCGGTCTGCTGCGGGTTCACGGCGCAGGCGCAGGCACAGGGTCCGACCCCGACGCCCGCGAAGCAGCGCGTGATCGTCGACACCGACGTCGGCGACGACATCGACGATGCCTTCGCGCTCGCGCTGCTGCTGTCGAGCCCGGAGTTCGAGATCGTCGGCATCACCACCGCCTGGGGCGACACGCCGCTGCGCGTGCGCCTGGTGCGGCGGCTGCTGCGCGAGATCGGGCGCACCGACATCCCCGTCGCCGAGGGCGTCGCCACGCCATCGCAGACACCGTTCACGCAGGCGCGCTGGGCGCAGCGCGGACCGACGCCCGAGCGCGCGGCGCCGGCGGTCGACTTTCTGCTCGACAGCATCCGGCGCCATCCGGGCGAGATCACGCTGCTCGCGCTCGGCCCGCTGACCAACCTCGGCGCAGCGATCCAGCGCGATCCGGCCACCTTCCGTGGGCTGAAGCGCGTGGTGCTGATGGGCGGCTCGGTGCGCAGCGGCTACCGGAAGTCGCCGTTTCACGCGCCGCGCCCGCCCGACCGGGAATACAACATCGTCTCCGACATCGCGGCGGCGCAGGCAGTGTTCGGCGCCGGCGTGAGCCTCGTGATGATGCCGCTGGACGCGACGCAGATCCGGCTCGAGGAGACGGCGCGCAACGCGCTGTTCGCGCAGGGCACGCCGCTCACCGACGCGCTGGCCTTGCTCTACCACCAGTGGGTCGATGCCTACCAGCCCTGGTCCAGCCAGACCCCGACCTTGTTCGACGTCGTGCCGGTGGCCTATGCGATCGATCCCGGCCTGTGCCCGACGACGCCCTTGCACATCGCCGTCGACGAGCAGGGCGCGACCACGGAGGTCGCCGGTCCGCCCAACGCGCAGGTCTGCCTCGCGGCCGATGTGCCATCTCTGGTGGGACTCTTCATGCAACGCGTGCTGAGGACCGCCGCGCCAGCCACGGCAGCACGCTGAGCTCGCGGTCTGGGTCCTAGACCGCCGCGCTGCCGAGCAACGCCAGCCACAGCGGCACGCTGAGCATGCCGAGCAAGGTCGACAGGGTCACGAGCCCGGCGACGTAGCCGCCGTCGCCGCCCATCCGCGCCGCGAGCACATACGCGCTCGACGCGGTCGGCAGCGCGGCGAACAGCACGACGATCAGGCGCTGCGGCGGCGACAGCGCGAGCGCCGCGGTCAGCCCGATCGCCAGCGCCGGCAGCAGTGCGTGGCGCACCGCCATCAGCGCCGCGGCCAGGCCGGGCGAGGTCTTCAGGCCGCCGACGCGCAGCCCGGCGCCGGTCGCCATCAGCCCGAGCGGCAGCGCGGCCAGCCCGATGCGCTGCAAGGTCGTCGACACCGCCTCGGGAAAGCTCAACCCGGCCGCATTCGCGATCAGGCCGGCGAGCGTGCTCAGGATCAGCGGGTTGCGTGCCAGCTCGCGGCCGTAGGAGTGCCCGCCGTGACGCGCCAACGGCCAGACCGCCGCGACGTTCGCGAGCGGCACGCTCAGCGCGATGCACAGCGCCATCCAGGCCAGCCCCGGCGCGCCGCCCAGGCGCTCGGCCAGTGCCAGCCCGATGAACGAATTGAAGCGGTAGGCCGTCTGCGCGCCCGAGGCGTGGCGGCGTGCGTCGATGCCCGGCCAACGGCCGAGCGCGAGCGCGACCGCGATGCCGGTGGCGGTGATCCCCAGGCTCGCGGCCGCGAGGCTGAAGGTCTGCGTCGGTTGCAGCGGGCTCTTCAGGATCGAGTTGAACAGCAGCACCGGGAACAGCAGGTAGTAGACAAGCCGTTCGGCCGCCTCCCAGACCGGGCGATTCAGCGCGGTCAGGCGGCACAGCGCGCAGCCCAACGCGATCAACAGGAAGTCGGGCAACAACAGCAGCGCGTTCGGCATGCGGGCGAGTGTGCCAGCGCCGGCGCAAGGGTGTTCGCCGGTGCCGCGGCCGCCGCGCCGGCCCTAAACTGATCATCATTCAATCCCACACGGAGCCCAACCGATGCAACGCCGATTCCTGATCGCCTCCTGCTGCGCCATGACCCTGCTGACCGGTGCGGGCGCGGCCTGGGCCCAGGCCTACCCGAACAAGCCGGTCAGGCTGGTCGTGCCATTCGCGCCGGGCGGCACGACCGATATCGTCGCGCGCACCGTCGCCGAGAAGATCAACGGGCCGCTGGGCGCGACGCTGATCGTCGAGAACAAGGCCGGTGGCGGGGGTTCGGTCGGCGCGACCGAAACCTCGAAGGCCGCACCCGACGGCTACTCGCTCGGCATGGCCACGGTCTCGACGACCGCGGCGAATCCGGCCATCAACCCGAAGATTCCGTACAACCCGCTGACCGACTTCACGCCGATCATCAATGTCGCCGCGACGCCGAACGTGATCGCGGTGCACCCGAGTTTTCCGGCGCGCGACTACAAGGGCTTTCTCGCCGAGCTGAAGAAGAACCCCGGCAAGTACAGCTTCGCGAGTTCCGGCACCGGCGGCATCGGCCACCTGCAGATGGAGTTGTTCAAGAACCTTTCGGGCACCTTCGTCACGCACATCCCGTACCGCGGCGCCGGCCCGGCGCTGAACGACACCGTCGCCGGCCAGGTGCCGATGATCTTCGACAACCTGCCGTCGGCGCTGCCCTTCATCAAGGACGGCCGGCTGATCGCGATCGTCGTCGCCGCGCCGCAGCGCCTGGCGCAGCTGCCGAACGTGCCGACCTTCAAGGAGGTCGGGCTGGAGCCGGTCAACCGGATGGCCTACTACGGCATCTATGGGCCCAAGGGCCTGTCGAAGGAGATCGTCGACAAGGTCAGTAGCGCGGTCAAGAAGACGCTCGAGGATCCGGCCGTCAAGAAGCGCATCGAGGAGACCGGCTCGTTGATCATCGCCAACACGCCGGAGCAGTTCGCGGCGCAGATCGCGGCCGAGTACGAGGTCTACAAGCAGGTCGTCAAGCTGCAGAAGCTCACGCTGGAGTGACAGGCAGAGCGTCCGCGACGCGCGAGGCCAGCCAGGCTTCGATCGATCGCTTCATCGATGCCGTCTGGATCGAGGACGGCCTGAGTGCGAACACGCTCGCGGCCTATCGGCGCGACCTGAGCCTGTACGCCGACTGGCTCGCGGCGCGCGAGCGGCGTGCGATCGATTCGAGCCGTGAAACCGATCTGCTCGGCTACGCGGTCGCGCGCCACGCCGGCAGCAAGGCGACGAGCGCGAACCGGCGCCTGACGGTCTTCAAGCGCTACTTCCGCTGGGCGCTGCGCGAGCACCTGCTGAGCGCCGACCCGACGCTGAAACTGACGAGCGCGAAGCAGGCGCCGCGCGTGCCGAAGACGCTGAGCGAAGCGCAGGTCGAGGCGCTGCTCGCCGCGCCCGATGTCGACACGCCGCTCGGCCTGCGCGACCGCACGATGCTCGAGCTGATGTACGCCAGCGGCCTGCGCGTCAGCGAGCTGGTGACGCTGAAGAGCGTGCACCTGAGCCTGTCGGACAGCGCGTTGCGCGTCACCGGCAAGGGCGCGAGAGAGCGCCTCGTGCCCTTCGGCGAAGAGGCGCACGACTGGCTCGCGCGCTACCTGCGCGAGGCGCGCGCGCCGATCCTGGACGGGCAGGCGAGCGACGCACTGTTCGTCACCGGCCGCGGCGGGCCGATGACGCGGCAGATGTTCTGGAAGCTGATCAAGGCGCACGCGCTGCGCGGCGGTGTGCACGTGCCGCTGTCGCCGCACACGCTGCGGCATGCGTTCGCGACCCACCTGCTGAACCACGGCGCCGACCTGCGCGCGGTGCAGCTGCTGCTCGGCCATGCCGACATCTCGACGACGACGATCTACACGCATGTCGCGCGCGAGCGGCTGCGGCTGCTGCACGCGCAGCATCATCCGCGCGGCTGAGTGCCGGTCGGTCAGTCCGGCGCCGGCAGCGCCGGCACATGCCGGCTCTGCCACGCGGCCACGCCGATCAGGATCAGGCTCGTCAGCCCGCCGACCAGCAACCGGTCGGTGACGAACGCGGCCGGGAACAGCGCCACGAGCAGCACGATGCCGGCGATGTGCGACGGCGGGAACCAGCCGTACACGACCTTCTTGTAGATCGCATTGCCGAGCAGGTAGATCAGCGGTCCACCGACCAGCACGGCGGCGCTCGGCAGGTCGATCGGCTGGTCGGGGTGGTGGATCACGAGCTCGTCGGCGACCGCCGCGACGATGATGCCGGCGATCAGCGTCACGTGGATGTAGTGGAAGTACGCGCCGATGCGGCCCGGGTCGCTCGAACGCGTGATCGCGTGCGTGCCGTGCTCGCTCGCGGTGTCGAAGTAGATCCACCACATCGCGATGCTGCCGGCGAACGCGACGACCAGCGCCACATGGGTCGCGGTGCCCGGATGGGCCGCGGTGCCGAAGCCGGCGCCGGTCGCGAGGATCGATTCGCCGAGCGCGACGATCACGAACAGCTGGCAACGCTCGGCGAGGTGGCCGCCATCGATGGTCCAGTCTCGGGTGGCGGAACGCCCGAGACCCGGCAGCCGGAAGCCGAGCATCGGCGAGATGTATTCGCACAGCACCGCGGCGCTCCAGAGCGCGAGGCGCACGGCGCCATCGGCCAGGCCGCCGGCGAGCCACAGCACGCCCGAGATGCAGACCCAGCCGAAGATGCGCGTGAAGTTCGGCCGCAGCGCGGTGTCGCCGCGCAGCCGGAACAGCACGAACGCGCTGCGCCCGACCTGGATCGCCGCGTAGCAGGCCGCGAACATCAGCCCCTTCGCGCCGAACGCGTCGGGGATCGCCGACGACATCAGCAGGCCGAGCAGCATCACGCCGAACAACATGCCGCGCATGCCGGCGTTCTCGGGGTTGAACCAGTTCGTGACCCACGCGGTGTATTGCCAGCCGAGCCAGACCGCGAACCACAGCACCAGGGTCTGCAATGCGCCGAGCGGCGTCAGGTTCTCGAGCAGGCGGTGCGAGAGCTGCGTGACGGCGAAGGCGTAGATCAGGTCGAAGAACAGCTCTTCGTTGGTGACCTTCGCGTGGCCGTGGCGATCACGGAAGAACGGCCTGGCGGCGTTGCGGCCCATGGTCCGGACTCACTCCCGCGTCGACGCGAAGGCCGAGAGGCGGGTCGAGCAGCGCAGCTCTTCGACCTCGCGGCCGCCGAGCGTGAAGTGCTTTGCCGACGCGGGCTCGACCGCGAAACCGGCGCTCTCGTAGAAGCGGATCGCGCGCGGGTTGGCCGCGAACACCCACAGCGTCGCGCGCGTGAAGCCGCGCTCGATCAGGCGTTCGCGGGCGCGCTGCCACAGCTGTCGGCCGGCGCCCGAGCGCCACCGGGCCGGCGCGACATAGAGCGCCCAGACTTCGCCGACATCGGCGGCCGCGCCCTCGTCGCGCGAGGGGCCGATCGAGATCCAGCCCTCGATGCTGCCGTCGCGTCGCGCGACCAGCAGCTCGGGCTGCTGCCGCGCGATCGCGTCACACCACATCGCGTGGCGCTGCGCGACCGACAGCCCGGCGAGATAGTCGTCCGACAGGATGCCGGCATAGGCCGCGCGCCACGCGTCGACGTGGATCTGCGCGACGGCTTGTGCGTCGCCCGGCGTCGCCGCATCGATCGTCATCATGGCGTTCTCCGGGCGCTGCGCCAGTTCGACCAGTCGCGCCAGCTGCGCGAGATCAGCACCAGCGCGAGCACGCCGAAGTAGCCGGTCAGCAGATCGACCCGCAGCGCGCCGAGCGCCTCGCGCTGCGCCGCCGAGGGCGGCACGCGCGGCGGCACGACGAGCTGCAAGGCCGCGACCTCGCCGATCATCGACCAGTAGCCCGCCGCCGCGAGCAGCGGCAGGGCCGTCACGGCGCCGATCAGCCACGGGCGCCAGCGCGGGTACCAGGCGCGATGGCGGAACGCGACGTTCAGCCCCATGCAGCCGTGCAGCCAGCCGGGCGCCAGCAGCGCGAGCTGCCAGCCGGTGCTGCCGTCGCGCGCGAGGCTCGCGACGATGCGCTGGTACTGCGCCGCTTCGCCGTACCAGCTGTATGCGATGCGCGTCGAGACCACGTGCCCGAACAGCAGCAGCGGGATCGTCAGGCCGAACACGATGCGCATCATCTCGAGCGGCGGCAGCAGCAGCGTGTGGCGCTGGTGCAGGCCGACCAGCGCCAGCACGAGGTGCGTGCCGAACGCGCCGTACAGCAGCACCGTGCCCGGCCAGCTCTGCCAGACCGCCGCGGCGACGCGCAACGCCGCCTCCGCGGCGCCGAGCGAGACCAGGCCGAGCGCGTGGTTCAGGAAGTGGAACGCGATGTAGGTCCACATCACCTGGCCCGAGGCGAGCCGCAGCGAGCGGATCATCACCCCGCGCATCCGATGGCCCCTCAGCCTCTTCAGACCGCCGCGACCGGGATCAGCGTGCCCGTGCCCGACCTGATGCGCGCCTCCCAATCCTTCGGGCCGGTCTCGTGCACCGAGATGCCGTTCGAGTCGACCGCGACGGTGACCGGCATGTCGGTCACATCGAACTCGTAGATCGCTTCCATGCCCAGATCGGCGAATCCGACGACCTCGGCGTGCTTGATCGCCTTCGAGACCAGATACGCCGCTCCGCCGACGGCCATCAGGTAGGCGCTCTTGTGATTGCGGATCGCCTCGATGCCGGCCGGGCCGCGCTCGGCCTTGCCGATCATGCCGATCAGACCGGTCTGCGCCAGCATCATCTCGGTGAACTTGTCCATCCGCGTCGCGGTGGTCGGGCCGGCCGGGCCGACGACCTCGTCGCGCACCGGGTCGACCGGGCCGACGTAGTAGATCACGCGGTTCGTGAAGTCGACGGGGAGCGGCTCGCCCTTGGCGAGCATGTCCTGAATGCGCTTGTGCGCGGCGTCGCGGCCGGTCAGCATCTTGCCGCTGAGCAGCAGCGTGTCGCCCGGCTTCCACGCGGCGACCTGTTCCTTCGTCAGCGTGTTCAGGTCGACCTTCTTCGAGCGGTTGTAGTCGGGCGCCCACTTCACGTCGGGCCACAGGTCGAGGCTGGGCGGCTCGAGGTAGGCGGGGCCGGAGCCATCGAGCACGAAGTGCGCGTGGCGCGTCGCGGCGCAGTTCGGGATCATCGCGACCGGCTTGCTCGCGGCGTGCGTCGGGTAGGTCGAGATCTTCACGTCGAGCACGGTCGTCAGGCCGCCCAGGCCTTGCGCGCCGATGCCCAGCGCGTTGATCTTGTCGCACAGCTCGATGCGCAGCTCCTCGAGCTTGTTTTGGGGGCCGCGCGCCTTCAGCTCGTACATGTCGATGTCTTCCATCAGGCTTTGCTTGGCCATCAGCATCGCGCGCTCGGCGGTGCCGCCGATGCCGATGCCGAGCATGCCCGGCGGGCACCAGCCGGCGCCCATCGTCGGCACGGTCTTCATGACCCAGTCGACCAGCGAATCGCTCGGGTTCATCATCACGAACTTGCTCTTGTTCTCGCTGCCGCCGCCCTTGGCCGCGACCTGCACGTCGACCGTGTTGCCCGGCACCAGCGTCATGTGGATCACCGCGGGCGTGTTGTCCTTGGTGTTCTTGCGCTCGAAATGCGGGTCGGCGACGATGCTCGCGCGCAGCACGTTGTCGGGGTTCAGGTAGCCGCGGCGCACGCCGTCGTTGACGGCCTCCTCGATGCCGGCGGGGAAGCCCTCGAAGCGCACGTCCATGCCGATCTTCAGGAACACGTTGACGATGCCGGTGTCCTGGCAGATCGGGCGCCGGCCTTCGGCGCACATCTTCGAGTTGGTCAGGATCTGCGCGATCGCGTCCTTCGCGGCCGGGCTCGCCTCGGCCTCGTAGGCGCGCGCGAGGTGCGCGATGTAGTCGGCCGGGTGGTAGTAGCTGATGTACTGCAGCGCGCCGGCGACGCTCTCGACGAGGTCGGCGTAGTTGACGACTGTGGGGATCGTGGTCATGAAGGGTGTCTCGATGGCGAGGAAGAGCTGGTGAACAATGCGGGCCAATCGTCCTGCCCGCAGGGCACCGAGTTTACTGAACCAGGGGCCGCCACGTGATCAGCAGCATTCGACGCTTCATCGCTTCCGAGTCGGCCGGCGGCATCGTGCTCGCGCTCGCGGCGGTCGTTGCGCTGATCGTCAGCAATTCGCCGCTGGGTCCGCAGTACCGCGCGTTCATCGAGCTGCGCGGCGAGCTGCACATTGCGGGCGACTGGCTGGTGCTGTCCAAGCCGCTGCTGCTGTGGGTCAACGACCTGTGGATGGCGGTGTTCTTCTTCGTCGTCGGGCTGGAGATCAAGCGCGAGGTGCTGGCCGGCGAGCTCGCGTCGATCAAGCAGGCCTCGCTGCCGGCGGTGGCGGCCATCGGCGGGATGGTCGCGCCGGCGCTGATCTACCTCGCGCTGAACCGCGCCGATCCGGTCGCGCTGCGCGGCTGGGCGATCCCGACGGCAACCGACATCGCGTTTGCGCTCGGCATCCTGATGCTGCTCGGGTCGCGCGTGCCGGCATCGCTGAAGGTGTTCCTGACGGCGGTCGCGATCATCGACGACCTCGGCGCGATCGTCGTGATCGCGGCGTTCTACACCGCGCAGCTGTCGATGCCGATGCTGCTCGCGGCCGGCGCCGGCGTGCTGGTGCTGGCGCTGCTGAACCGGATGCGCGTGATGCAGATCGGCCCGTATGTCGTGGTCGGGCTGATCGTCTGGGTCTGCGTGCTGAAGTCGGGCATCCACGCGACGCTCGCCGGCGTCGTGACCGCGATGGCGATCCCGCTGCGCAACGACGCCGCCGACGGGCACGGCGGCTCGCCGCTCGAGAGCGCCGAGCATGCACTGCATCCGTGGGTCGCTTTCGCCGTGCTGCCGATGTTTGCGTTCGCGAACGCGGGCGTGAACCTGGCAGGCGTGTCGCTGGGCACGCTGGCGCAAGGCGTGCCGCTCGGGATCGCGCTCGGCCTCGTCGCCGGCAAGGCGATCGGCGTGTTCGGCGCCTCGTGGCTGCTGATGCGCACGACCGGCGCCGGGCTGCCGGCGCAGGCCAGCACGCGGCAGTTCCTCGGCGTGTGCGTGCTGTGCGGCATCGGCTTCACGATGAGCCTGTTCATCGGCGGGCTCGCGTTCGTCGGGCAGGATCCGGCCTACGAGACACAGGTCAAGCTCGGTGTGCTCGGCGGCTCGCTGATCGCGGGCCTGCTCGGCGTTGCGCTGCTGCTCAGTGCCCGGCCGGCAGCGCTGCGCTGAGCAGCTTGTCGGTGTAGGCGATCGCGATCGCCGACAGCAGGAACGCGATGTGGATGATGGTCTGCCACTGCAGCACCTCGGGCCGCATGTCGCCGGCGCTGATGAAGCTCTTCAGCAGGTGGATCGAGCTGATGCCGATGATGGCGGTGCCGAGCTTGACCTTCAGCACCGAGGCATTGACGTGGCTGAGCCATTCGGGCTCGTCGGGATGGCCTTCGAGGTCCATGCGGCTCACGAAGGTTTCGTAGCCGCCGACGATCACCATGATCAGCAGGTTGGAGATCATCACGACGTCGATCAGCGCCAGCACCGCCAGCATGATCACGGTCTCGCTGAGCTTCGGGCCGTGACCCTCGGGGAACGCGTAGCCCATGCCTTCGGTCAACGCGGTCAGCGCGGCCTCGTTGCCGAACGCGGCCTCGACCAGGTGCACCAGCTCGACCCAGAAATGGAACACGTAGACGCACTGCGCGAGGATCAGCCCGAGGTACAGCGGCAGCTGCAGCCACCGGCTCATGAAGATGAAGGCGGGCAGCGGACGCAGCTGGACGATCTTCGGAGCCGGGGGTTCGGGGCGCTGGGGCATGCGGGTTGGTCGGGGCAGACAGGTGGGTGATACTGCGCGAAATTGTAGGTGTGGCGAGATCGCTGGCAGAGTAAGCCCTTCGTAAGAGCCGCTCCCTAAGCTCGCGCCAAAGCAGTCTTGGGGGTCGACCCCAAACACCATTGGAGACACACGATGAGCGCATCCGAGACCCACGTCTACAACCCGTCGGCCGCAGCGATGAAGGACGCGCACGTGTCCGGCATGGCGGCGTACAACGAGCTCGTCGCCGAGGCCGAGGCCGACCACGAAGGCTTCTGGGCGCGCCAGGCGCGCGAGCTGATCAGCTGGAAGACACCGTTCACGAAGGTGCTGAATGCGAGCGATGCGCCGTTCTTCAAGTGGTTCGAAGACGGCACGCTGAACGCCTCGTACAACTGCCTCGACCGGCAGGTCGAGGCGGGCCTGGGCGACAAGGTCGCGATCATCTTCGAGGCCGACGACGCGAAGATCACGAAGGTCACGTACCGCGAGCTGCTCGACCGCACCTGTCGCCTCGCCAACGCGCTGCGCGCGCGCGGCGTCAAGAAGGGCGACCGGGTCGCGATCTACCTCGGCATGTCGATCGAGGGCGTGGTCGCGATGCAGGCCTGCGCGCGCATCGGCGCGATCCACACGGTGATCTTCGGCGGCTTCTCGGCGCAATCGCTGCGCGACCGCATCGCCGACACCGGCGCGATGCTGGTGATCACCGCCGACGAGCAGCTGCGCGGCGGCAAGCAGCTGCCGCTGAAGGGGATCGTCGACGAGGCCCTCGCGCTCGAGGGCTGCGAATCGGTCAAGGACGTGATCGTCTATCGCCGCACCGGCGGCAAGATCGCATGGTCGGACGCGCGCGACCACTGGCTGCACGACGAGGTCAAGGCGCAGCCGGCAACCTGCGAGCCCGAGTGGGTCGGCGCCGAGCACCCGCTGTTCCTGCTCTACACCTCGGGCTCGACCGGCAAGCCCAAGGGCGTGCAGCACTCGACCGGCGGCTACCTGCTGCATGCTGCGCTGACGACGAAGTGGACCTTCGACCTGAAGCCGAACGACGTGTTCTGGTGCACCGCCGACATCGGCTGGGTCACCGGCCATACCTACATCACCTACGGTCCGCTCGCGCTCGGCGGCACCGAGATCGTGTTCGAGAGCATCCCGACGTATCCCGATGCCGGCCGCTTCTGGAAGATGATCCAGGACCACAAGGTCACGATCTTCTACACCGCGCCGACCGCGATCCGCTCGCTGATCAAGGCCGCCGAAGGCAATGCCGCGGTGCACCCCGATCGGTACGACCTGAGCTCGCTGCGCATCCTCGGCACCGTCGGCGAGCCGATCAACCCGGCGGCCTGGGAGTGGTACTACAAGCACATCGGCGGCAGCCGCTGCCCGGTGGTCGACACCTTCTGGCAGACCGAGACCGGCGGCCACATGATCACGCCGCTGCCGGGCGCGACGCCGCTGGTGCCGGGCTCGTGCACCTTGCCGTTCCCCGGCATCGCCGCGGCGGTCGTCGACGAGACCGGCAAGGACGTGCCGTGGGGGCAGGGCGGCATCCTCGTCGTCAAGAAGCCGTGGCCGAGCATGATCCGCACGATCTGGGGCGACCCCGAGCGCTTCAGGAAGAGCTACTACCCGGACGACTTCCAGGGCCGCTACTACCTCGCCGGCGACGGCGCGATCCGCGACGCGCAGACCGGCTACTTCACGATCACCGGCCGCATCGACGACGTGCTGAACGTCTCGGGCCACCGCATGGGCACGATGGAGATCGAGTCGGCGCTGGTCTCGTGCACCGAGCTCGTCGCCGAAGCCGCGGTCGTCGGACGCCCCGACGACACGACCGGCGAGGCGATCTGCGCCTTCGTCGTGCTGAAGCGCTCGCGCCCGACCGGCGACGAAGCCAAGGCGATCGCCAAGCAGCTGCGCGACTGGGTCGGCAAGGAGATCGGCCCGATCGCGAAGCCGAAGGACATCCGCTTCGGCGACAACCTGCCGAAGACGCGCAGCGGCAAGATCATGCGCCGGCTGTTGCGCTCGGTCGCGAAGGGCGAGGCGATCACGCAGGATGTGTCGACCCTCGAGAACCCCGCGATCCTCGAGCAGCTGGCCGAGAACAACTGAGCGGCGCCCGCGGCCCGGTGCGCGTCTTCAGCGCCTGCGCCGCCTCGCGATGACGCCGACCGCAGCCAGACCGCCGAGCATCAGTGCGTACGCGGACGGCTCGGGCACCGCCGCCACCGGCTGCCCGGACTCGCCGACGGTGAATGCATAGTAGTTCTCGTAGGTATCGGTCCACGAGATCGAACTGAAGGTTCCGGTGAACTGGACGACGCCGTTGCCCTCGTGACCGCTGACGACGTTGCCCGCGACCGTGATCGTCGAGCCGCCGTAGTAGCTGTTCGGGCCACCGGCTTCGAGCGTCGGTGTCGCGTCGAACGTGAACGATGCGCCGACGCCGGGCGAGCCGAGGCTCCAGATCGCGAAGACCGGATTCACCAGCGCGGTCGCAAAGCTCAGTGTGTTCGTGCCGGTGGAGCTGCCGTTCAGGAAGATCGCATCGCTCGGGACACCCGGGCCGGCCGTGACCGTGCCGCCGACGAACGACGCGCTGGGCCCCCAGATCGTGGTGCTGCCGTTGGTGGTCGCGCCGTCGACTTCGCCGCTGTACGACACCGCGACACCATTGAGCGACCCGGCGGCCGAGCCCGGTGCGCCGCCGGTCGCGCTGGTCCAGTCGGTCCAGGCCGTCTGGGCCGATGCGGCGCCTGCCAGCAGCAGTGCGGCGCCTGCGATGCATGCGCCCTGCGTCAAGGCCCGAAATTTCAGTGTGTTCATCTCGCTCTCCTGTGGAAGTGGATGGTGGAACCTCTCGGCCGATCCGAGGCGCGCCGGCCGCCGACGAGGGTCGCTGGCCCGACACCTGCCAACAGTAGGAACGTGTCGTTACCGCGCCGTTACGGCTGACCGGCCTGGCGGCGCGACGAACGCGCGGCGCGAGCGGCCCGCGTCCCTACAATCGCCGCACTTCATTGCACCGATCCACCATGCAAGTCAGCGCTTCCAGCTTCAAGGCCTATGACATCCGCGGCGTCGTCGGCGCCGGCATCGACGAGGCGTTTGCCGAACACCTGGGCCGCGCCTTCGGCAGCGAAGCCGTCCAGGCCGGCGAGCGCGCGGTCGCCGTCGGTCGCGACGGCCGCGTCTCGGGGCCCGGGCTGGTCGCCGCGCTGATCAAGGGGCTGGCCTCGACCGGCCTCGATGTCGTCGACCTCGGCGCGGTGACGACGCCGATGCTGTACTACGTCGCCGCGACGCGCGGCCAGCACGGCTGCGAGAGCGGCATCATGGTCACCGGCAGCCACAACCCGAAGAACTACAACGGTTTCAAGATGGTGCTGGCGGGCAAGGCGATCTACGGCGACGAGATCCAGAACCTGCGCCGGCGCATCGAGGCCGAAGACTACGTGCGCGGCGAGGGCCGCTCGGCGACGATGGACATCGGTGCCGAGTACCTGGCCCGCATCGTCGGCGACTGCAAGCTCGCGCGGCCGATGAAGATCGTCGTCGACTCCGGCAACGGCATTCCCGGCGCGTCGGCGCCCGGCATCCTGCGTGCGCTCGGCTGCGAGGTCACCGAGCTCTACTCCGAGGTCGACGGCGATTTCCCGAACCATCACCCGGACCCGAGCAAGCCCGAGAACCTCGCCGACCTGATCCGCACCGTGCGCGAGACCGATGCCGAGATCGGCCTGGCGTTCGACGGCGACGGCGACCGCCTCGGCGTCGTCACGAAAGACGGCCAGATCATCTACCCCGATCGCCAGCTGATGCTGTTCGCCGCCGACATCCTGAAGCGGCAGCCCGGCGGCACGATCATCTTCGACGTGAAGTGCACGCAGCGCCTCGCCCCGCTGATCCGCAAGGCCGGCGGCAAGCCGCTGATGTGGAAGACCGGCCATTCGCTCGTGAAGGCCAAGCTGCGCGAGACCCAGGCGCCGATCGCCGGCGAGATGAGCGGCCACATCTTCTTTGCCGAGCGCTGGTACGGTTTCGACGACGCGACCTACACCGCGGCACGGCTGCTCGAGATCCTCTCGGCAGCCAAGAACCCGAGCCAGGTGCTGAACGCGCTGCCGACCAGCTTCAGCACGCCCGAGCTGAACGTGCCGTGCGCCGAGGGCGAGCCGAAGCGCGTCGTCGAGCAGCTGCTCGCGAACGCGAACTTCCCCGGTTCGAAAGAGATCATCACGATCGACGGGCTGCGCGTCGACTACCAGGACGGCTTCGGCCTGATCCGCTCCAGCAACACGACGCCGGTGCTCGTGATGCGCTTCGAGGGCCACACCGCGCAGTCGCTGCACCGCATCCAGACCGATTTCATGGCGGCGCTGCGGGCGGTCAAGCCGGACGCGCAGGTCGCGGCGGCCGCGCATTGAATCCGCTCTGCGTCGCGTGCGCGTCCTGATCGTCAAGCTGTCGTCGCTCGGCGATGTCGTGCATGCGATGCCGGTCGTGCACGACATCCGCGCGGCGCATCCCGCGGCGCTGATCGACTGGGTCGTCGAACCGGGCTTCGCGGCGCTGGTGCGGCGCGTCGATGGCGTGCAAGTGGTCATCGAATGCGCGTTGCGGCGCTGGAGCCGCGCGTGGTGGACGCGCGCGGTGCGCGCGGAGTGGCGCGCGTTCAAGACGCAGCTGCGAACCCGGCGCTACGACGCAGTGCTCGACCTGCAGGGCCTGACCAAATCGGCGCTGATCGCGCGGCTCGCGCATCGCAGCGCCGACGGCGCGAGCTACGGCCTCGCGAACCGCACCGACGGCGCGGGCCACGAGCCGCCGGCGCGCTGGCTCGTCGATCGTGCGATCCGCGTCGAGCCGCACATCCACGCGCTCGATCGCTCGCGCGTGCTGGCCGCGAAGGCGCTGGGCTACACGGTCGACGGGCCGCCGCAGTTCGGGCTGCGTGCGAACGCCGCAGCGGCGGGCGGCGCGCCGACGCTGGTGCTGGTGCACGGCAGCTCGCGCGACGACAAGCTCTGGCCCGAGGCGTCGTGGATCGAGCTCGCGCAGCGTGCGATCGCGCAGGGCTGGCGCATCGCGCTGCCGCATGCCGGCGCGGACGAACTCGAACGCGCGCAGCGCATCGCCGGCGCGCTCGGTGACGCCGCGCAGGTCTGGCCGGCGATGGGCCTCGATGCGCTGGTCGATCGGCTCGGTGTGACGCAGGGCGTGATCGGCGTCGACAGCGGCCTGAGCCACATCGCGGTCGCGCTGAACCTGCCCCACGTGCAGATCTACAACTGGCCGACCGCGTGGCGTACCGGCCCGCAGCTCGCGCACGGCCACCGCCACCAGGTCTCGGTCGAAGCGCAGCCGACACCGTCGATCGAGGCGGTCTGGAACGCGTGGACGCAGGTGCGCGAGGCGGGCGCTTGATCACGCCGCGCGAGGCGGTCGCAGGTGGCGCGTACTCGCTGCTGCTGCGGCTGCTGATGCCGGTGTATGCGCTGCGGCTCTGGTGGCGCGGCCGGGCCGAGCCGCTGTACCGCGAGCGCATCGCCGAGCGCTTCGGCTTCTATCGTACGACGGCCGGCGCCGGCTGGATCTGGCTGCACGCGGTCTCGCTCGGCGAAACGCGCGCCGCCGAGGCGCTGATCGACGCGCTGCGCATCGAGCGGCCCGGCATGCGCCTGCTGCTGACGCACGGCACGGCGACCGGCCGTGAAGCCGGCCAGGCGCTGTTGCGCGAGGGCGACCGGCAGACCTGGCTGCCGTACGACACGCCCGGCGCGACACGGCGCTTCTTCGCACAGTTCGGCCCCGCGGTCGGCGTGCTGATGGAGACCGAGGTCTGGCCGAACCTGCTGCTCGCCGCACAGGCCGCCGGCGTGCCGATGGTGCTCGCGAACGCGCGGCTCAGCGAGAAGAGCCTGCGGCGCGGGCAGCGCATCGCCGCGGTGCTGCGCCCGGCGATCGACAGCGTCGCGCTGGTGCTCGCGCAGACCGATGACGACGCGCGCCGCATTCGTGACGCTGGCGCCGTCGCGGTCGAGGTCAGCGGCAACCTGAAGTACGACCTGACGCCGGATGCCGATCAGCTCGCGCAGGGCGCCGCGTGGCAGGCGGCGCTGGCGCCGCGCGCTGTCGTGCTCGCCGCGATCACGCGCGAAGGCGAAGAAGCGCTGCTGCTCGATGCGTGGCGCCGCGCGCCGCCCACCGACGCGCTGCTGCTGATCGTGCCGCGTCACCCGCAGCGCTTCGACGAGGTCGCGAGCCTGGTGCGCGCCGCCGGCCTCTCGCTCGCGCGGCGCAGCCGCTGGCACGAGACGCCGCCGGCCGACGCGCTGCAGGCGCAGGTCTGGCTCGGCGACTCGATGCGCGAGATGGCGCTGTACTACGCGAGCGCGAAGGTGGCGCTGCTCGGCGGCAGCTTCGCGCCGCTCGGCGGCCACAACCTGATCGAGGCCGCGGCCTGCGGCTGCCCGCTGGTGATGGGGCCGAGCACGTTCAATTTCAGCGAGGCCGCCGAACTCTCGCTCGCGGCCGGTGCCTCGCTGCGCGTGCCCGACATGGCCGCCGGGGTCGCATCGGCGATCGCGTTGCTCGGCCAGTCGGACCGGCTCGCGCAGCTGTCGAGCCGCGCGCGGCACTTCGCGTCGCAGCATCGCGGCGCGGCGCAGCGCATGGCGCAGCGCATCGCGCCGCTGAGTCGCGGCTGATCCGGGTCAGGCCTTCAGCAGCGCGATCGACTTCAGCGCGCCGCTGCCGGGAAACACCTCGGTGTTCAGCGTGCGCGACGCGACCTGCAGATGCTCGGCGAGCACGCTCTTCAGCAACGCGCGCAGATCGGTCGTGATCTTCAGGTCGCGACCCTCGAAGCGATCGCGCTTCGCCAGCCCCGGCCAGTCGGCGATCACGCGCCCGCCATCGACGGCACCACCGAGCACGAAGGCCGCGGCGCCGGTGCCGTGGTCGGTGCCGAGCGTGCCGTTGATCGCGACCTCGCGGCCGAACTCGGTCGCGACGACCACGACGGTGCGCGCCCAGGTGCCGCTCGGCACCAGCCCCTCGCGCAGCGTCGCGAGGCCGCCGTCGAGCTGGCGCAGGTAGTTGGAGAGCGGGCCGTTCGGATTCGCCTGGTTCGCGTGCGTGTCCCAGCCGCTCATCTCGAGCACCGCGGCCTGCGGGCCGTTCGGTGCGGCGAGGAACTCGGCCGCGCGGCTCGCGATCACGCTGAAGTTGGCGCCGCCGCGCGCACCCGCGATGCCGGCGCCGGCGGCCATCTCGGCCGGCATCGCGCCGTTGTCGAAGTGCAGCGCCTTCGCGCGTTCGAGCGCGGTTCCCAATGCCGGGTCGTTCGCGTACATCCGGCCGAGCCGCGCCACGAGATCGGGGCCGGGGTCAGGCAGCGTCGAAGGCGCCCAGGTGTCGACGATGCCCGGCCCGCGCAGCACCAGCGGCACGGCGGTGTTCAGCGCCAGGCTCTTGCCGCTCGACCGCGCCAGTGCACGACCGAGCCAGCCGGTCGAGAGCTCGTAAGGGCGCACGCCGCCGCTCTCGAGCACCTGCTGCGCATCGAAGTGCGAGCGGTCGCGGTACGGCAGCCCGACCGCGTGCACGACGGCCAGTTCGCCGCGGCCGTACATCGCGTGCATCGCGGCCAGGTTCGGGTGCAGCGCGAACGTGGCGTCGAGCGCGAGCGGCGCCGTGAACTGCCCCAGCGCGCCGCGGGCGGCGCCGAACTCGGGGTCGCCGATCGCCGGTACGGCGGACAGGCCGTCGAGCCCGCCGCGCAGGATCACGAAGACGAAGCGGCGGTCACTGGCCTGGCCGCCGCTGCCTGCGAAGCTCAGCGTCGACAACGGGCTGAGTGCGCCGGCGCCGAGCGTGGCGGCCAGCATGCGCCGGCGGGTCGAGTTGAACAAAGATTTCATCGGTTGGCTCCGGGGCTCAGCGGCGTTGGAACTCGGGCGCCATCAGCAGCAGGGCCAGGGCCTGCGAAGCGTCGGCGGCGCGGTCGATCTGGGTCTTCGTCTCGGGGCTCAGCAGCGGCCCGAGGCTTTGCGCCGCGAGCACGCGCGCGTCGACGCTGCTGCCGAGCCGGTTGGCGGCACGCGTCGACCACTCGACGCGCTTCCAGACCGCGTCGGGTCCGAGCCAGTCTTCGGCGCGGTCGCTCCAGCCGGCGGGCGAGGGCGCGGCCTGCACGCGCTGGCCGAGTGCGGCGATGCCGCCGACCGCCTGCGCCGCGTTCTTCGCGTCGCCGCGATCGAACAGGCGCGGGTTCAGGTCCAGCATGCGCACGGCCGAGACCACGAACTCTTCCGGTGTCTTCAGCTTCGCCGGCCGCGGGCTCCAGGCCTCGGGGCTCGCGATCAGCTCGCGATACACCGGCGCGAGCTGCGCGCCGCTGTGCAGGTAGCGCGCCGCGAGCCGGTCGACCAGGGCAGGCGGCGGATCGTCGGCGACGAAGTGGCGCGCGAGTTTGGTCGCGATGAAACGCGCGGTGGCCGGGTGCAGCGCGAGGTCGTGCAGCACCCTGCGCAGCGCGTCGGGGCCTTCGGGGTAGGTCTGGCCGAGCAGCGTCTTCGGGCCGGGCTCGTGCCAGGCGGGGTCGAAGTTGAGCGACGGGTCGGTGTCTTGATAGCCGACGCGCCAGCCGGTCAGCACGCGCGCGAACGCGGTCACGTCGGCTTGCGCGTAGACCGGCTCGGCGCCGCGTGCGCTGTCGGCGCCGAGCGTGTGCAGCTCCAGCACCTCGCGCGCGAGGTTCTCGTTCAGGCCGGTGACGCGCGGGCTTTCGTCGAGGCGCGCGGCACGTCGTGCGGCGCGCCCGACGATGCTCGAGCCCGGCCCGGCGGACTGCACGTTGTCCAGGTAGCGCAGCATCGCCGGGTGCGTGGTCGCCGCGAGCAGCAGCTGCTCGAACGAGCCGGCGATGCGCGGCCGGATCGCATCGCGCTCGAACGCGCCGACCAGGCCGCGTGTGCTGCCCTTTGCGAGCGACACGGTGAAGTGGTTCGCCCAGAACCACTGCAGCCGCTCGGCGAAGGGCCGGGTCGTGGCCGCCGCGGTCAGCAGCCGCGAGCGCGCGTCGGCGGCGATGACCTCGCGGTAGTGACCGGCAACGCCCTGCGCCGCGGCCTGCTCGGCGTTCATCGGCACCGGCGGCGGGTTCTTGCGCTCGCGGCGCAGCTCGCGTTCCGCGGCGACGTGGGCGAGCGCCTGCGCGGTGCTCAGCAGCCCGTCGCCGCGCGGTGCATCGGCCGGGCCGATCTGCGCCGCGAGCCACTGCGCCGGGTCGCTGCCGACCGCATCGAGCGTGGCCTCGCCCAGGCCGAAACGGTGTGCGGCGATCGCCGCCTGTAGCGAGCCTGGACTGGACATGCGCATCTCCCGGGATGCGCGCAGCATGCCGGGTTTCGGTAAAGCCCGCGTGTGCGCACCGTCAAGAAACGTGGCGCCGCGCGATGCGGCGCACAGGGAATTTCCCTAGCGGATCAGGAGCCCGTTGATCGACGCGACATCGTCCGGCGTCAGCCGCCCCGAGGCCTGGCGCAGCCGCATCCCCGCCATGATCAGGTCATAGCGTGCCTTCGCGAGCTGCGCCTGCGTCGTGTAGAGCTGCGCCTGCGCGTTCAGCACGTCGATGTTGACGCGCACGCCGACCTTGAAGCCGAGCTGCGTGGCCTCGAGCGCGAGCTTGCTCGACGACTCGGCGGCTTCGAGCGCACCGACCTGCGCGCCGGCCGATCCGACCTGGTAGTAGAGCTGGCGAGTCAGCTGCGCGACCCCGCGGCGCGCGGTCTCGAGGTCGTCGAGCGACTTGTCTTCGAGCACCAGCGTTTCCTTCACGCGGTTCTGGATCTGGAAGCCGGCGAACAGCGGCAGGTTCAGGTTGATGGACACCGAGCTGATCGTGCTCGGCGTCTTGTACGAGAACGAGGAGCCGGGCACCACCAGCGCGTTCTCGGAGTGGCCGCGCGCGTAGCTGCCGTTCAGGGTCACGGTCGGCAGGTGGCCGGCCTTCGCCTTGGTGGTGTCGAGCCGGGCGATCTCGAGCGCGATGCGCGCCTTGCGCACCAGCGGGTGCTCGGCGTCGGCACGCGTGACCCAGTCGTCGACGTTCGCGGGCGCCAGCGCCGGCAGCGCGATCGGCAACGCGAGCTGCTTCGGCGCGATGTTCGTGCGGCCGACGGTCTGGTCGAGCAGGATGCGCTTGGTCTGCAGGTCGTTCTCGGCCTGGATCTGCGTTGCGCGTGCCAGGTCATGGCGCGCCTGGGCCTCGCGGGTGTCGGTGATGGTCGCGGTGCCGACCTCGAAATTGCGCTTCGCCGACGCGACCTGCTCGGAGATCGCGGCCAGGCTGGCGCGTGCGGTTTCGAGGTTGTCCTGCGCCGCGAGCACGTCGAAGTAGGCTTGCGAGACGCGCAGGATCAGGTCCTGCTCGGCGGCTTCGAGGTCGGCGCGGAACGCGTCGACCGCCTTCTCGGCCTGTGAGATCGTCACGTCGTTGCTGCGGTTGAAGAGCGTCTGCGAGCCGCTCAGCGTCGCGCTCACCGAGCTCGAGTTCGCGACCTGGGTCGACGGCGAATCGGGCGTGCTGCTGAGCTGGCGCGCGCCGGCGACCCCCAGGCCGACCTGCGGCAGCCGCAGCCCGCGCGCCTGGTCGTAGCGATACTGGGCCGCGTCGAGGTTCGCACGCGCGGCGAGGTAGCTGGAGTCGTAGCCATGCGCGGTCTGGTAGAGCTCCTGCAGGCTCTGCGCCTGCGCGCCCGGCGCGGTGCCCAGGAGCGGCAGCGCGACGGCGAGGGCCGCCGCGAGCGCACGCGGGCGCAGAGTGTGAAGGCGGTGGCTCAGCGACATGGGGATGACCTCTCCAAGGGATTGTTGTGTTCTGTCCGGTGGTTCGGGATTCAATACCGGGCCACGGCCGCGTCGACCTGCTGCGACCACGCGTCGACGCCGCCGGCGAGGTTATAGACCGCGTCGAAGCCCTGGCGCTCCAGGAATGCGACGACCTGCGCGCTTCGGGCCCCGTGATGGCAGATACAGACGACAGGCTGCGCCGGGTCGAGCTCGGCGAGGCGCCCGGGCACCGTGTTCATCGGCATCGGCAGCGTCTGCAGGCCCTCGATGCGGATCGCCGCGAGCGCGAACTCCCAGGGCTCGCGCACATCGAGCAGCAGCGGCCGCGGCGCATTGGCCGCGCCGCTCATGGCGATCAGCTCGCGACCGCTCAGGCTCTTCATCAGAACTGGAACCGCGTCGGCTCGGTGAAGCCGCGCAGGCGCGGCGCGACGGTGTCGAACAGCACGCGGCGCTCCAGGCCCTGCTCGCCGGTGCGCGTGATCAGCACCGCGCGCATCACCGGCGCGGCGCCGACGATCGCCGCGAGGCGCCCGCCGGTCTTCAGCTGCGAGAGCAGCACCTGCGGCACCTCGGCGACCGAGCCCGACAGCACGATGACGTCGAACGGACCGTCGCCGGCGAGGCCGATGGAGCCGTCGGCATTCACGACGTTGGCGTTCATCACGCCGGCACGCTGCAGGTTCGCGGCCGCGAAGCGCGCCAGATCGGGTTCGATCTCGAGCGTCGTGACCTGCTGCGCCTTGTGCGCGAGCAGCGCCGCCATGTGGCCGGAACCGGCGCCGACCTCGAGCACGCGCTCGTGCTTGTGCACCGCGAGCTCCTGCAGCAGCCGCGCCTCGACTTTCGGCGCGAGCATGCACTGGCCGTGCGGCAGCGGCACCTCGGTGTCGACGAAGGCCAGCGCACGGTGCTCGGCCGGCACGAAGTCCTCGCGCTTCACGACCGCGAGCAGCTCCAGCACGCTCGTGTTCAACACATCCCACGGCCGGATCTGCTGCTCGATCATGTTGAAGCGGGCTTGTTCGATGTTCATGGTGGTCACGGATGGGGAGTGGCGCGCGATTCTATTTCGTGGCCGGCGGCGGCCGCCCGGCCAGCACGCCGTTTCACGAGGCCTTTCGGTTCCGGGGGCGGGCAGCGGTCGCGGGCGCAGATCGGCGCGCGCCGTTGACGACGATGTCGACGTGCGTGTCAATGAAGCGGTGCGGATCCAGCTCGCGGATCGGCACATGGCAGGGCCCGAGCGAGTGGCGGTGCAGGCACATCATCAGCATCGGGAAGATCAGCAGGTGCACGGTTTCGAACAGGTTGATCGGGCGCAGTTCGCCGGCGTCGATGCCGCGCTGCAGTGCGCGGGTGAACAGCGCGCGCCCCGGCGAGATCACCTCGTCGACATAGAAGCTCGCGAAGTCGGGGAAGTTGCCCATCTCGGTCAGGATGACCTTGAAGATGCCGGACGCCGGCGTGTCGCCGATGCGCTCCCACCAGGTGTGCAGCAGCGTGCCGAGCAGCTGCTGTGTGTCGCCCTCGAAGCTGCCGACGATGTCGGCGGCCTCGGTGATCAGGTTGCCGAGGTTCTCGCGCACGACCGCCTTCAGCAGCTCTTCCTTGCTCGGGTAGTACAGGTACAGCGTCCCCTTCGAGACGCCGGCGCGCGCGGCCACGTCTTCGGAGCGGGTCGCGGCGAAACCGCGTTCGACGAACAGGTCGAGCGCGGCGGCGAGCAACTCCTGGGGTCGGGCCTGCTTGCGGCGCTGCCGCATCGAGGCGGGGCCGGTCGCAACGACGGGGGTGGCGGCGGATTTTTTCATACTGACCGGTCAGTCAGTAATATAGCCGGTAGCGGCGCGGCGGGTCAAGGCAAGAAGCTGCTTCACACGGCGTCGTTAACATCGCCGGCTCGCAACTGCCACGGAGTCACGCGTTGGATTTCATTCTTCTGCTCAAGGCCGCGATCATGGGCATCGTCGAGGGGCTCACCGAGTTCCTGCCGGTGTCGAGCACCGGCCACCTGATTCTCGCGGGTGCGCTGCTGCACTTCAACGACGCGCGCGGCAAGCTGTTCGAGATCGTGATCCAGTCGGCCGCGATCCTCGCGGTGGTCTGGGAGTTTCGCGGCCGCATCGCGGCCACATTGAGCGGCGCCGGCCGCGACCCGAAGGCCACGCGGCTGCTGCGCAACGTCGCGATCGCGTTCATGCCGCTGGCGCTGCTCGGGCTGGCATTCGGCAAGATGCTGAAGGCGAACCTGTTCAACGCGCCCACGGTCGCGACGACCTTCATCCTCGGCGGTCTCGTGATCCTCTGGGCCGAGCGCAGAACGCATGCGATCCGCGTGCACAGCGTCGACGAGATGAGCGCGCTGGACGCGTTGAAGGTCGGCATCGCGCAGGCCTTCGCGCTGATCCCGGGCACGAGCCGCAGCGGGGCGACGATCATCGGCGGCATGCTGTTCGGGCTGTCGCGCCAAGTGGCGACCGAGTTCACCTTCTATCTCGCGATCCCGACGCTGGCGATCGCGTCGGTCTACTCGCTGTACAAGGAGCGCGCGCTGCTGTCGATGGACGACCTCGGCATGTGGGCGGTCGGCATGATCGCCGCGTTCGTCTCGGCCTTCCTGTGCGTGCGCTGGTTGCTGCGCTACATCTCGACCCACACGTTCGTGCCGTTCGCCTGGTATCGCATCGCGTTCGGGATCGTGGTGCTCGCGACCTGGTGGAGCGGGACGGTGGTCTGGGCCGATTGAGTCGCGCTCACGAGCGCACGAACACCAGATCCCAGACGCCGTGGCCGAGCTTCAGGCCGCGGTTCTCGAACTTGGTCAGCGGCCGGTAGTCCGGCTTCGGCGCATAGCCGTCGGCCGTGTTGCGCAGCACCGGCTCGGCCGACAGCACCTCCAGCATCTGCTGCGCGTAGGGCTGCCAGTCGGTCGCGCAATGCAGGTAGCCGCCGGGTGCGAGGCGGGTCGCGAGGAGCTGCACGAACTCGGACTGGATCAGCCGGCGCTTGTTGTGCTTCTTCTTGTGCCACGGGTCCGGGAAGAACACATGCGCGCCGGCGAGCGACGCCGGGACGATCATCTGCTGCAGCACGTCGACCGCGTCGTGCTGGATCAGGCGCAGGTTGGTCAGGCCGCGCTCGCCGACCTGCTTCAGCAGCGCGCCGACCCCGGGCGTGTGCACCTCGACGCCGATGAAGTCGATGCCGGGCAGGGCCTGCGCGATCGCCGCGGTCGCGTCGCCCATCCCGAAGCCGATCTCCAGCACCTGCGGCGCGACGCGGCCGAAGCTCGCCGCGAAGTCGAACGGCGCCGCGGTGTAGGGGAGCACGAAGCGCGGCCCGAGTTCGGCGAGCGCACGCGTCTGCCCCGGGCCCATGCGGCCGGCGCGCACGACGAAGCTGCGGATGCTGCGGCGCGGCGTTGTCTCGGGGGTCTCGATCGGATCGGTCATCGGTGACGGCAGAAGAGGGCAGGGTGCATATTCGGCAGGCCGCATTGTGACGGCGGCCACGCAAAGGCCCCGCGCGCGCGTCGGTCACGGCGAGCCGGGCTGCCGGCGAGGCGGGCCGGCTGCTAGCCTCGCGCCCATGCGCAGGCCCTCCGCCCCATCCGCCTCCAGCGCCCGCTGCGTGCCGGCCGCCCTGATGCTGTTCGCCGCGCTCGCGCTGAATGCTTCGGCGCTCGCGGCGGCGAAGCGCCCGGCGCCGCGCGTGCCCGTCGCCGGCGCGCTRCCGGCCCCGGTCGCGCGTGCGATCGCGGCCTCGGGTTTGGCCCCGCGCAGCTTCGGGCTGTACGCGCAGGAGGTCGTCGGCGAGCGCACCGTGTTCGCGCTGAACGAGGAGTCGCCCTTCACGATGGCGTCGACGACGAAGATCGTCACCGCGCTCGCCGCGCTCGACCTGCTCGGCCCGTACTACCGCTGGCGCACCTCGGCCTTCGCGCTCGGCACGCTGGCCGACGGCAAGCTGGTCGGCGACCTGCTGATCGTCGGCGGCGGCAACGCGCAGCTCACATCGACGGCGCTGGCCGCGTGGTTCCGCCGCATGCACGACCAGGGGCTGCACGAGATCGACGGCGACATCGTGCTCGACCGCTACGCCTTCCAGCTCACCCCGGCCGATCACGCCGGCACCCCGCTGCAGTCCGCCGGCGAGCCGCGCCATGTGTGGCCCGATGCGATGACGCTCGACGAGGGCCTGCTCGACATCGCCGTGCGGCCATCGCGCGGGACGCGCGCGGCCGTCTCGCTGAACCCGGTGCTCAGCGAAGTGCGGCTCGAGAACCGCATCACGATGGGCGGCGGCTGCAACGCTGCGCCGGCCTGGCAGAACGGCCGCGACGGCCGCGCGACACTGGTCGTGCAGGGCAGCTGGGGGCCGGCCTGCGGCACGCGCAACGTCAGCTTCGTGCCGCCCCCTGACAGCGGCATCGCGGCCCGCGCATTGCCGGCGATGTGGGCCGCGGCGGGCGGGGTGCTGCGCGGCCGCGTCGTGTCGGCGCCGGTCGTGCCGGGGATCAGCCCGATCCCGCTCGGCACCGACGGCGAGCCGGTGCAGCCGCTGTCGTTCGACCGCTCGAAGCCGCTGACCGAACTGGTGCGCGACATCAACAAGGCGAGCGACAACGTCGGCGCCCGCAACCTGATGCTGTCGCTGTCGCCGGGCTTCCCGGCACGGCCGGCGACGCTCGCCGCCGCGCGCAGGGTCGTCGGGCTGTGGTTGCGCGATCAGGGGCTGGCCGATGGGGATGTCGAGGTCGAGAACGGCTCGGGCCTGTCGCACAGCGAACGCGCGAAGCCGCGCGCGATGGTGCAGTTGCTGCGCAAGGCGTGGCGTGCCGAGCAGGCGCAGGCCTTCTTCGATTCGCTGCCGATCGCCGGCGTCGACGGCACGCTGAAGACCCGCCTGACCAACGGCCGCGCGGCCGGGCAGGCCTACCTGAAGACCGGCACCTTGAACGACACGCGCGCGCTCGCCGGCTACGTGCACGCGGCCAGCGGCAAGATGTACGCGGTCGCGCTGATGGTCAACGGCGCCGATCCGGCCGCCGGCCGCCCGGCGCTCGACGCGATGGTCGAGTGGCTCGCGCGAAACGGCTGAGCCCGGGCCGGGATCGCCGCACGGCGCGCTAGAATCGCGGCCGAACTGCGGGTGTAGTTCAATGGCAGAACGGCAGCTTCCCAAGCTTCATACAGGGGTTCGATTCCCCTCACCCGCTCCACAGAAGGCTTCGCATCGGAGCGCCGCGGCGCTCCGCGCCTTCTCCTACAGGCACGGTGCGCAATTCGCCACCGGACAGCCAGCGTTTGACCCACATCAGATGGCACGCCAGCGGTGCAGTGTGGAGATCTGCCGCGACAAGGAGAATGCGATGACCATGGTCACCGGCTTGTTCAAGGACAAGGACAGCGCCGAACTCGCTTTCCAGTCGGTCGTCGACCTGGGCTACGACAAGAGCGATGTCAATGTGGTCATGCCCGAAGAAGTTCGCCGACGCTACTTTCTCGCCGGCAGCCCGACCACAGATCATCCCGGGACGACAGTTCTGGAAGAGAAGGCCGCTGCGGCCGACATCAACAAGTCCTCGGACAACCTGTGGGGCGGTCCGGTCGGCGGCACGGTCGGCACGCTCGCGCCGGTCGTCGCGGCGGTGGGTGTGATGCTGATTCCCGGCTTCGGGATCGTGGCCGGGCCGGTGGCGATCGCGTTGGCAGCTTCTGCGGCGACCGGTGTGGCCATCAGCCTGATGGGAATCCTCGTGAACTGGGGCATTCCGGAATCGCGCGTCGAGCAATACGAAGTCGGACTCCGTGCCGGCGGCATTCTGCTGGGGGTGAAAGCGCACTCCGATGCAGAGGCATCGGAAATCCGGCAACGCTGGCAAGAACGCGGTGGAGAACACGTTCTCTCGTAGCCCGGCGCCGGCGCCGGGGTATTCTGCGGGCATGCCTTCTTCCGACATCGACGACCCACCTGCGTTGCAGATCGCGACGCAGCCGGCGCTGCCGGTCGAGTCGCTGGCAGCCTCGGGTTTCGGCCCGTTCGAGGTGCACATCTGCGCGGACCGCGAGACGCTGCTGGCGCGCCTGGCCGACGGCGGCTGCGATGCACTGATCCTGAACGATGCCGCCGACGCGCCCGACCTTGCGGCCGAGGCCGGCCCCGATGTCGCCGTCCTCGTCGTCGTTGCCGGGCCCGATGCGGCCGGCGTGATCGGCTGGCTCCGACGCGGCGCGCAGGACGTGCTGCTCGGCCACGAGCTCGAATCGGCGGCGCTGCCGCAACGCCTGCGCGCCGCGATCGAGCGCAAGCGCCTCGAGCGCGACGCCCGCACCGCGTACGCGACCGATCTCGAGACCGGGCTGCCGCACCAGCAGCAGCTGATCGAACACATGAGCCAGCTGCTCGCGCTGCGCGAGCGCGAGCCGGCGCCGATGGCGGTGCTCGCGCTGCGCATCGAAGGTTTCGCGACGACCGAGGCGCGGCTCGGCCGCGAGGCCGCGAACGTGCTGCGCCGCAAGGTCGGTGTGCGCCTGCGCGCCGGCGTGCGCGCCAGCGATGTCGTCGCCTCGCTCGGCGACGACGGCTTCGCGGTGCTGCTCGGCTCGATCCTGACGCCGGCCGACGCGGCGCGCGTCGGTGCGAAGCTGCTGAAGTCGCTGATGCAGCCGCTGCACGTCGGCGGCCAGGATGTCTCGGTCGCCACCGCGCTCGGCATCGGCCAGTATCCCCAGGATGGTTCGCAAGCCGATGCGCTGCTGCGCCGCGCGGTCGGTCTCGCCGCGGCCGCGCCGGCGCAGGGGCGTGCAGGCTTTGCGGGCTTCGGCGAAACCGGCGCCACACCGGTCGGCGCCGCGAACGACGAGTGACGCGGGACGCCGCGCCGCGCACCGCTTCGAGTCGCGCCCGCGGCCGAGCCTCGCGGGGCGCCACCTATAATCAAAAGCTCTTGAAAATCAAGCATTTATGCGGTCTGCCGCGCGTTCGTGACGCGGCCCGCAGCCAGAAGGCCCCGGCATGAAAGCAGCAGAAATCCGTTCCACGTTCCTGAAGTTCTTCGAGGCGAAGGGGCACGCGATCGTCGCGTCGAGCCCGGTCGTGCCGGGCGACGACCCGACGCTGCTGTTCACGAACGCCGGGATGAACCAGTTCAAGGACGTGTTCCTCGGCTTCGACAAGCGCCCGTACGCGCGCGCGACGACGGCGCAGAAGTGCATCCGTGCCGGCGGCAAGCACAACGATCTCGAGAACGTCGGCTACACCGCGCGGCACCACACCTTCTTCGAGATGCTGGGCAACTTCAGCTTCGGCGACTACTTCAAGAAGGACGCGATTGCCTACGCGTGGGAGCTGCTGACCGAGGTCTACCAGCTCCCGAAAGAGAAGCTCTGGGTCACCGTCTACGCCGAGGACGACGAGGCCTACGAGATCTGGCACAAGAACATCGGCGTGCCGGCCGAGCGCATCGTGCGCATCGGCGACAACAAGGGCGCCGCGTTCGCCTCCGACAACTTCTGGATGATGGGCGACACCGGCCCGTGCGGCCCGTGCACCGAGATCTTCTACGACCACGGGCCCGAGATCGCCGGCGGTCCGCCGGGCTCGCCCGATGAAGACGGCGACCGCTACATCGAGATCTGGAACAACGTGTTCATGCAGTTCAATCGTCAGATCGACGAGAAGAGCGGCGCGTACGTGATGCACAAGCTGCCCAAGCCCAGCGTCGACACCGGCATGGGCCTGGAGCGGCTGACCGCGGTGCTGCAGCATGTGCACAGCAACTACGAGATCGACACCTTCGTGAACCTGCTCGGCGCGGCGAAGGCCGCGGTCGATGCGGCCGGCGCCGGTGACTGCGATCAGCAGGCGCCTTCGCTGAAGGTCATCGCCGACCACATCCGCGCCTGCACCTTCACGGTCGTCGACGGCGTGATCCCGAGCAATGCCGGTCGCGGCTACGTGCTGCGCCGGATCGCGCGCCGCGCGATCCGGCACGGCTACAAGCTCGGCGCGCGCAAGCCGTTCTTCCACACGCTGGTGCCGGCGCTCGCCGCCGAGATGGGCGACGCCTACGCCGAGCTGCGCCGCGACGAGAAGCGCGCGTTCGAGGTGCTGAAGCAGGAAGAGGAAGGCTTCTTCCGCACGATTGCGAACGGCATGGAGATCCTCGAACGTGCCTTGGCCACCGGCACCCGGCAGATCGACGGCGACACCGCGTTCAAGCTGCACGACACCTTCGGCTTCCCGGTCGACCTGACCGCCGATGTCTGCCGCGAGCGCGGCGTCACGGTCGACGAGGCGCGCTTCGAGGTGCTGCTCGACGAGCAGAAGAAGCGCGCCCGCGAAGCCGGCAAGTTCAAGATGGCGCAAGGGCTCGAGTACAGCGGCGCCGCGACCCAGTTCCACGGCTACGACGCGCTGGTGCGCGAAGGCGCCCAGGTCACCGCGGTGTATGTCGACGGCAGCGCGGTCGCTGCCGCCGCGGCCGGCGACGACGCGGTCATCGTGCTCGACCACACGCCGTTCTATGCCGAGTCCGGCGGCCAGATCGGCGACGCCGGCGAGCTGCGCAACGCGACATCGCGCGTGATCGTCGACGACACCGTGAAGATCCAGGCGGCGGTGTTCGGTCACCACGGCCGCGTCGTCGAGGGCGAGATCAGGGTCGGCGACGTGCTCGATGCGCGTGTCGACGCCGAGAAGCGCGCGAAGACCGTGCGCAATCACTCGGCCACGCACCTGATGCACAAGGCGCTGCGCGAGGTGCTCGGCGACCACGTGCAGCAGAAGGGCTCGCTGGTGACGCCCGAGCGCACGCGCTTCGACTTCGCGCACAACAGCCCGATGACCGAAGCGCAGATCCGCAAGGTCGAGGCGCTCGTCAACGCCGAGGTCCTCGCGAACGTCGCGACGCAGGCGCGCGTGATGCCGATCGACGAGGCGCAGAAGTCGGGTGCCGTGATGCTGTTCGGCGAGAAATACGGCGACGAGGTGCGCGTGCTCGAGATCGGATCGAGCCGCGAGTTCTGCGGTGGCACGCACGTTTCGCGCACCGGCGACATCGGCCTGTTCAAGATCGTCGCCGAGAGCGGCGTCGCCGCCGGCGTGCGCCGCGTCGAGGCGATCACCGGCGACAACGCGCTCGCGTATCTGCAAACGCTCGAGGCGACGCTGCAACAGCTCGCCGGCGCGCTGAAGGCGGCGCCGAGCGAGGTGCCGGCGCGCCTGCATCAGGTGCTCGACCAGCAGCGTGCGACCGAGAAGGAACTCGGCGTGCTGAAGGGCCGGCTCGCGTCATCGCAGGGCGACGAGCTGGTGGCCAGCGCGGTCGACGTGAACGGCATCAAGGTGCTCGCGGCGATGCTGGCCGGCGCCGACGCGAAGGCGCTGCGCGACACGATGGACAAGCTGAAGGACAAGCTGAAGACCGCGGCGATCGTGCTCGCGACCGTCGACGGCGGCAAGGTGCAGATCGCGGCCGGGGTCACGAACGACAGCCTCGCGAAGCTGAAGGCCGGCGAGCTCGTCAACTTCGTCGCGCAGCAGGTCGGCGGCAAGGGCGGTGGCAAGCCCGACATCGCGATGGCCGGCGGCACCGATCCGAGCCGGCTCGACGCGGCGCTGGCATCGGTCAGAGGCTGGGTCGCCGAGCGGGTGTGACGTGACGCTGCTGATCCGCCGCGCCAAGGTTTCCGACGCGGCCGCGATCGCGCGGCACATGAGCGACCCGGCGGTGTTCGGCGGGCTGTTGCAGATGCCGTACCCTAGCGAGGAGGCGTGGGGCAAGCGCCTCGCCGATGCCGCGACCGCGACGGGTGCCGACGTGCTGTTGGTCGCCGAGCGCGATGCCGAGCTGATCGGCGCCGCCGGGCTGAACGCGGTCAGCGGCCATGTACGCCGTCGGCATGCGATGGGGCTGGGCATCCACGTGCATCCTCTGGCCCAGCGGCAGGGGGTCGGCAGCGCACTCATGACGGCGCTGTGCGATTACGCCGATCGCTGGGCTGGCGTGCTGCGGCTCGAACTGCTGGTCTATGCCGACAACGCGACCGCGATCCGGCTGTATCGCAAGTTCGGCTTCGAGGTCGAAGGCACGCTACGGGCCCACGCGTTGCGCGACGGCGCGTATGTGGATTCGTTGGCGATGGCCCGGCTGCACCCGAACCCGCCGGCGCTGCCGGCGCGGCCCGCGGTCAGAGTCGAGTGAAGTACGGCGCCTCGTTTTGGCGGGAGAAGCGGGTTTGGATCGGGTCGTTCCTGGTGGTCGTGCTGGTTGCAGCCGGCAGCGCGTTCACGGCGCACGAGGACATGGTGGACCGCAGCTTGGGAGGGACCATGTGGCGGGTGCCGATCAGGTGGACGCGCGTGCTCCTGGACGTGTCGGGCAAGCCGGCGTCGGACACGGTGGTGCTCGAGATTCCTTGGTCAGAGCTGCATCCACGGGTTCGGGCGCTTCTGATTGGTGGTGCGCCAGTGCCGAGCGGGTTGCAGATTCAGCTTTGGAACCATGACCATGCCTTGGCGCGCTTGGCCGCATCACGCGCGTCTGGCAGTTACACGAAGGTCGACAATCTGGCGACCCGCGTCGACGTGTGGTTCGATGCCACGCAGCGTCGTGTGATGGGCAGTCTGGGGCATGCGGTTGGCCGCCTCAGGAATCGCCCCGAGATCGAGTTTGAATGCGATGTCCCAATGCCGAATTCGTCAACGCCGACTTGCGCCTTGCTGTTCCAATATCGCTCTTCGAGTGGTGAAGCGATTACGGCGCACCTTGATGCGCCTTATGCATGGCTGACCACCACCGACGAGGTCGTTGACCGACTCCTGCTGGTGTTGCGCGCCATGGAGCGCCGGTAGTCTCGGCACGAACGCGCGCGTTCGCGCACGCAAGACTCAGCGCGCCGGCGCCCAGAACACGCCGAACCAGCCGCGCTCGTCGGCCCAGTGCTGCGGCGCCGCGAAACCCGCGGCCTCGAGCAGCGCCGTGAAGCCGTCGACCGTGTACTTGCAGGAGTTCTCGGTGTGGATGCGCTCGCCGGCGTGGAACGCGCGCTGCGCGCCGGGCCAGCGCACCACGAGATCGAGACGCGCCTCCAGGTGCATCTCGATGCGCGACTCGGCCTCGTTGTACAGCCCGACGTGGCGCCAGTCGCGCGGCGTGAAGTCGCTGCCGATCAGCCGGTTCAATTGACGCAGCAGGTTCAGATTGAAGGCCGCGGTGACACCGAGCGCGTCGTCGTAGGCCGCCTCCAGGATCGGCGTCGGCTTGACCAGGTCGACGCCGATCAGCAAGCCGCCGCCGTGGGCCTGCGCGCGCACGCGCTGCAGGAACGCGAGTGCCTCGTCCGGCGTGAAGTTGCCGATGCTCGAGCCGGGGTAGAAGAACACCGCACGGCCGGCGATCAGTTCGGCGTCGATCTCGAGCCGGCTCGAGAAGTCCTGGCCGAGGCCGACGACATCGAGCTGCGGGTTCTCGCGCTGCACCCGCTTGAGCGCGTCGTGCAGGAAGTCGACCGAGATGTCGACCGCGACATAGCGGCCGGGCTCGAGCAGCGGGAACAGGTTCGAAGCCTTCACACAGTTGCCGGCGCCGAGGTCGATCAGCGTCGCGCCGGTACCGATGCGCTCGGCGATCGCGGCGCCGTGGGCCTGCAGGATCGCGGCCTCGGTGCGCGTCGGGTAGTACTCCGGCAGCGCGGTGATCGCCTCGAACAGGTGCGAGCCGAGCTTGTCGTAGAAGTACTTCGGCGCAGCCCGGGCCGGTTGCTGCAGCAACCCGGCCTCGATCGCCGCGCGATCGGCAGAGGTGTCGGCCACGTGACGCTGGATGAATCGGGGCGTGCGCAATGGGGTCATGGCGGGTTGTGGTGCAATCGTGGCCGACAAGGCCCGAGGGTGTCGATGAACGCTGCCCGACCTTACACCGGCTGGACTCAGGATGCAGAGCATGGATCGGCCCGGCTCGGGTAGGACGACGCGCCGTCGGGCGCTGGCCGGGGCATTGGCCGCTGCGACGGTTCTGATGCTGCCCGAGGCCGCCCGCGCTGCGCACGTCGTGCGGCCCTGGCCTGCCGCGAAGCCGACGCCGGACCTGAGCCTGACCGACCTCGACGGCAAGCCCTGGACGCTCGCCGGGCTGAAGGGCCGCCCGGTGCTGCTGAACTTCTGGGCCAGCTGGTGCGAACCGTGCCGGGCCGAGATGCCGTCGCTCGAGTTGCTCGCGACGCGCCACGAGAAGGCCGGCCTGGTGGTCCTGTCGATCAACTACCAGGAGCCGCTGCCGACGATCAGGCGCTTTCTGGAGACGCTGCCTTTCTCGTTGCCGATCCTGCTCGACCGCGACGGCGACGCGGCCGGCGCGTGGACGCCCCGCGTGTTCCCGACGACCGTGCTGATCGACCGCAGCGGCGCCGCGCGCAGCTCGGTGATCGGCGAGCTCGACTGGATGGGCGACACCGCCCGCGCGCTGGTCGAGCCGCTGTTGGCGCGGCCGCGATAATCCGCCATCCGTTTCAATGGAGTCTACGAACATGGGCAAGCAGGAGCGGCGAGCATGATTTCCGGAGTGCAGCTGGGCTTTTCGATCAACGAGATCCTCGCGCTGGCAACGCTCGCGACCGGCGCCTGCTGGGTCGCCTGGAAGCTGCGCAAGCGCCGCCTCGGGGCCGAGCCCACGAGCAAGCCGCTGTGGGTCAGCTTCGGCGCCGAGCTGTTCGTCGTCGTCGCGCTGATGTTCACCTGCCGCATCGCGGTCGCCGATTGGCCGAAGGTGCCTTCGGGTTCGATGGAGCCGACCCTGCGCGTCGGCGACTACCTGCTCGTGAACCACCTCGCCTATGGGCCGCGGCTGCCATTCACGAACACGGCGATCGAGTTCGGCCGCCCGAAGCGCGGCGACGTGGTCGTGTTCCGCTTTCCCGAAGACGTGTCGGAGTTCTACGTCAAGCGCCTGATCGGCCTGCCCGGCGACGTGGTGCGCTTCGACCGCGGCGTCGTCAGCGTCAACGGCGCGCCGTTCGAGGTGCAGGTGCTCAGCGAGGGCACCGGCGCGAACGTCGCGCCCGAAGACCGCGGCCAGTGGCTGCTCGACGAGACCAGCGCCGGCAGCAGCCGCACGATCAAGGTCAACCCGTTCGTGATGGGGCGGCTGGCGCCGAGCGGCATGGGCGTGAATTGCCGGGTCGAAGGGGCGACCGCCTGGGAGTGCACGGTGCCGGCGGGCCAGTACCTGATGATGGGGGACAACCGCGACAACTCGTCCGACTCGCGCGTCTGGGGCTTCCTGCCGCACGAGCAGGTCTACGGCAAGGCGGTGCGCGTGCTGTTCAACCTGCACGACATGAAGCGCGCATGGACGGCGCTTTGACCGGCCAGCCGATCGGCCCGGCCCTGCAACTGGCGGGGCGGCACATCGTGCTCGGGCTGTCGGGCGGCATCGCCTGCTACAAGGCGGCCGATTTCACGCGCGAGCTGATCAAGGCCGGCGCGACCGTGCAGGTCGTGATGACCGAAGCGGCGCAGCAGTTCATCACGCCGGTCACCCTGCAGGCGCTGTCGAACCGGCCGGTCTTCACGAGTCAATGGGATGCGCGCGAGCCGAACAACATGGCGCACATCGACATGACGCGCGGCGCCGATGCGATCGTCATCGCGCCGGCGAGTGCCGACCTGATGGCCAAGCTGGCCCAGGGCCGTGCCGACGATCTGCTGAGCCTGATGTGCCTGGCGCGGCCGATCGGGCGCTGCCCGCTGCTGCTCGCGCCGGCGATGAACCGCGAGATGTGGGCGCACCCGGCGACGCAGCGCAACCTCGCGCAGCTGCGCGCCGACGGCACCGAGATCCTCGGCCCCGGCAGCGGCGACCAGGCCTGCGGCGAGATCGGCGACGGCCGCATGCTCGAGCCGGTCGAATTGCTCGCCGAGCTGGTCGCGTTCTTCCAGCCCAAGCTGCTGCGCGGCAAGCGCGTGCTGATCACTGCCGGGCCGACCTTCGAGCCGATCGACCCGGTGCGCGGCATCACGAACCACTCCAGCGGCAAGATGGGCTTCGCGATCGCGCGCGCTGCCGCCGAGGCCGGCGCAAGCGTGACGCTGGTCGCCGGCCCGGTGCATCTGGCGACGCCGCGCAACGTGCGCCGCATCGATGTGCGCACCGCGCAGCAGATGTTCGATGCGACCACCGACGCGGCGACCGCGAGCGACGTGTTCATCGCGACCGCGGCCGTCGCCGACTGGCGGCCGGCGCTCGTCAACGACCAGAAGATCAAGAAGCAGGCCGGCGCGAAGGCGCCGCCGGGTTTCGATCTGGTCGAGAACCCCGACATCCTCGCTGCAGTCGCGCGGCTCCCGCAGCCGCCGTACTGCGTCGGCTTCGCGGCCGAGAGCCACGAACTGCTCAAGCATGCGCGCGAGAAGCGCGTGCGCAAGGGCGTGCCGCTGATCGTCGGCAACCTCGGGCCCGCGACCTTCGGGCAGGACGACAACGCGCTGACGCTGGTCGACGCGAATGGCGAACGCGAACTGCCGCGCGCCGACAAGCTGACGCTGGCGCGCCAGCTCATCGCCGAGATCGCGGCGCGCCTGGGAGCCAAGCCATGAGCGTCGTCGATGTCAAGGTCCTCGACGCACGCATCGCCGACCAGCTGCCGGCGTATGCGACGCCCGGCAGCGCCGGCCTCGACCTGCGCGCCTGTGTCGACGCGGCGATCGTGATCGAGCCCGGCCAGACCGTGCTGATCCCGACCGGCATGGCGATCCACATCGCCGACCCCGGGCTCGCCGCGATGATCCTGCCGCGCTCGGGCCTCGGTCACAAACACGGCATCGTGCTGGGGAACCTGGTCGGGCTGATCGATTCCGACTACCAGGGTCCGTTGATGGTGAGTTGCTGGAACCGGGGCAGTGCCGCCTTCACGGTGCTGCCGCTCGATCGCGTTGCGCAGCTGGTGATCGTGCCGGTGGTCCAGGCGAGTTTTCGGGTCGTCGAGGAATTCGACGCGTCCGATCGGGGTACAGGCGGGTTCGGATCGACCGGGCGCGGCTGAGCCGCTGGCGCTCAGCGGCTGTGTTTCTGCGCGGTAAATGACCGCTGGTCGATGCGTCGCGCGTTGAACCGCGCGCGCCGATTGGCGAGAATCACAATCTGTAACGATCGGGTGCCGTTCCGGCCCCCATGGAATCTGCATGAAGAAGAAGTTGATGGGCTGGGCAGGCGCGCTGGTCGTCGCGATCGGCGTGTCGGGCTGCGGCAAGGAACCTGCGCCGACGGGCGCGGCAGCACCGGGCGCGGCCGCGGCATCGGGCGCTGCATCGGGTGCGGGCGGGCCGGTCAGCGTCACCAGCGTGCGCGCCATGGCCAAGGACGTCGATGTGATGCTCGAGGCCACCGGCACGATCAGCGCGCTGAACAGCGTCGACATCCGGCCGCAGATCAGCAGCGTGATCACGAAGGTCAACATCCGCGAAGGCCAGTACGTGAAGGCCGGCCAGTTGCTGTTCACGCTCGATGCGCGCAACGACGAGGTCAACCTCGCGAAGGCGAAGGCGCAGCTCGCGCGCGACCAGGCGTCGCTGGCCGACGCGCAGCGCCAGCTCGCCCGCAGCCGCGAGCTGCTGGCGCAGAACTTCATCTCGCAGGGCGCGGTCGACACGAACCAGACGCTGGTCGATACGCAGCAGGCCGTCGTCACCGCCGATCGCGCGGCGATCGAGGCGGCGCAGGTCGGTCTTTCGTACAACCGGATCGTCGCGCCCGCGGCAGGCCGCGCCGGCGCGATCAACGTGTTCGCCGGCAGCACCGTGCAGCCCGGCGGCAGCGCGCTCGTGACGATCACCCAGCTCGATCCGATCGCGGTCAGCTTCAGCCTGCCGCAGCGCAACCTGAACGACGCACTGGAGACCTTGCGCGGCGGCGGCGGCAAGGTCGTCGCGGTGCTGCCCGACGCGCGCGGCGAGATCGTCGGCAAGCTGCACTTCGTCGACAACCTGGTCGACCCGAACTCCGGCGGCGTGAAGGTCAAGGCCGTGTTCGACAACCCGAACGAGGCGCTGTGGCCCGGCGCCTTCGTCAACGTGCGCTTCGCAGCGCGCACGCTGAAGGCTGCGCTGGTCGTGCCGCAGGCCTCGGTCATCCGCGGGCCGCGCGGCACGCTGGTCTACACGATCGACGCGGCCAACAAGGCGGTCGCGCGGCCCGTCGAGCTGCTTTATGCGGCCGGGCTCGACGCGGTCGTCAAGGGGCTGGAGCCGGGCGAGCGCGTCGTCGTCGACGGGCGCCAGAACCTGCGCGCCGGTGCGCCGGTGATGGAGCGCGCGGCCAGCGGCGCCGGGCGCGCGAAGGGCGAAGGCACGGCGCCGGGCGCATCGGCGGCGTCGGGCGCCGGAGCGATCACGCCATGAACCTGTCCGAGCTGTTCATTCGCCGGCCCGTGCTGACGGTGCTGCTGAATGCGGCGATCGTCGTCGCCGGCGTGATCGCCTACGGCAAGATCCCGGTCGCGGCGCTGCCGAGCTACAACACGCCGGTCATCAATGTCTTCGCGAGCTTGCCTGGCGCGAGCCCCGAGACGATGGCGACGTCGGTCGCGCTGCAGCTCGAGAAGCAGTTCCAGACCATCCCCGGCATCAACGTCATCAGCTCGACCAACACGCTGGGCACGACCTCGGTGACGCTGGAGTTCGACCAGAACCGCGACATCGACGCGGCCTCGGTCGACGTGCAGGCCGCACTGCTGCGCGCGCAGCGCCAGCTGCCGATCGACATGACGACGCCGCCGTCGTACCGCAAGGTCAACCCGGCCGACGCGCCGGTGCTGCTGATCGCGCTGACCTCGCCGTCGCTCAACCTGGCCGACCTGAACGACTACGCCGAGCACCTGATCTCGCCGAGCCTGTCGACGCTCGACGGCGTCGCGCAGGTCAACATCTTCGGCCAGAAGCGCTTCGCGGTGCGCGTGCGCGTGCAGCCCGAGGCGCTGACCGCACGCAACATCAGCCTGGACGAGCTGAACGCGGCGCTGCGCGCGGCGAACGTCAACACGCCGGTCGGCACGCTCGACGGTCCCAAGCAGACGCTGACCCTGCAGGCCAACAAGCAGCTGAAGAACGCCGCCGAGTTCGCCGAGCTGATCGTCAGCTACCGCGGCGGCAACCCGGTGCGCCTGCGCGACGTGGCGCAGGTCGAAGACAGCTACGAGACCGTGAAGACCGCCGCGAGCCTGAACGGCGAGACCTCGATCACGCTGGCGATCCTGCGCCAGCCGGACGCGAACACCGTCAAGGTCGTCGACGCGGTGCGCGCGGCGCTGCCGGGGTTCCAGTCGCAGCTGCCGCAGTCGGTGCAGATGCGCACCGTCAACGACCGCTCGGTGTCGATCCGCGACGCGCTGCACGACGTGACACTGACGATGCTCGGCACGATCGTGCTCGTCGTGCTGGTGATCTTCCTGTTCCTGCGCCGCTTCGTCGCGACGGTGATCCCGACGCTGTCGTTGCCGGTCTCGCTGATCGGCGCGATCTCGCTGCTCTGGGGCTTCGGCTACACGCTCGACAACATCTCGCTGCTCGGGCTGACGCTGGCGGTCGGGCTGGTCGTCGACGATGCGATCGTGATGCTCGAGAACATCATGCGCCACGTCGAGGAAGGCGTGCCGCCGTTCCAGGCGGCGCTGCGCGGCTCGCGTGAAGTCGGCTTCACGATCCTGTCGATCTCGAGCTCGCTGATCGCGGTGTTCATCCCGATCTTCTTCATGCCGGGCGTGATCGGCCTGCTGTTCCACGAGTTCGCGGTGATCGTCACGCTGGCGATCATCGCGTCCGCGTTCGTCTCGCTGACGCTGGTGCCGATGCTGGCGAGCCGCTTCCTGACCGACGACGCGCACAAGAAGCCGCCCGGCATGATCGTGCGCTCGTTCGAGCGCGGCTTCAACGCGGTGCTTGGCGCCTACACGCGTTCGCTCGATGTCGCACTGGCGCATCGCTGGATCGTGCTCGGGGTGGCGCTGCTGACCTTCGCCGCGACCGCGTGGCTCTTCATGACGATCCCGAAGGGCTTCTTCCCGGAAGAAGACATCGGCCAGATCACGGTCTCGACCGAAGCCGCCGAAGACACCTCGTTTCCCGAAATGGTGCAGCTGCAGGCGCGCGCGGCGCAGATCATCCGCGACGATCCGAACGTGCTCGCGGTCAGCTCGTTCAACGGCGGCAGCGGCGCGCAGAACACCGGCCGCATGTTCGTGACGCTGAAGCCGCGCGCGCAGCGCCAGCAGATGAAGCCGGTCATCGAGGGGCTGCGCCGCAAGCTGCGCGAGGTCGCGGGCATCGCGATCTTCATGCGGCCGATCCAGAACCTCCAGCTCGGCGGCCGGCCGAGCAAGGCGCAGTACCAGTACATCCTGCAGAGCGTGCGGGCCGACGAGATCAACGACTGGGCGGTCAAGCTGCAGGAGAAGATGCGCCCCGATGCGCTGTTCCGCGATGTCACCAGCGACTCGCAGCTGCGCGGGCTGCAGGCCTCGCTGAAGATCGACCGTGACCGCGCGAACACGCTCGGCGTCTCGATCGACACGGTGCGCTCGGCGCTGTACAGCGCGTTCGGCGAGCGCCAGGTCTCGACGATCTACACCAACACCGACAGCTACCAGGTGATCCTCGAGGTGCTGCCGGGCGCCAAGCAGGACGAAGGCGCGCTCAACAACATCTACGTGCGCTCGTCCGGCGGTGCGCTGGTGCCGATGTCGAGCTTCACGACGATCGAGCGCACGATCGGGCCGACCGCGATCAACCACGTCGGGCAGCTGCAGGCGGTGACGGTGTCATTCAACCTCGCGCCGGGCGCGGCGCTGGGCGATGCGACCGCGCGGATCGAGCACTACCGCGACGAGATTCAGCTGCCGCCGTCGATCATCACGACCTACGGCGGCGACGCCGCGGTGTTCAAGAGCTCGCAGGGGAGCCAGGCGGTGCTGATCGTCGGTGCGCTGCTCGTGATCTACGTGCTGCTCGGCGTGCTGTACGAGAGCTATGTGCATCCGATCACGATCCTCGCCGGCCTGCCGTCCGCGGCGGTCGGCGCGCTGCTGATGCTGAAGCTGTTCGACATGGACCTGACCCTGATCGCGACGATCGGGATCCTGCTGCTCATCGGCATCGTCAAGAAGAACGCGATCATGATGATCGACTTCGCGCTCGACGCGCAGCGCGAGCGTGGCATGCCTGCGACCGCGGCGATCCGCGAGGCCTGCGTGCTGCGCTTCCGGCCGATCATGATGACGACGCTGGCGGCGCTGATGGGCGCCGCGCCGATCGCGCTCGGCCTCGGCGCCGGCGCCGAGCTGCGCCAGCCGCTGGGCCTCGCGGTCGTCGGCGGGCTCGTGTTCTCGCAGGCGATCACGCTGTACATCACGCCGGTGATCTACCTCGTGCTCGACCGCTTCAGCGGCAAGGGGCCGGTGACGACGCCGGAGCGCCAGGCGACGATCGAGAAGACGAGCTGACCGCGCGCGCCGCCAGGGCGTCGTCAGTGAAGTTGCGAGCCGCTCGGCGCGGTGTTCATCAGGGTGAACACCGGCTGCCCGACGCTGCCGGCTTCGATCTCGGCCTCGGTCGCGGGCCGCACGTCGCGCACGGTCAGGTCCAGGCGCAGCGCGATGCCGGCCAGCGGATGATTGCCGTCGAGCACGACGTGGCCGGCGTAGACCTCGGTCACGGTGTAGACCGCGTCTGCCGGCATGTCCTGCGTGGTGGCGCCGGGCGGCAGGCCGTCGAACTGCATGCCGACCTCGATCGCCTCCGGGAAGATCGAGCGTTCCTCGAAGCAGACGAGCGCCGGGTCGTAGTCGCCGAACGCGTGTTCGGGCTCGAGGTGCAGCGTCGTCGCGTAGCCGGTTTCCTTGTCAGCGAGCGCTTCTTCGACCTTCGCGAGCAGGTCGTCGCCGCCGTAGAAGAACTCGACCGGCGCCTGCAGTTCGTCGATCAGATGGCCTGAGGTGTCTTGCAGCTTCCAGGTCAGGCTGACGACACACGGGGTGGTGATGAGCATCGTTCAATGATCGCACAATCGACCATGGACACATCTCTCGCGAGCCCGTTGCTGGGCGGGCTTTCGGCGCAGGCTTTCATGCGCCGCCACTGGCAGAAAAAGCCGCTGCTGGTGCGCCAGGCGGTGCCCGGCGGCATCGAGCTGATCGGTCGTGCCCGGCTGTTCGAGCTGGCCGCGTTCGACGAGGTCGAGTCGCGTCTCGTCGTCCATGACGGTGCCCGCTGGTCGCTGCGCCCCGGGCCGCTGAAGCGGACCGCGCTGCCGCCGCTGAAGCAGCGCGAATGGACGCTGCTGGTGCAAGGCCTGGACCTTCACGTGCCGGCCGCGCGCGCGCTGCTCGACCGCTTCCGCTTCGTGCCCGACGCGCGACTCGACGACCTGATGCTGTCGTATGCGACCGATGGCGGCGGTGTGGGCCCGCATGTCGATTCGTACGACGTGTTCCTGTTGCAGGCCCACGGCCGGCGGCGCTGGCGCATCGGCCGCGTCGGCTCGACCGAGCTCGTGCCCGACGTTCCGCTGAAGATCCTCGCGAACTTCGAGCCCGAACATTCGTTCCTGCTCGAGCCCGGCGACATGCTCTACCTGCCGCCCGGCTGGGCCCACGACGGTGTCGCCGAAGGCGAGTGCATGACCTGCTCGATCGGCTTTCGCGCCGCGGGCCGCGACGAACTCGCCCGCGAGGCGCTGCAGCGCATGCTCGACGGCGCCGATGCCGATCGGATCGGGCCGCTGTACCGGGATCCGAAGCAGCCGGCGACCGACACGCCCGGGCAGATCCCCGCCGCGCTGCAGGCCTTCGCCGGCGATGCCGTCCAGCGCCTGCTGCGTGACCCGGTGGCACTCGCCTGCGCGCTCGGCGAAGTGCTCAGCGAACCCAAGCGCGGCGTGTGGTTCGACGCCACGGTGTCTGACGACACGGCAGAATCCGCGGGTGTCGCGCTCGATCAGCGCAGCCGCATGATGTATGACGAAAGGCATGTGTTCATCAACGGCGAATCGTTCCGGGCGGCGGGCCGCGATGCGCGGTTGATGCGGCGCCTCGCCGATCGTCGCCTGCTCGACACGGCAGAGCTCGACGCGCTGAGCGCGCAGGCACGCGCGCTGGTCGCCGACTGGTTGGCGGCCGGCTGGTTGCGACCCGCGGTGCGATGACGACAAGGCAACAAGGAGACACGCGATGACGACCGAACCCGGCTCCCTGATCACGACGCATGCCGAGTTCCAGGCTGCGTTGCACAGCGCGTTCGCCGATGTCGCGCGGCTCGGCACGCGCGAGCTCTATCTGTGCGACGAGAACTTCGCCGACTGGCCGCTCGGCGAGCGCGCGGTCGTCGAGCAGCTGACGCAGTGGGCGGCGTCGAACCGCAGGCTGACCTTGCTCGCGCGCAGTTTCGACGAGGTCGCGCGGCGCCATGCGCGCTGGGTCGAGTGGCGCCGCACCTGGTCGCACATCGTCAGCTGCCGCAACAACACGGAGCTGGCGAGCGGCGAGTTCCCGACGATCCTGCTGGCGGTCGGCACGGTCAGCGTGCGCTTGATCGACAACGTGCACCAGCGCGGGCGGCTGTCGCACGAGAAGGCCGACGAGATTCGCTGCCGCGAACAAATTGACGCGGTTTTGCAACGTTCCGACGAGGCCTTTCCGGCGACCACCACCGGGCTCTAGGGAATCTCCCTAGAGCTGCCTATAATGATGGGCTAGGCACTGGAGGGCTCGAGCCGTCCAGTGCCTTTCAACGTTGGGACTCTGCACATGTATGGGTTCCCACAATTGCCGGTAATTGTTCGACCCTAATGATTCAGAGGACACCTATGACAAAGTCGCTTTTGCTCGCTTCCATCGTTGCTGCCGTTGCCCTGACCGCCTGCGGCAAGAAGGAAGAAATGCCTGCTGCTGCTGCTTCGGCTGCTGCTGCTCCGGCTGTCGCTGAAGCCGCTTCGGCTGCTGCCAGCGCCGTCGGCACCGCCGCTTCGGCTGCCGCTACCGAAGCGATGGCTGGTGCCAGCTCGGCGATGGGCGCTGCCTCGGCTGGCGCGACCGTCGCCGCCGATGCGATGAAGGACGCTGCCGGCAAGGCTGCCGACGCCGCCAAGGACGCCGCTGGCAAGGCTGCCGACGCTGCCAAGGACGCCGCTGGCAAGGCGGCCGACGCTGTCAAGAAGTAAATCGGTCCCCACCGGTTTTGAGAGAGCCGCCTTCGGGCGGCTTTTTTGTGCGCGTGCGCGGCGTGTTCCGCTGCTCGCGAGTCAGTCGAGATCGCGCCAGCTGAAACCCAGGAGCGGGTCGGCCACCGCGATGTCGTCACGCGCCGCGCCGCAGGCCGCCGCCAGTGCGGCGGTGGCCAGCGCCGGCGTGTTGTTGCGCTCGCTCAGGTGCGCCGCGACGAGGTGCTTGAGCCCGCCGTGCATGCATGCCGCGAGGATCTGCGCGGCGCTGTCATTCGACAGGTGCCCGAGCCGCCCGCCGACGCGCAGCTTCAGCGATGCCGGATAGCTCGATCGCGCGAGCAACTCGCGATCATGGTTGCATTCGAGCAGCAGCGCGTCGCAGCGCTGCAGACTCGCAAGCAGGTGCGGCGTGATCGAGCCGGTGTCGGTCAGCACGCCGAGGTGCCGCGCGCCGTCCGACAGGCGCAGCTGCAGCGGCTCGAGCGCGTCGTGGGTCACGGTGTAGGGCATCAGCAGCAGGTCGCCGACCGCGATCGACTGGCCGTCACGCGCGAACTGCAGCAAGGTCGGCGGCAAGTCGGGCTGGCCGATCGCACGCCAGGTGCCGCGGCTCATCCACAGGGGCAGCGCATGGCGCCGCGCCAGCGTCAGCGCGCAGCCGACGTGGTCGCCATGTTCGTGGGTCACGAAGACCGCGTCGAGATCGTCGCAGTCCAGATCGATGCGCGCGAGCCGCGCCCGCAGCTCGCGCAGCGAGAAACCGCAGTCGATCAGCACACGGCTCGTCGTCGTGCCGCTGCTGCCCTCGACCAGCGTGGCGTTGCCGGTGCTGCCGCTGCCGAGGCTGCAAAAACGCATCGCGCCTCGCGCCGCGCGACTACTTCAGGTCGTCGAGCAGCAGGGTCGTGATGCGCTTGCCGGCGTCGCCGTTCTCGGGCGCGCCCTGGCCGTTCAGCACCGTCACGGTGCTGCGCTCGCCGTCGCCCTTGACCACCACGCGGTAGCGCGCGGGACCGCCGTCATCGTTCTTCTTGCCGAAGCTGAACAGCTTCGAGAACAGGCCGGGTTCGTCCTTGCCGGCGAACTTCGGATCGATGTAGCGCACGAAGTAGATGCCCTGCGTGCGGTCGCGGTCTTCGACCGTGAAGCCGCTGCGGTCGAGCGCGACACCGACGCGGCGCCAGGCGCGGTCGAACCCGTCGTCGACCTGCAGCGTGGCGCTCGGCTGGCCGGTGACGATGCGCGCGCGTGCCGGTGCGCCGGGCACGCCGGGTGCGACGACGGCCGTCTTCGCGAGCTCTTCGGTCGCGCCGAGCTTCAGCATCAGCCGCGACAGCAGCTCGCCCTCGAGCTGCGGATCGGGCTGGCGCGGTTGCCAGACGGTGTTTTCCTTGCGCTCGCCGTTGTAGACCTCGATCATCCCGCGATGCGTGATGTAGACCTCGGTGCCGTTCGGGGTGCGTTCGACACGTGTGCGGAACTTGTCCAGCTCGCCGGTCGAGTAGGCGCCATCGAAGACCTTGCCGATCGATGCGCGCACGAAGTCCAGCGGCAGCTTGCCGCGGTTCTCGGCCCAATCGGTTTCCATCACGCCGGCGGTCGGCGTGTCTTGCGTGATCACGAAGCCGCGCTCCTTCCAGAAGGCCTGCAACTGGGGCCACAGCTGTTCGGGCGTCATGCTGGTGCGCAGCCAGCGCTCGTTGCCGAGACGCTCGATGCGCATGTCGGCGACCGACTGCGCGGCGATCGGCGTCGTTGCGGCGGCGCTGGCTGCGGCGGCCGGGGTGCCCGACTGGAACGCGGCGGCGCTGACCGAGCTGCCTTGCGTCTGCTGATAGCGCGAGTCGCGAGTGAGCTGGGTCAGGTCGGGCGGCACTTCCAGGCCGGCCGTCCTGCCACCGGTGTTCGCGGTGCGGTAGTCGATCTTGTCGCCCGACATCAAGCTGTCGAGCGACGAGCAGCCCGCCAGGGCCAGCGCGCTCGTCACGGCGAGCGCGGGGAGATAGAGGGAACGGGTCACGGAATGCATCTCCAAGGGGGCGGGGCGCGCAGCACGATGCCGCGCAGGGCCAGGGTGAGAGTGAGAGACAGAAGGACCGGCCGGGTACTGCGGCAGGTTCAAAGCAGGCCCGACTCGCGCATCGCCTGCTCGACCGACTTCTGGCCCGCTTCGGTCAACGGCGTGATCGGCAGGCGCAGCGCGGCGCCGCACAGGCCGAGTCTGGCCATTGCCCATTTCGTCGGCGCCGGGCTCGACTCGACGAACAAGGTCTTGTGCAACGGCAGCAGCTTCAGGTGGATCGCCGCGGCCTCGCGCGCATTGCCGGCGAGCGCCGCAGTGCACAGCGCGTGCATCGCGCGCGGCGCGACGTTCGCGGTCACGCTGACGTTGCCGTGGCCGCCGAGCAGCATCAGCGCCACCGCGGTGCTGTCGTCGCCGGAGTAGATCGAGAAGCCGGGCGGCGCGAGCTTGACGAGCCACGCGGCGCGGTCGATCGCGCCGCTGGCTTCCTTGATGCCGACGATGCCGGGGACCTGCGCGAGGCGCAGCGCGGTCTCGACCTGCATGTCCGCAACGGTGCGGCCGGGCACGTTGTACAGGACCATCGGCACGTCGACGGCTTCGGCGATGGCCTTGAAGTGGCGGTAGATGCCTTCCTGCGAAGGCTTGTTGTAGTAGGGCACGACCGACAGCGTGCAGTCGGCGCCGACCTGCTGCGCGAAGCGCGAAAGCTCGATCGCCTCGGCGGTGGAGTTGCCGCCGGTGCCCGCCATGATCGGCACGCGACCCTTCGCGTGCTCGACTGCGACGCGGATGATTTCGCAGTGCTCTTCGACCGTCACGGTCGGCGATTCACCGGTCGTGCCGACCACGCCGATGCAGTCGGTGCCTTCGGCGATGTGCCAGTCGATCAGGCGGCGCAGCGCGGGGTAGTCGACGCTGCCGTCCTCGTGCATCGGCGTGACCAGCGCGACGATGCTGCCAACAATGGGTTTCATGCGGAATCCTCTGAATCGCGAGATTTTACCCGCCCGGGCGAGGGCTCCGGCACGAGCCGGAAGCGCCGCGGCGCTGGGGTTTGCGAGGGGTCGTCGCGCACCGCAACGATTCTTTGCACGAAGCGCGCCGGCGCAGGCTCGAAGCCGTCTTCGAACGCGACGACACGCAGACCCGCCGCGAGCTGCAGAAGCTCGCCCGGGTGCAGCAGGAACGCGGGATTCGACGGCTTGCCGACGGTCTCGTTGCCGGCCGCGAAGGTCTCGTAGACCAGCACGCCGCCCGGCGCGACGCTGGCGAGGATGTCAGGCAGGCGCGCACGCCACAGGTAGTTCGTGACGACGACCGCATCGAAGGTGCGACCCGGGAGAGGCCATGGGCCGACCTCGATGTCGGCGACGACGATCTCGGCGATCTCGGCCAGCGACGCGACCGCCGCCGCGTCGCGATCGACACCGGTGACGCGCGCACCGCGCTGCGCGAACCAGCGCAGGTGCCGCCCGCTGCCGCAGGCGACGTCGAGCACGCTGGCCCCGGCCGGAACGAGGTGCGACCAGCGTCGCACCCAGGCCGATGCGACCAGCGTCGGATGGGCGGTGGTCACCGTTCAGGCACTCGCGGCATCGATCGCGCGAATCGCGTCGGCATCGAGCCGCAGCCGCGCCGCGGCGACGAGGCCGCTCAGCTGCGGCAATGAGGTGGCGCTCGCGATCGGCGCGGTGATGCTGGGCCGCGCGATCTGCCACGCCAGCGCGACCTGTGCCGGCGTCGCGTTCAGCCGCTGCGCCACCGCGTCGAGCGCGGCGAGCACGCGCAGCCCGCGCTCGCTCAGGTACTTCTTGACGCCCTGGCCGCGCGCGCTCTTGCCGAGGTCGGTCTCGCCGCGGTACTTGCCGGTCAGGAAGCCGCTGGCCAGCGCGTAGAAGTTGATCACGCCCAGGCCGTTCTCCACGCAGGCCGCCTCGAGCTCGGCCTCGAACGCCGCGCGCTCGACGAGGTTGTAGAGCGGCTGCAGGCTTTCGTAGCGCGGCAGTCCGAGCTTCGCGCTGACCGCGAGCGCCTCCGACAGCCGCGCCGCGCTGTGGTTCGACGCGCCGATCGCACGCACCTTGCCGGCGCGGATCAGGTCGGCATAGGCGCCCAGCGTTTCCGCCAGCGGCGTGTTCGGGTCGTCGTCGTGCGACTGGTACAGATCGATCACGTCGGTCTGCAGGCGCTGCAGCGAGGCCTCGACCGCGCGCCGGATGTAGTCGCCGCCGAGCCCGACCCGGCCATCGCCCATGTCCTTGCCGACCTTGGTCGCGATCACGACCCGGTCGCGCTTGCCGCTGCGCTTGAGCCACCTGCCGATCACGGTCTCCGACTCCCCGCCGTGGTGACCCGGCGCCCAGCGCGAGTACACATCGGCGGTGTCGACGAAGTTCATGCCGGCGTCGACCCAGGCGTCGAGCAGGCTGAACGAGATCGCCTCGTCGGCAGTCCAGCCGAACACGTTGCCGCCGAGGCACAGCCTCGACACCTGCAGGCCCGAGCGGCCGAGTTCACGGTATTCCATGCACGTCCCCTGTGAGTCCATACAGCTCGATTCTTGCAGGCTTAGGAGCCTGTCGGGCATTGGATTGGGCCCCCTTGCAGACCCAACCCTCCGGGCCGAGGCGATTCGCGGCACCATCCGTCGTTGCCGCCTCGTTGTGTGGCCAAGCCACGCGGCCTCGCCGGCGCCTAGTCTGGCACCGCGACTCGCCTCGGCGCGGGCCCAATCCAATGCCCGACAGGCTCCTAGAATCCGCGCCCATGGCAACCAAGCAACCCAGCGCTTCCAGCGGCAGTTATGGCGAGGCATCGATCCGCGTGCTGAAGGGCCTCGAGCCCGTCAAGCAGCGGCCCGGCATGTACACCCGCACCGACAACCCGCTGCACATCATTCAGGAAGTGATCGACAACGCGGCCGACGAGGCGCTCGCCGGTCACGGCAAGCGCATCGACGTGGTCGTGCACAGCGACGGCTCGGTGAGCGTCGAGGACGATGGGCGCGGCATTCCGTTCGGGCTGCACCCGGAAGAGCAAGCGCCCGTCGTCGAGATCGTCTACACGCGGCTGCATGCCGGCGGCAAGTTCGATAAGGGCGCGGGCGGCGCGTACAGCTTCTCGGGCGGGTTGCATGGTGTCGGCGTCAGCGTGACGAACGCCTTGTCTCGAAGGCTCGAGGTCGGCGTCTGGCGCGATGGACAGGTCGCGAAGCTGGCGTTCTCGGGCGGGGACGTGATCGAGCCGCTGGTGCTGCGCAAGACCGCGGCGGGCGACCGGCGCGCGGGCACGACCGTGCGCGCCTGGCCCGATCCGAAGTACTTCGAAAGCGCCGAGCTGCCGAAGCCCGACCTGACGCACCTGCTGCGCAGCAAGGCGGTGTTGATGCCGGGCGTGACGGTCACGCTGACGATCGAGAAGTCGGGCGAGACGACCACCTGGCTGTACAAGGGCGGCCTGCGCGACTACCTGATGCAGTCGCTCAACGCGGACCCGGTGATCCCGCTGTTCGAGGGCGAGCACTACGCCGACGGCGGCGAAGATTCGGCGATCCGCGAGAACTTCGCCGAAGGCGAGGGCGCCGCCTGGTGCGTCGCGTTCACCGAGGACGGCGCGCCGATGCGCGAGAGCTACGTGAACCTGATCCCGACGGTCGCCGGCGGCACCCACGAGTCGGGCCTGAAGGACGGCCTGTTCGGCGCGGTCAAGGGTTTCATCGATGTGCACGGCCTGCTGCCCAAGGGCGTCAAGCTGATGCCGGAGGACGTGTTCTCGCGCGCCAGCTTCGTGCTCAGTGCGAAGGTGCTCGACCCGCAGTTCCAGGGCCAGATCAAGGAGCGTCTGAATTCGCGCGATGCGCTGCGGCTGGTGTCGATCTACGTGAAGCCGTCGCTCGAACTCTGGCTGAACCAGCACGTCGATTTCGGCAAGCGCCTCGCCGACCTCGTGATCCGCCAGGCGCAGACGCGCCAGCGCGCGAGCCAGAAGGTCGAGAAGCGCAAGGGCTCGGGCGTCGCCGTGCTGCCGGGCAAGCTGACCGATTGCGAGAGCCGCGACCTGACGCTGAACGAGATCTTTCTCGTCGAGGGCGATTCGGCCGGCGGCAGCGCGAAGATGGGCCGCAACAAGGAAACGCAGGCGATCCTGCCGCTGCGCGGCAAGGTGCTCAACGCGTGGGAGGTCGAGCGCGACCGGCTGTTCGCGAACAACGAGATCCACGACATCGCGGTCGCGATCGGTGTCGATCCGCACGGGCCGGGTCCGTATCCCGACGGGCATGCCCCCGATCTGTCGGGCCTGCGCTACGGCAAGATCTGCATCCTCAGCGACGCCGATGTCGACGGCTCGCACATCCAGGTGCTGTTGCTGACGCTGTTCCTGCGCCACTTTCCGCGGCTGGTCGAGACCGGCCGCATCTTCATCGCGAAGCCGCCGCTGTTCCGCGTCGACGCGCCGGCACGCGGCAAGCGCCCGGCGGCGAAGATCTACGCGCTCGACGAGGGCGAGCTGAACGCGACGCTCGACAAGCTGCGCAAAGAGGGGGCGCGCGAGAACTCGTGGAGCATCGGCCGCTTCAAGGGCCTGGGCGAGATGAACGCCGAGCAGCTCTGGGACACGACGCTGAACCCGGACACCCGCCGCCTGCTGCAGACCGACTTCACGGCGTTCGGCTTCGACGCGACCGTCGCGTCGCTGACCAAGCTGATGGGCAAGGGCGAGGCACAGGCGCGGCGCGATTTGATGGAGCTGCACGGCGACGAGGTCGAGGTCGACGTGTGAGTGGGCCGACACGGCCCCGGCGCCCAGATACGCAATCCGCTTGACTGAAATGACCGCATGACTTCCGAACCCGATCTGTTCTCGACCGTGCCCGACGACGGCAGCAACAACGCCGTCGGACTCGCGCAGTACGCCGAGCGCGCCTACCTCGAATACGCGCTGAGCGTCGTGAAGGGCCGTGCGCTGCCCGACGTCTGCGATGGCCAGAAGCCGGTGCAGCGGCGCATCCTGTTCTCGATGCAGCGCATGGGGCTGGCGTTCTCGGGCGCGTCCGGGCCGAAGGCGGTGAAGAGCGCGCGTGTGGTCGGCGACGTGCTCGGCAAGTACCACCCGCACGGCGACACCGCCGCGTACGACGCGATGGTGCGCATGGCGCAGGACTTCTCGCAGCGCTACCCACTCGTCGACGGCCAGGGCAACTTCGGTTCGCGCGACGGCGATGGCGCCGCGGCGATGCGCTACACCGAGGCGCGCCTCGCGCCGATCACGCGGCTGCTGCTCGACGAGATCGACGAGGGAACGGTCGACTTCATCCCGAACTACGACGGCTCCGAACAGGAGCCGCGCCAGCTGCCGGCGCGCCTGCCGTTCGTGCTGCTGAACGGCGCGAGCGGCATCGCGGTCGGCCTCGCGACCGAGGTGCCGAGCCACAACCTGCGCGAGATCGCGGCGGCGGCGATTGCGCTGATCCGCAACGAGCGCCTGGCCGACGACGAACTCGCCGCGCTGATCCCGGGCCCCGACTACCCCGGCGGCGGCCAGATCATCAGCAGCACCGAAGAGATCCGCGCTGCGTACGTTTCGGGCCGGGGCAGCCTGAAGGTGCGCGCGCGCTGGAAGATCGAAGACCTCGCGCGCGGCCAGTGGCAGCTCGTCGTCACCGAACTGCCGCCGGGCGCGAGCACGCAGAAGGTGCTCGAAGAGATCGAGGAGCTGACGAACCCGAAGGTCAAGGCCGGCAAGAAGACGCTGTCGACCGAGCAGGCGCAGCTGAAGACCGGCGTGCTCGCGGTGCTCGACGCCGTGCGCGACGAATCGAGCAAGGACGCCCCGGTGCGCATCGTGTTCGAGCCGAAGACGCGCGCCACCCTGCAGCAGGAGTTGATCACGACCTTGCTCGCGCACACCTCGCTCGAAAGCTCGGCGCCGATCAACCTGACGATGATCGGCGCCGACGGCCGGCCGACGCAGAAGAGCCTGCGCCAGATCCTGGCCGAATGGATCGCGTTCCGCGCCGTCACGGTGCAGCGGCGCACGCGCCACCGGCTCGACCGCGTGCTCGCGCGCATCCACGTGCTCGAGGGCCGGCAGCTGGTGCTGCTGAACATCGACGAGGTGATCCGCATCATCCGCGCGGCCGACGAACCGAAGGCTGCGCTGATCGATCGCTTTCGCCTGAGCCCGACACAGGCCGACGACATCCTCGAAATCCGCCTGCGCCAGCTCGCGCGCCTCGAGGCGATCAAGATCGAGCAGGAGCTCAAGGAACTGCGCGTCGAGCAGGGCAAGCTCGAAGAGATCCTGAACAGCCCGGCTTCGTTGAAGCGCACGCTGATCAAGGAGATCGAGGCCGACGCGAAAGTGCACGGCGACGAGCGCCGCACGCTGATCCAGGCCGAGAAGAAGGCGATCGCGGAAGTGAAGGTCATCGACGAGCCGATCACCGTCGTCGTCAGCCTGAAGGGTTGGGTGCGCGGGCTGAAGGGTCACGAGGTCGATGCGGCCACGCTCGCGTTCAAGGCCGGCGACGCGCTCTACGGCACCTTCGCGTGTCGCAGCGTCGACGCGCTGATCGTGTTCGGCGGCAACGGGCGTGTCTACTCGACGCCGGTCGCGCAATTGCCGGGCGGCCGCGGCGACGGCCAGCCGATCACCTCGCTGATCGACCTCGAATCGGGCACGCAGCCGGCGCACTACTTCGCCGGCCCGGCGCAGCAGACCTTGCTGCTCGCCGGCACCGGCGGCTTCGGCTTGCTCGCGCGGGCGGGCGACCTGCTCGCGCGGCAGCGCGGCGGCAAGAGCTTCCTGAGCCTCGAGGCCGACGAGAAACCGCTGCCGCCGAGCCTGATCGATGCGCGCACGACCCAGGCCGCGTGCCTGACGCTGGCCGGGCGCCTGCTCGTGTTCCCGCTCGACGAGCTCAAGCTGCAGTCGAACGGCGGCCGCGGCCTGACGCTGATCGATCTGGACGCGAAGGACGCGCTGGTCAGCGTCGCGGCCTTCGGCGCGAACCTGCAAGTGCTCGGCACCGGCCGCGGCGGCAAGGCGAAGGACGAGCTGCTGCGCCCGCCCGCGCTCGCCGCCTACGCCGGCAAGCGCGCGCGCAAGGGCAGGCTGCAGGATGTGATGCAGAAGGCAATGCGCGTGCTGCGCGCCGACTGACGACGCGACGGTCCCGCACGAGCCGGACACCTCCTACACGCTGCAGGCCTCGCGCCTGATCGTGATCCGGCGCATCGCTTGTTGCAATGTCGAGTGGGCGCGGCCGATGGGCCGCGCGCCGTCCACCCGACGAAGGATCGATCCCGCGATGAGCCGAACAGCACGGCCGACCGCCGACCCCATCCATGCTCGCAGCACGCTGTGGAGCCTGATCAAGGACATCCACTTCGCGATGTTCACGACGCGCCAGCACGGCGGCCAACTTCAATCGCGGCCGATGACGACGCAGAACTCGCGGCTCGACGAAGACGCGAACCTCTGGTTCTTCATGTCGCGTGGCGGTGAACCGGTCGCCGACATCCTGGCCGATCCGGCCGTCAACGTGGCCTATGCCGACCCCGGCGAAGACCGCTATGTTTCGGTATCGGGCAACGCGGCGATCGTCGAAGACATCGCGAAGAAGCGGCAGCTGTGGTCGCGCCAGGCGGATGCCTGGTTTCCGGGCGGCGCGGACGATCCCGACCTGGCGCTGGTGCGTGTGCGGATCGCGCAGGCGCACTACTGGGATGTCGGCGAGAGCCGGCTGATCCAGCTCTATCACCGCGCGAAGGCTGCGATCACCGGCCGGCGATTGATCGAGCCCGGCGAGCATGCCGAGATCCGGATGAACTGATCAACGCAGGCGCAGGGGGCGCAACAAGGTCAGGCCGATGCCCGCGAACAGCGCGAGGCTCCAGAAGTCATACGGAATGCCGAGCAGCGAGACCGCCGCGTCGGCGCAGCTCGCGCGGGCCGAGAACACGTCGGGCCACAAACTGTCCAGGCCGAGCCAGGCGCTGACGATCTTGTCGGCCAGCGTCAGGTTGCACGAGGCCGACGCTGCCGCCTGGAAGTGTTGCCACAGCGCGGCCGCGACACCGGCCAGCGCCAGCAACAGGCCGAGGCCGGCCGCGAGCCTGCGGCCGGTGCCGCTGCGCCAGAGCAGTCCGAGACCGCACGCGATCGCGATCGCGAGAAAGATCACCCGCTGCAGCACGCACCACGGACAGGGCTGCATGCCGAACACATGCTGCGAGACCAGCGCGGCGCCGACCGCGAGCAGGCACGCGAGCCCGACCGCGCCGAACAGCGAAGTCGCCCGCATCACGCGGCGACTTGCGCGATCAGCTCGATCTCGACGCAGGCCCCCATCGGGATCTGCGCGACGCCGAACGCGCTGCGCGCATGCGCGCCCTTCGCGCCGAAGACCTCGGCGAGCAGCTCGGAGCAGCCGTTCGTCACGAGGTGCTGCTCGGTGAACTCGGGCGTGCTGTTGACCAGGCTCATGACCTTGACGATGCGCTCGACGCGGTTCAGGTCGCCGACCGCGGCATGCAGCGTGCCGAGCAGGTCGATCGCGATCGCGCGCGCCGCGTGCTTCGCGGTCGCGGTGACCATGTCGCGCCCGAGCTGACCGACCCAGGCCTTGCCCTCGCGCTTGGCAATGTGGCCCGAGAGGAAGACCAGGTTGCCGGTCTGCACAAATGGCAGATACGCGGCGGCGGGCGTGGCCACCGCCGGCAACGTGATGCCGAGCTCCTTGAGACGGTCGTAGATGGAGGTGCTGGCAGTCGACATGGGCGTCAGGGCGGGCGGCCCGGTAGCTGCGAAGAGCGCCGATGCTACACCGCGGGTTCGGCCTGCCGAGCCGGACAGGGCCCGCATTGCCGCACCTACACTGGGTCATGACCGGGAGGATGGACACCGGCTGGCGCCTCGCCGCGCTGGCGCTGGCGTGGCTCGGCGGCGTCGCGTTGCATCTGCAGCAGCGCAGCCTGCCGGCTGGGCCGCTGAGCGCTGCGCTGCTCGTTTGCGGGCTCGTCGCGCTGGTCGTCGCGGCGCGCTGGCCGCGCGCCTTCGGGGCTGGCGTGATCGGCGCCGCGTTGCTGGCGTTCGGCGCAGCGAATGTGCGCGCCTCGCTGCGACTCGCCGAGGGGCTGCCGGCCGCGCTCGAGGATCGTGAGCTGAGCGTCACCGGCGTCGTCGCGACCCTGCCGCAGCGCAGCGCGGCCGGCCTGCGCTTTCGATTCGAGGTCGATGCGGCCCTGCTGAGCGGGCGACCGGTGCGCGTGCCGCCGGTGCTCGCGGTCGGCTGGTACAAGGGCCAGCACGAGGACGCGGTGCTGAGCCAGCCGCAGAGCGAACTGCGCGCCGGCCAACGGTGGCGTTTCACGCTGCGCCTGCGCCAGCCGCACGGCAACATGAACCCGCACGGCTTCGACTACGAGATGCAGCTGTTCGAGCAGGGCGTGCGCGCGACCGCCTATGTGCGCGACGCGCCGGCACCTGAACTGCTGCAGCGCGCGGCGGGCTTCCCGGTCGAGCGTTTGCGCCAGCGCGTGCGCGACGCGATCGAAGCGAGCGTGCCGGACCCGCGCGCGGCCGGCGTGCTCGCGGCCTTGTCGATCGGCGACCAGGGCGCGATCGAACGCGAGGACTGGGACCTGTACCGCAACACCGGGGTGGCCCATCTCGTCAGCATCAGCGGCCTGCACATCACGATGTTCGCCTGGCTCGCCGGCGCGCTGATCGCGCGCCTGTGGCGGCGCAGCGCGCGCGCTGCGTTGCGGCTGCCGGCGCCGCTGGCGGCACGCTGGGGCGGTCTCGTCTGTGCGACGGCATACGCGGTGTTCTCGGGCTGGGGCGTGCCGTCGCAGCGCACGATCTGGATGCTCGCCGTCGTCACGCTGGCGCAGACGCTCGGCGTGCGCTGGCCGTGGCCGCTGGTGCTGCTGCTGGCCGCCGTCGTGGTCACCGCGCTCGACCCGTGGGCCTTGCTGCAAGCGGGCTTCTGGCTGTCGTTCGTCGCGGTCGGGTTGCTGATGGCGTCGTCGCCGAAGCCCTCGACAGCGGGCATCGCGGCGTCGGCCGCGCCCGGCTGGCGCGGCTGGCCGCGGCGCGCGTGGGCCGCGCTGCGCGGCGACCTGCGCGCGCAGGCGGTCGCGACGATCGGCCTGGCGCCGCTGTCGCTGGTGTTCTTCCAGCAGGTCTCGGTGGTCGGGTTCGCGGCGAACCTGATCGCGATCCCGCTGGTCACGCTGGTGATCACGCCGCTGGCGCTGTTCGGCGTCGTGCTGGTGCCGCTGTGGACGCTCGGCGCCGCCGTCGTGCAGCAGCTCAACGCGGCGCTGGGCTGGCTCGCCGCCACGCCCGGTGCGGTCTGGCTCGTGCCGGTCGCGCCGCGCTGGTCGCAGTTCGCCGCGCTGGTCGGCGCGGTGCTGCTGGTGCTGCCGCTGCCGCGCCGCGCGCGGCTGCTGGCCGTGCCGCTGCTGCTGCCCCTGCTGGTGCCGCCGCGCGAGCTGCCGCCGGTGGGCGCGTTCGATCTGCTCGCGCTCGATGTCGGGCAGGGCACATCGGTGTTGATCCGCACGCGCTCGCACCTGCTGGTGTTCGATGCCGGGCCGCAATACTCGCGTGAGAGCGACGCCGGCCAGCGTGTGCTGCTGCCGCTGCTGCGCGCCCGCGGTGAGCTGCGCATCGACCGGCTCGTGCTGAGCCACCGCGACCTCGATCACGTCGGCGGCGCCGGCGCGCTGTTGAAGGCGCTGCCGGTCGACGATGTGCTGAGCTCGCTCGAGACGGAGCACCCGCTGCTCGCGCTCGCGCGCCACGCGACGCGCTGCCACGCGGGCCAGGCCTGGGCGTGGGACGGCGTGCGCTTCGAGATCCTGCGGCCGCTCGCCGACGACTACCGACAGGGACTGAAATCGAACGCGATGTCATGCGTGCTGCGCGTGGCAGGCGCCGGGCGCAGCGTGCTGCTGACCGGTGACATCGAGCGCGGGCAGGAGTTGGCGCTGCTCGCCTCCCGGGAACCGGCGCTGCTCGCCGGCGCCCCGGACGCGCTGCGCAGCGACGTGCTGGTCGTCCCGCACCACGGCAGCAAGACATCGTCGACGCCGGCCTTCGTCGATGCGGTGGCGCCGCGGGTCGCGGTATTCCAGGCCGGGTACCGCAACCGCTTCGGTCACCCGGCGCCCGAGGTGCTGCAGCGCTACCGCGAGCGCGGCATCGCCATCGAGAGCACGCCGACCTGCGGTGCCTTCATCGGCAACGCGGACGGCCCGGCCGCAGGCCTGTGTCACCGTGACAACGCGCGCCGCTACTGGCATCACGCGGCCGCTTACGATCCCTAGTCGAGGCTGCCATTGGCCTGATATTTGCTACCCTGTGCTCGAGGAGACGTGCCCATGAGACCCAGCTTCGACGAAATGCGCGCCGATGCCAACACTGTGCGTGAGCACTACCGCGGCTACGACCGTTGGCTATCGCAGCAACCCAATGACGTGATGCTGTCGCGCCGCGACGAGGCCGAGGTGATCTTCCGGCGTGTCGGCATCACCTTCGCGGTCTATGGCGAGAAGGACGAGGACGGTCACGGCAACGAACGCCTGATCCCGTTCGACCTGATTCCGCGCGTGATCCCGTCGCACGAATGGCTGGAGATGGAGAGGGGCCTGGCGCAGCGCGTCGCGGCGCTGAACCGCTTCATCCACGACGTCTACCACGACCAGGAGATCATCAAGGCCGGCCACGTGCCGGCCGAGCAGATCCTGAACAACGCGCAGTTCCGCCCCGAGATGATGGGCGTCGACGTGCCCGGTGGCATCTACTCGCACATTTCGGGCATCGACATCATCCGCGCCGCGAACACCGATGGCAGCGGCAGCTACTACGTCCTCGAAGACAACCTGCGCGTGCCCAGCGGCGTGAGCTACATGCTCGAAGACCGCAAGATGATGATGCGGCTGTTCCCCGAGCTGTTCAGCCAGCACCGTGTCGCACCGGTCGCGCACTATCCCGACCTGCTGCTCGAGACGCTGCGCTCGGTCGCGCCGCCGTCGGTCAACGAGCCGACCGTCGTCGTGCTGACGCCGGGCATGCACAACAGCGCGTACTTCGAGCATGCGTTCCTGGCGCAGCAGATGGGCATCGAGCTGGTCGAGGGGCAAGACCTGTTCGTCAAGGACAACTTCGTCTACATGCGCACGACCCAGGGGCCGAAACGGGTCGACGTGATCTACCGCCGCGTCGACGACGACTTCCTCGACCCGCAGGTTTTCCGCAAGGATTCGACGCTCGGTTGTGCCGGGCTGCTCGGCGCCTACCGTGCGGGCAACGTGACCTTGTCGAACGCGATCGGCACCGGCGTCGCCGACGACAAGTCGATCTACCCGTACGTGCCGAAGATGATCGAGTTCTACCTCGGCGAGAAGCCGATCCTGCACAACGTGCCGACCTACATGTGCCGCAAGGAAGAAGACCTGAAGTACGTGCTGGCGAACCTCGATGAACTCGTCGTCAAGGAGGTGCACGGCGCCGGCGGCTACGGCATGCTGATCGGGCCGGCCGCGAGCAAGGCCGAGATCGCCGAATTCCGCGGCGCGCTGCTCGCGAACCCGAGCGGCTACATCGCCCAGCCGACGCTGAGCCTGTCGACCTGCCCGACCTATGTCGACAGCGGCATCGCGCCGCGCCACATCGACCTGCGGCCGTTCGTGCTCTCCGGCAAGGAGGTGCAGATGGTGCCGGGCGGCCTGACGCGCGTCGCGCTGAAAGAGGGCTCGCTGGTCGTCAACTCGTCACAGGGCGGCGGGACCAAGGACACCTGGGTGCTGGAAGCCTGATCAGGGAGACAACGAGATGCTTTCACGAACTGCCGATCACTTGTTCTGGATGGCGCGCTACATGGAGCGGGCTGAGAATACCGCTCGCATGCTCGACGTGAACTACCAGGCCTCGCTGATGCCGCAGTCGGCGGCCGAGGCCGAGACCGGCTGGAAAGGCCTGCTCGGCATCAGCGAGCTGAGCGGCGATTTTGCCAAGCACTATGGCGCCGTCACGCCCGACAGCGTGCTGCGCTACATGGTCAGCGACGAGGCCAACGGCTCGAGCATCCGCAACTGCCTGCAGGCGGCGCGCGAGAACGCGCGCGCGGTGCGCGGCACGCTGACGACCGAGGTCTGGGAGACGCAGAACCAGACCTGGCTCGAGTTCCAGCGCATGGTCGCGAACGAATCGTTCCTGCGCGACCCGAGCACCTTGTTCGAGTGGGTCAAGTTCCGCTCGCACCTCTCGCGCGGCGTGACCGTCGGCACGATGCTGCAGGACGAGGCCTTCCATTTCCTGCGCATCGGCAGCTTCCTCGAGCGCGCCGACAACACCGCGCGGCTGCTCGACGTGAAGTTCCACGCGGTCGAGAGCGAGTACCACGGCGCGAGCGGCGGCGTCGCCGGGCGCGACATCGAGGTCGACTTCTATCACTGGTCGGGCATCCTGCGCTCGGTGTCCGGCTTCGAGGTCTACCGCAAGGCCTATCGCAACGTGATCCGGCCCGAGAAGGTCGCCGAGCTGCTGATCCTGCGTGCCGACATGCCGCGCTCGCTCGCGGCCTGCATGCAGGAGGTCGTGACGAACCTGAAGATGGTCGCGAACGAGCAGTCGACCGAGACGCTGCGCAAGGCCGGCCGGCTGCAGTCCGACCTGCGCTACGGCCGCATCGACGAGATCCTCGCGACCGGGTTGCACGCGTACCTGACGCAGTTCCTCGAACGCGTCGGCACGCTCGGGGTCGGCATCAGCCGCGACTTCCTCGTACCGGTCGCAGCGTGAGCTTCCCAAACAATTCCGTGACGCGTTCGAATCAAACTCTGGAAACTCAATGTCCATCCACGTCGCGCTGAATCACGTCACGCACTACCGCTACGACCGGCCGATCCACGTCGGCCCGCAGATCGTGCGGCTGCGTCCGGCGCCGCATTCGCGCACGCGCATCCTGAGCTACTCGATGCGCGTCGAGCCCGCCACGCATTTCATCAACTGGCAGCAGGACCCGCAATCGAACTACCTCGCGCGGCTGGTGTTTCCCGACAAGACCACGTCGTTCCGCATCGAGATCGACCTGGTCGCCGAGATGGCGGTGCTGAACCCGTTCGACTTCTTCCTCGAGCCGTCGGCCGAGCACTATCCGTTCGCGTACGAGCCCGAGGTCGCGACCGAGCTCGCGCCGTATCTGATCAAGGCAGCGGCCACGCCCGCGTTTGCCGCCTACCTCGCGACGATCCCGCGCGAGAAGACGCCGACCAACGACTGGCTGGTCTCGCTGAACCAGAAACTGCAGCGCGACATCGGCTACCTCGTGCGCATGGAACCCGGCGTGCAGACGCCCGAAGAAACGCTGGTCAACGCGAGCGGCTCGTGCCGCGACACCGGCTGGCTGCTGGTGCAGCTGCTGCGCCACCTGGGTCTCGCGGCGCGCTTCGTCTCCGGCTACCTGATCCAGCTGAAGAGCGACGTCAAGTCGCTCGACGGCCCGAGCGGCACCGAGGTCGACTTCACCGACCTGCACGCCTGGTGCGAGGTCTTCCTGCCCGGCGCCGGCTGGATCGGCCTGGACCCGACCTCCGGCCTGCTCGCCGGCGAAGGCCACATCCCGCTGGCGTGCTCGCCCGAGCCCGGCTCGGCCGCGCCGGTCAGCGGCGCGATCGACGAGTGCGAGACGACGTTCGAGCATTCGATGTCGGTCACGCGCGTCTGGGAGGCGCCGCGCGTCACCTTGCCGTACACCGAAGAGCAGTGGCGCGCGATCGACGCGCTCGGCCACCAGGTCGACCACGACCTGCGCAAGAACGACGTGCGCCTGACGCAAGGCGGCGAGCCGACCTTCGTCTCTGTGGACGACCGCGAAGGCGCCGAGTGGAACACCGAGGCGATGGGCCCGACCAAGCGGCTGCTCAGTGCCGACCTGATGGACAAGCTGCGCAAGAAGTACGGCGACGGCGGCCTGCTGCACTACGGTCAGGGCAAGTGGTACCCCGGCGAGCAACTGCCCCGCTGGTCGCTGAACCTGTTCTGGCGCAAGGACAAGGAGCCGGTCTGGACGCATCCGGAGCTCTTCGCCAGCGAGCACGAGGACTACGGGGTCACCGAGGCGCATGCGCATCGCTTCCTGGCCGGCGTCGCCAAAAGGCTCGGGCTCGATCCGAAGTACGTGTTCCCGGCCTATGAAGACACCTGGTACTACCTGTGGCGCGAGCGCAAGCTGCCGACCAACGTGGACCCGTTCGACGCGCGCCTGGCCGACCCGCTCGAGCGCGACCGCATCCGCAAGATCTTCACGCAGGGGCTGGACAAGGTCGTCGGCCACGTGTTCCCGGTCGCGCGCAACCCCCTCGGCGCGCCTCGCTGGCAGAGCGGCCCGTGGTTCCTGCGAGCCGAGCGCTGCTACCTGATCCCCGGCGATTCGGCGATGGGCTACCGCCTGCCGCTCGACTCGCAGCCGTGGGCGAAGGACAGCGACCTGCCGTGGGTCTACCCGCCCGACCAGACCCAGCCGTTCGCACCGCTGCCGCCGTATCGCCGGCTGCGCTACGCGAACGGCGCCAGCGAAGCGGGGCCGGCTGCGGGCGCTGCATCGTCATCGGCGGCCGGCGCGCCTGCGTCGAGCAGCTTCGCCGATCGCTCGCGCGCCGCGCTGAGCGGCGATCGCTCGCCGACCAGCAGCGTGGCCGCCGCAGCGCCGCGCGCGCCGCAACGCTTCGAATCGGCCGCGCATGTCACGCGCACCGCGATGAGTGCCGAGCCGCGCAACGGCCGCCTCTACATCTTCATGCCCCCGGCGACCGCGCTGGAGGATTACCTCGAACTCGTCTGCGCGATCGAAGACACCGCGCTCGAGATGAAGCTGCCGGTCATCCTCGAGGGCTACGAGCCGCCGAAGGACCCGCGCCTCGCGCTGCTGCGCGTGACGCCCGACCCGGGCGTGATCGAGGTCAACGTGCACCCGGCGCACAGCTGGGGCGAGCTCGTCGACCAGGCGACGCACCTGTACCAGGCGGCCCACGAGACGCGGCTGTCGACCGAGAAGTTCATGCTCGACGGCCGCCACACCGGCACCGGTGGCGGCAACCACTTCGTGCTCGGCGGCGCCACCGTCGCCGACTCGCCGTTCCTGCGCCGCCCCGATCTGCTCGCGAGCATGGTTGGCTACTGGCACAACCACCCGGCGCTGAGCTACCTGTTCTCCGGCCTGTTCGTCGGGCCGACGAGCCAGGCGCCGCGCGTCGACGAGGCGCGCAACGATTCGGTCTACGAGATCGAGATTGCGTTCGCCGAGCTGAAGCGCATCACCGCGCAGAACGGCCACGTGCCGCCGTGGCTGGTCGATCGGCTGATGCGCAACCTGCTGATCGACGTGTCGGGCAACACGCACCGCGCCGAGTTCTGCATCGACAAGATGTACTCGCCGGACGGCCCGACCGGGCGCCTCGGCCTGCTCGAGATGCGCGCGTTCGAGATGCCGCCGCACGCCCGCATGAGCCTGACGCAGCAGCTGCTGATGCGCGCGCTCGTCTCGCGCTTCTGGCAAGACCCGTATCGGCCCGAGCGCCTGAAGCGCTGGGGCACCGAGCTGCACGACCGCTTCATGCTGCCGCACTTCATCTGGCAGGACCTGGGCGATGTCGTCACCGAGCTGAACGCGGCCGGCTATCCCGTCAAGCTCGACTGGTTCGCGCCGCACCTCGAGTTCCGCTTTCCGCGCCTCGGCGACTTCGCCGCGATGGGCGTCAACGTCGAGCTGCGGCTCGCGCTCGAGCCCTGGCATGTGATGGGCGAGGAGGGCGCCGTCGGCGGCACCGCGCGCTTTGTCGATTCGTCGGTCGAGCGCCTGCAGCTGCATGTCACCGGCCTCGTCGGCGACCGCCACGTGCTGACCTGCAACGGCCGCGCGATCCCGCTGCAGCCGACCGGCAAGGTCGGCGAGTTCGTCGGCGCGGTGCGCTACCGGGCCTGGAACCCGCCGTCGGCGCTGCACCCGAGCATCGACGTGCATGCGCCGCTGGTCTTCGACCTGGTCGACGGCTGGATGAACCGCTCGATGGGCGGCTGCCAGTACCACGTCGCGCACCCGGGTGGGCGCAGCTACGACACCTTCCCGGTCAACGCCTACGAGGCCGAGGCGCGGCGCCTGGCGCGCTTCTTCCGCACCGGGCACACGCCGGGCCATCTGAGCGTGCCGAAGGAAGAGCGCAACCCGAACTTCCCGTTCACGCTCGACCTGCGGCGGGCCTGAACGCCGATGGGTGCCGGTCCGGAGCCGGCCGTGCTGGCTGCATTGCAGGGCACCGACGCCGCCGGGCCCGCGATGCAGCCCGCGTCGCCGATCCAGCGCTACCTCGAAGGCCTGCACGCACGCTATGCGGGCCTGCGCGACGGCGCGGTCGCGAGCTACATCCCGCAGCTCGCGACCGTCGACCCCGATCAGTTCGCGATCTGCATCGCGACGACCGACGGCCGCGTCTACGAGGTCGGCGATGCGCGCCAGCGCTTCACGATCCAGTCGATCTCGAAGGCGCTGACCTACGGCCTCGCGCTCGCCGATCGCGGGCTCGACGAGGTGCTGCGCCACATCGGCGTCGAACCCACCGGCGACCTCTTCAACTCGATCAGCCTCGAGCCCGGCACCGGCCGCCCGCTGAACCCGATGATCAACGCCGGCGCGATCGCCGCGGCGTCACTGGTGCGCGGCCACTCGCCGCAGGACAAGGCGGCACGCCTGCTGGCCGTCTACTCGATGTACGCCGGCCGACCGCTCGACATCGACAACGAGGTCTTCGAATCGGAGCGCAGCACCGGTCATCGCAACCGCGCGATCGGCCACATGCTGCGCAATTTCGAGATCGTCGACGACCCCGACGCGGCGCTCGACCTCTACTTCCGCCAGTGCTCGGTCGCGGTCGACTGCCGCGACCTCGGCCTGATCGCGGCGACGCTGGCGAACGGCGGCGTGCACCCGGTCACCGGCGAATGCGCGCTCGACACCGTGCACGTCGAACGGGTGCTGAGCGTGATGACGACCTGCGGCCTCTACGACGCCGCCGGCGAGTGGGTGTTTCGCGTCGGCATGCCGGCCAAGAGCGGGGTCGGCGGCGGCATCATGGTCGTGCTGCCGGGGCAGCTCGGCATCGGCGTGTTCTCGCCGCGGCTCGATGCGCACGGCAACAGCGTGCGCGGGCTCGAGGTCTGCAAGGATCTTTCGCGCGACCTCGACCTGCACTTCCTGCGCAGCGCACGCCCGTCGCGTTCGGTGTTTCGCGCGCAGTACAGCCTCGCCGAGGTGAACTCGAAGCGGCGCCGGCCCGAGTCCGAGCGCGGCCTGATCCGACAGGCGGGCCGCACGGTGCGGGTCTACGAGCTGCAGGGCGACCTGCTGTTCCCGGCGATCGAAGCGCTGGTCAGCGCCGTCATCGAGCGCGGCGCCGGCCTGACGACCGCGGTGCTCGATTTCAAGCGCGTGACCGCGGTCGGCGGCCCCGCGGCGCGCATCCTGTTCGACCTGATCGAGACGCTGCACGCGCGCGGCCAGCAGGTCGTGCTGGCGTCCTGCGAGCGCCAGGGGCGCCTGCTGCGCACGCTCGACGAGCAGCGCCTGGCGGCCGGTGCCGCGTGGCGCCTCGTGTGCCTGCCCGACCTCGACGGCGCGCTCGAGTGGTGCGAGAACGGCCTGCTCGCCGCGACCGGCAGCGCGGGCCAGGCGCCGGTCGTGCCGCTTGCCGGCAACGACCTGTGCCGGCACCTCGAACCGGCCGCGATCGCGGTCCTCGAACCGCTGCTCGAACTGCGCCGCTACAAGCCGGGGCAGTACATCGTCAGCCACGGCGATTCGGCGCAGGTGCTGTACCTGATCACGAGCGGACAGGTGAAGGTGGCATTGCCGTCGGCCGTCGGCGCGCCGAAGCGGCTCTCGACGCTGTCGGCCGGCCTGAGCTTCGGTGAACTCGCGATGGTCAACGGCGGCACGCGCTCGGCCGACGTGATCGCCGTCACCGCCGTCGAATGCCGCGTGCTCGACGCGCAGGCGTTCGAGCGCCTCGGCGCGAGCCACCCGGAGATCGAGATCGCACTGCTGAAGAACATGCTGCGCAGCGCACACGAGATCGTGAACCGCCTGAGCCAGGAAGTGACGGCGCTGGCAGGATGATGTGACAGCTGGATGTCAGCCCGTGGCGCGAGGCGACAATGCGAGTCCGTGAAGATCGAAACCCATCGATGCTGAGAGACCTGCTGGCCGCCTACGCCGTCCCCGACAGCCGCTTCGACGAGATGCTGGCGGCGCCGGGCGAGCCGCGCCCGCACTGGGACGCGTTCCTGCGTTCGCTCGCCGCGCGCGAGGGTCCGGAGATCGGCGACACGCTGTCGCTGATGGAGCGGGAGATCCGCGAGAACGGCATCACCTACAACGTCTACGCCGACCCGAAGGGCGCCGACCGGCCCTGGGAGGTCGATCCGCTGCCGCTGCTGCTGTCGGCCGACGAATGGGAAGGCATCGCCGCCGGCATCGCGCAGCGCGCCGACTTGCTGAACCGCGTGCTCGCCGACATCTATGGCCCGCAGACCCTGCTGCGCAGCGGCGCGATTCCCGCGCCGGTGGTGTTCGGCCACAGCGGTTTCCTGCACCCGGTGAAGGGCGTGCGCCCGGCCGGCGGCGTGCACCTGTTCCAGTACGCGGCCGATCTCGCGCGTGCACCCGACGGCAGCTGGTGGGTCGTCAGCGATCGCACGCAGGCGCCGTCCGGCGCCGGCTACGCGCTCGAGAACCGGCTCGTCGTCTCGCGCGTGTTCCCGCAGATGTTCTCGGACCTGAACGTGCAGCACCTCGCGTCGTTCTTCGCCGGCGTGCGCGATTCGCTGCTGCACTGGGCGCCCAAGCCGGCGGCCGGCGAAGGCCCGCCGCTGGCCGTGCTGCTGACGCCGGGGCCGTACAACGAAACCTACTTCGAGCATGCGCTGCTGGCGCGCTACCTCGGCTTTCCGCTCGTCGAAGGCAGTGACCTGACGGTGCGCAGCGGCTGCGTCTGGATGAAGACGGTCGAGGGCCTGAAGCGCGTCCACGCGATCCTGCGCCGTCAGGACGACGACTATTGCGACCCGCTCGAGCTGCGCTCCGATTCGGCGCTCGGCGTCGCCGGCCTGACCGACTGCGCGCGCCGCGGCACCGTGTTCCTCGGCAACGCGCTGGGCTCGGGCGTGATCGAGTCGGGTGCGCTGCTCGGTTATCTGCCGAAGCTCTCGGAGGAGTTGCTCGGCGAGGCCCTGAAGCTGCCCTCGGTCGCGACCTGGTGGCTCGGCGAACCGGCTGCGTTCGACGACGCCTGGAAGCGCCTCGACAAGCTGCTGATCAAGCCGCTCGAGCGCTCGGTGCGCGAGCCCGCGCTGTTCGGCGCCGACCTGACGCACGACGAGCGCACCCTGCTGCGCGCCAGGGTCGCGGCGCGGCCGCAGCGCTTCGTCGCGCAGGAGTGGGTGCACGTGTCGCAGGCGCCGGTGCTCGAGCAGTCGCGGGCCTCGCGCAGTCCGCAAGAGGCGCTCGCAGCGCGCGGACCCCAGGAGGCGCTCGCGCCGCGGGCGGTCGGCCTGCGCGTGTTCGCGGTCGCGACGCCGAACGGCTACCGCGTGATGCCGGGCGGGCTGACCCGCGTCGCGGTCGACGGCGAATCGCGCGTGATCGCGATGCAGCGCGGCGGCCGTTCGAAAGATACCTGGGTGCTGTCGGGCGCGCCGGTCAACGCGTCGTTCTCGCTGCTGTCGACGACCGTGAAGCCCGACGACCTGGTCGGCTCGCGCGTCAACCTGCCGTCGCGCGCCGCCGAGAACCTGTTCTGGTACGGCCGTTACGGCGAGCGCTGCGACAACGCGGTGCGCGTGCTGCGGGTCGCGATCGCCGGCGTGCTCGATCACGCGGCCGAGCCGTCGGACGGCATCGCACCGGCCATCGTGCTCGCGCACCGGCTCGGGCTGATCGACGACACCGCCGACGCGAGCGTCGCGCTGCTGCGCGCCGCGACGCATCCGGACGAGGCGCTCGCGAACCGGCTGCGCCAGCTGTCGCGCGCCGCGTTCAACCTGCGCGACCGGATGTCGGCCGACAACTGGCGCACCTTGAACCAGCTCGCCGCCGATCCGGTGTTCCAGCGCGGCGCCGCGCTGCCGCTGGCACTGAGCTGGCTCGACCGTGCGGTGACCTCGATGATGACCTTGTCGGGCTACGTGCTCGACGGCATGACGCGCAGCTCGGGCTGGCGCTTCCTGTCGATCGGGCGGCGCATCGAGCGCTTGTCGCACCTGTGCGCGACCTTGCAGGTCGCGACGAACGAGGGCGCGTCGCACGGCCTCGACTGGCTGCTCGACCTGACCGACTCGACCGGCACGTACCGCTCGCGCTACCTCGTCGCGCCCGAATGGCTGCCGGTGCTCGACATCCTGATGCGCGACGAGACCAATCCGCGTTCGATCGCGTTCCAGGTCAAGGGCCTGGTCGAATACGTCGCGAAGCTCGAGCTCAGCCACGGCCGCTTCGCGAGCGACGTGCTCGCGCCGGCGCAGGCCGCGCTGCGCGACCTGGCGCCGCAGGATCTGCAGCCCGAGAGCGAGGCGCTCGCCGAGGTGCTCGAGCAATTGCGCCGCTGTGCCGGCGCGGTGTCGGATGAACTGACGCTGAAGTTCTTCTCGCACGCGGCGTCGCGCAGCGTGCTGTCGCTGGTGGCGTGATGGCGACGGCGATGACCCCGCAGCGCTACACCGTCCAGCACGAGACGCGCTATGCGTACACCGCGCCGGTCTCGCAATCGTGGCAGCTCGCGCGCCTGACGCCGCGCATGCTCCCTTGGCAGACGCTGCTGTCGTACACGCTGACGATCGAGCCGAAGGCCGACGAGCGCCGCGACGAGCTCGACAGCTTCGGCAACCGCGTCACGCACTTCGGCATGCATGGCGCGCACCGCATGCTGCGCGTGCGCATGGAGTGCCTGGTCGAGGTGAACGAGCGCCCGGCCGCCGCGGCGCTGCCGGCGCAGACGCAGGTGCAGATGCAGATGCAAGTGCAGCTGCCAGGCGGCGCGCCGAGCCCGATGCAGGCGCAGAGCCAGGGCTCGGTGAGCGGCGCCGCTGCGCCGCTGACCTGGGAGGGCGTGCGCGATGCGATCCGCCGCGAGCCGCAGCAGGATGACCTGATCCCCGCGAGCATGAGCGAGCCGACGCCGCTGGTGCCGCTCTCCGAAGGTGCACGCCACTATGCGAGCAAGTCCTTCGGGCGCGGGCGTCCGTGGCTCGATGCGGTCACGGAGCTGATGCGCCGCATCCATGACGACTTCGAGTTCGAGCCCGGCGCCACGACCGTCAGCACCTCGGTCGACGAGGTGCTCTACCAGCGGCGCGGCGTCTGCCAGGACTTCGCGCACCTGATGCTCGCCTGCCTGCGCGGCCACGGTCTGCCGGCGCGCTACGTGTCGGGCTACCTGCTGACCGATCCGCCGCCCGGCATGGCGCGCCTGATGGGGGCCGACGCATCGCATGCGTGGGTTGCGGCCTACTCGCCGCAGCACGGCTGGGTCGAGTTCGATCCGACCAACGACCAGCTCGCCGACCAGCGCTACATCACGCTTGCCTGGGGCGCCGACTTCGCCGACGTGGTGCCGCTGCGCGGCGTGATCTTCGGCGGCGGCGACCAGCGCATGGAGGTCGAGGTCAGCGTGATGCCGGCCTGATCGCCGGTCCCTTCCCCCGATCGGGGGAGTGGGGCTGCGGCGCTGTCGCCACCCCCGAGTTCCGGCCCTCGTTCCGACCTTGCGGGGATGTTCGAGAACGCTGGCGCCGCCGAGACTCTCTCGCATCGAACGCATCGACCGGAGAGAGAAAATGGCCCGCTTCCAGTTCAACGTGCACGGTGTCGTCGTCAACCGCCGCGCCGCGCCCACGCTCGTTTCGCAGCGCACGCTGCATGCGCTGCAGCGCGACGACGTCCAGGAGGCGCCGCAAGGCCCGGGATGGTTCGATTCGAGCTGGGAGCTGACGCAGGGCCTCGACGTGCGCGAAGGCCTGCCCGGCGATGCACCGCTGCAGGAATGGCTCTCAGCCGTGGCCCAGCGCGACGAACAGCCAGGCGCGCGCCTTGTCCCAGCGGCGCCGCACGGTGCGTTCGGCCACGCCCTGGAGCTCGGCGATCTCGAGTTCGGTGTAGCCGCCGAAGTAGCGCATCTCGACGAGTTCAGCGAGTTCGGGATCGACGGCCTCGAGCTCATGTAAGGCCTCGTTGACGCGCACCAGCTCGTCGCTCGCGCCCGAACCGACGACCTGCAGCGCATCCGCGTCGCCGAGCGTCACGTGCTCGGCGCCGCCGCCGCGGCGCTCGGCCAGGTGCTCGCGCGCGCTGTCGATGATGATGTTGCGCATCGTCTTCGCGGCGTAGGCGAAGAAGTGGCGCCGGTCCTCGAGCCGCAGGTCACGGGCGCCGACGAGGCGCACGAAGCTCTCGTGCACCAGCATCGTCGTGCTGACGCTGTCGCCGCGGCCTTGCTGGCGCAGGCGCGAGCGCGCAATGCGTTTCAGGTCGGGGTAGAGAGACGCATAGACCGCGTCGAGCGCCGCACGATCCCCGCCGGCCGCGCGCTGCAGCAGCAGCGTGATGGGCGGGCTGGCCGCACCGGCGCCGAGGGCGTCGTGCGGCGGGAGTTCGGCTTCGTCGATCATCGCGCCGAGACTAGCGCGTGACGCCGTGCACGTCCACCCGGTGCGGGCGCGCTCCCACGATTGACGGATTGCCGGCCTCGGCGCGCACTCCTATGCTCGCTGCTCCCCGACCGCGAGCGACAACCCGAGCGACACGATGAACCGGACCCCGGTGGCCGACTGGCAACAACTGTCTGCGCTGTACGAGCTGGCCGATGCGCTCGACGCCGTCGCGTTGGCCGACTGGCTCGAGCAGCTGCGCCTGCAGGCGCACCCGCTGCTGCCGCAGCTGCAACAGATGCTCGATGCCCGTGAGCAGGTCCAGCACAACGGCTTTCTCGGCAACCTGCCGCGGCTCGCGACCAAGCCCGAGCCACGCGCGGCCGAATGGCAAGCGTGGCAGGCCGACACGCGCATCGGCCCGTACCGTCTGCTGAGCCGCCTCGGCAGCGGCGGCATGGCCGAGGTCTGGCTCGCGCAGCGCGACGACGGCGCATTCCAGCGCCAGGTCGCGATCAAGCTGCTGTTTCGCCATGCCGGCAGCACCGAGCGCGACAGCTTCGCGCAGCGCTTCGACCGCGAACGCGACATCCTCGCGTCGCTGAACCACCCGCACATCGCCGGCCTGCACGACGCCGGTGTCACGGCCGGCGGGCAACCCTGGCTCGCGCTCGAATACGTCGAAGGCCAGACGCTGACGACCTGGTGCGACACGCGCAGCCTCGGCATCGAGGCGCGCGTGCGGCTGTTCCGCCAGGTGCTGCTCGCGGTGCAGCACGCGCATGCGAACCTGGTGATCCACCGCGACCTGAAGCCCGGCAACATCCTCGTCACCGCGCAGGGCGAGGTGCGTCTGCTCGACTTCGGCATCGCGAAGCTGATGGAGCCCGAAGGCGCCGCCTCGGTCGAGACCGAGCTGACCCGCATGGCCGGCCGGCCGATGACGCCGCAGTACGCCAGCCCCGAGCAGCTGCTCGGCCAGCCGCTGACGACCGCGTGCGACGTCTACTCGCTCGGTGTCGTGCTCTACGAGCTGCTGTGCGGCGAGCGGCCGTACGAGCTGAAGGTCGAGTCGGCCGCGCAGCTCGAGCAGGCGATCCTCGACATGGAGCCGCGCGCGCCGAGCCGGCGGCTGCTGCCGGTGCCGATCGCGACGGCACGCGGCACGACGAGCGCGGCGTTGCGCAAGCAGCTCGGCAACGATCTCGACGCGATCGCGCTGCGCGCGCTCGCGAAGCAGCCGGCGCAGCGCTACGGCTCGGTCGAAGCGCTGGGCGCCGATCTGGATCGCTGGCTCGGCGGCCAGCCGGTCGAGGCAAGGGCGCCGAGCACGGTGTATCGCGTTGGCAAGTTCGTGCGGCGGCATACGTTGAGCGTGTCGCTCGGCGCGGGCGCGCTGGTCGCGCTCGTCGGCATCACCGCGGTCGCGGTCGTGATGGGCTTGCAGGCACGCGAAGACTCTGCCCGCGCAGTCGCTGCGCGCGACTTCATGCTGGGCATCTTCCAGCGTGCCGATCAGGAGAAGTCGCGCGGCGCCGACATCACCGCGCGTGATTTGCTCGAGGCCGGCAGGAGGGACGTGTTGACGCGGCTGGTCGGCCAACCGAGGCTGCAGGCGGAGTCGCTGAAGGGCATCGCGAAGATCCAGAGCGACATGGGCGAGTACGCAAGGGCCGAGAGCACCTACGCGGAGCTGGTGAAGATCTACCTTGCGCTGCACCAGTCGCGCGAAGCTGCGTTCGCATTGGCGGACCACGCGGAAAATGCGATTCAGATGAGCAATGCTTCGCTGGCCGCAAGTCGCCTGGATCAGGCAGAGTCGATTCAGGGACGGCCGCGCGACGATCCAGAGTTGAACGCTCGCCTTGACGGCGTGCGCGGATGGATTGCGTTGAGTCGAGGCGATGCCGCCGGGGTTCGTGCCATGTTGCGCGTGAGTCGCCAGCACGCGATCGCCACCTTGGGCGAAACGAACTTGCAAACGTTCCGATTGGGCATGACCTTGTTCGGGGTCGAGAGCGATCTCTTCGATGTCGAGCAAGCGCTCGCACTGCACAAGGCACTTCGAAGGGTGGCAGATCAGGTTGTCGGTTTGAGCCCGACAGAGCCGGCAGGTCTCGACACGAGCCTCGTGGAGTTGCTCTACAGGGCAGGGAGGTTTGCCGAGGCCGCCAAGACCGCCGACGCAGCGACCCTTGATTGCGACTCCCGATACGGCGTCGAGAATCAGTACTGCCGCCTGCTCTCGATCAAGAAATGGCAAACGCTGCAACGTCTCGGATTTGTGGAGCGCGCGCTGGCCGATGAGTCTCGCATGGCCGCATTGGCCAATGACTCAACCGCTCCCGTGATGCAGATGAATGCATTGCTGGTGCGGTTTCGCCTGCGGTCGGCGAGCCCCGGCACCGTCGGATTGAGCGAATTGCGAGAGCGCGTCCGGATGTTGGGAGAGTCCGGCCCCGAGGTGGCCGTTCGACCCACGTTCAAGATTGCCGCGCTGCTGACTCTGGCGGAGACCTCCCTGCGCGATGCGCGGCCCCAAGAAGCACAACATTGGATCGACGCGGCAACCTTGCGACTGAACAAGAGACCGCAGCCCCACAGAACCGATCTCTTCGATGCGGTGCGGCAAGCATTGCAGGGCGTTGTTCGTGCGCAGACGGCGCAGCCAGGGATCGGATTGGACGAGTTGGAGAAGGCGCGGGCCATGTTCGCGGCGACGTTGGGGCCGGAACATCCGTTGACGCGCCTGAGTGCGCTGAACGTCGCCGTGGCGATGGCAGCGCTTGGACGCATAGGCGAAGCCCGAACACTTGTCGACGCCCATGAGAGCGCGCTGCGCGAGGCTTTCGGTCTGGACGCTCCCGCATATGCGAAGGTGCTCCGACTCAAGGAACGATTGGCGACGTGGCCCCAACCGCCGGACGTGACCTACTCCGGCGACCGCGCAAGACGGAACGCGCCGCCACCACCCCTCGAATTTTTCAGCTGACAGAAGGAAGCAAGCTCATGAAACTCAAGTCGCGTGCCTTCAGTTCGGGGCTCATGCTGTTGACAAGCATCGAGGCCTCCGCAGCGGAGTGCCCATCGGGCTCGTCACTTCACGTCGTCGACGGCGTCAAGAAGTGTGTTCTCGATGCGAACATCGTCGTGGTCGTCGGCCCCGATTGGCTTGTCGCCAGCGTTGTCGTGCTCGCGCTGCTTGTCGTCGCGACGGCCTACCTTGCGGTCAAGGTCGACCGACTGGCCAACGGGCTGAAGGCCGCAGGCCGCATCGGATAGTGCAGGCAGACGCCGGGCTCGCGTGTCCGGTTTGCCCGCCGCTTCTCGTACTGATGGATGAGGCCCGCCATGGCGGTTGTCTCGATCAGCAACCATCAGAACGGAGGCCATCCATGAGTCACGCGACGCATCGGCTGCCGCCGAGCGCAAGCCGCTCGGCCTATCGTCGATCTTCTCTGCAGGCGCCGGCGCTGTGCTCGACCAGCCCCGTCGCCGCCCTGGTGCTCTGCACCGCGCGCGCCATTGGCGATGCAAACGAGCGTGCCGATGCCGATTTCTCCGCCGCCGTCCGCCTCTACGAAGACGGCCACTGGCCATTCGCGTTCGAGCGCCTGGCCGCGCTGGCGGACCGGGGCCACGCGCCGGCCGCCAAGCTCGCGCTGCTGATGCTGCGCTACGGCGGCGCGCTCTACGGCTCGGGCTTCAGCGCGCGCCCGGAGCAGGTCGCGCGCTGGGCTCACCGTGTGCTGCGCGCCACCTCGCGCGCGACCGCCTCGCCGAGCTCGATCACCGCGAGCGCGTAGTAGCTCGACCAGTTGTACCGCGTCACCGCATAGAAGTTCTCGGTGCCGACGATGTAGCTGGGCGCGGCGTCGCCGTTCTGCAGTTCGACCAGCGCGAGCTTGCCCAGGCCGCCGGCATCGGCGAGCCGTGCATCGCTCGCCAGGGCCGCGACTTCGATCTGCGCACCGCGCTCGGCGAAATCGGCGAGCGTGAAGCTGGGCAGGATGTCGGGCGCGAGCAGCAACGCGCGGTCGGCGGTGCTGACCGGCACGGCCACGTCGAAGCGCGTCGGCAGGCCGCGCCGCCAGCCGAACTCGGCGAGGTAGTGCGCGACGCTGCCGATCACGTCGGCCGGGCTGCCGCGCAGGTCGGCGTGGCCGTCGCCGTCGAGGTCGACCGCGTACTTGTTGAAGCTCGACGGCATGAACTGCGGCATCCCCATCGCGCCGGCGAAGCTGCCCTTCTGTTCGAGCGGGTCGAGGCCCTCGCTGCGGCACATCACGAAGAAGCTCTCGAGTTCGTCGCGGAAGAACGGCGTGCGGTCCTTGCGGCCGGTGGGGAAGTCGAACGCCAGCGTCGCGAGCGCATCGATGCTGCGGAAGCCGCCCATCTGCTGACCGTAGATCGTCTCGACGCCGACGATGCCGACGACGATCTCCGGTGGCACGCCGTAGACCTCTTCGGCGAGCGCGAGCCACTTCTCGTTCGCGCGCCAGAACGCCACGCCGGCGCGGATGCGCATCGGCTCGATGAAGCGGCTGCGGTACGCGGCCCAGTTCTTCGCGGTGCCGGCCGGCGGCGGCATGATGAATTTCGCGACACTCGGCTGGAAGCGCGCCTGCTGCAGCGCTGCCTGCACCCAGGCCGTGTCGAGCCCGCGGCGCTCGGCGAGCTCGGCGCCGAAGCGCATCACGTCGTCGCGCTGGCCGTAGGTGACGATGTCGGGCGCGTCGTCGGATTGAATTTTCTCGGCGCGCGCGGGCTTCTTCTTCGCCCGCGCGAAGGCGTCGGTGCCGGCGATCAGCAGCGCGGCCGAGAACAGGCCGAGTGCGAGGGTCTGGCGCAGGGAAGGTCGGTGCATCGACCGATTATCGGCGCCAGCCTCACGCGGTCCGCGCCTGCAGCGTGCGCGCTTGCTGCACGAAGCGGCGTGTCAGCGATGCGTCGGGCTTCGGGATCGTCGCGCGGCTGTAGCGCTGGCGTTCGAGCACGTCGAGCAAGGCCGCGAGCGCCTCGCCGTCGGCACCGAAGCGCTCGCGCACGCGCTGCGCCAGCGCGCGCGGCGGCTCATGCGCCGCGGCGCCGATGCCCACGCGGACCAGCGCGGCGCGCAGCCGCGCGCTCTGCCGCGTCCACGGATCGACGCGGCGCCGATCCCACCAGGCCCACGCGGCGCCGGCCAGCGCGAGTGCGCTGAGCGCGACGATCAGCAGCAGCGCGAGGTCTTCCCAGCTCGGCGAGCTGACGCCGATGTCTTTCAGCAGGTCGAGCTGCTGGCCGCGCGAGTAGTTCAGGACCCACTGGTTCCAGCGGTTGTTCAGCGCTTCCCAGCCGCCGCGCAGCTGCTCGAGCAACTGCGGGCTGACGTTGCCGAGTGCGCCGGCCACGAGCCCCGGCGCGGCCACGAGCCGCCGCGCACGGCTGATGCGTTCGGGCGCGACCGCCGCCGTCGGGTCGGCGCGCACCCAGCCGATGCCGGGTTGCCAGTACTCGGCCCAGGCGTGCGCCGAGCTCTGGCGCAGGATGTAGTAGCCGTCGAACGGCAGCGGGTCGACGCCCTGGTAGCCGGTGACGACGCGGGCCGGCACGCCGGCCGCGCGCATCACGACGACGAAGGCCGACGCGAAGTGCTCGCAGAAGCCGGCGCGCCGGCCGAGCCAGAATTCGTCGATCGCGTCGCGCCCGCGCTCGTCGCCGTAGCTGCCCGGCGCCAGCGTGTAGCTGAAGCCGGCGCTGCGGATGTGCTGCAGCACGGCCTGCGCCAGCACGCGCGGTTCGGCTTTCGCATAGCGCGGCTCGCGCCGCAGCGCCTCGGCCCACGCGAGCGTGCGCGGGTTGTAGCCGGGCGGCAGCGCGAGCGCGTCCTCGAGCCCGGGCTCGCGGCGGGTCGGCCCGTGGCGGAAGTCGACATACGCCTCGGCGCTGAGGCGCACACGATCGAACAGCGGCTTGTCGGTGCGCCATTGGAGATCGGGCTGGCCGACGACGCGGTAGCCCTCGATCGCCGGCGCGCTGCTCGCGGCCTCGAGCAGCGGCAGGCTCGTCAGCCGCAGCGGCTCCAGCGTCATCTCGTAGCGCAGTGCCGTGCCCGAGGTGCGCAGGTTGCGCGGCAGCACGAGCGATGCGCCGAACGACGGCTGCGCCTGCCACTCGAGGCCGTCGAAGCGCGTCAGCACCGGGCCGCGGAAGTACATCGCCTGCGGCGGCGGAGGCGCATCGATGAAGTGGATGCGCAGCGCGATGCTGTCGTCGATGGCGACCTCGGCCACCGACCCCATCCGCATCGAGTTCGACAGCCCGGTCTTCGACTGGCCGTCCTGCGGCACGCCCCACAGCGGCCCGATGCGCGGGAACAGCACGAACATCAGCGCCATGATCGGCGCGCCGAGCAACGCGGTGCGTGCCGAGAGCCGCGCCGCCTGGCGCAGGCTCGGCTGCCCGACTGGCATGTGCGCGAGCACCAGCGCGGTCAGCAGGCCCCAGACCGACACCAGCATCGCCGCGGCGACCGGCAGCGACTGCGAATACAGGAAGTGCGTCAGGATCAGGAAGAAGCCGAGGAAGAACACGACGAACGCATCGCGCCGCGCGCGCAGCTCGAGCGTCTTCATCGCCATCAGCACGACCGCCAGCGTCACGCCGGGCTCCTTGCCCAGCAGCGTGCGGTACGACCAGAAGGTCAGCGCCGCGGCCACGGCCAGCAGCGCGACCAGCGCCCAGCGACCCGGCAGCGGCCCATTCGCGATCGCGAGCTGCGCGCGCCACAGCAGCACGACCAGCGTCAGCAGCGAACACCACGTCGGCAGGTGCGAGACATGCGGCAGCACGGTCCAGCCGATCACCGTCAGCAGGAACAGCGTGTCGCGCGCATCGCGCGGCAGGTGGCGCCAGCTGGGCCAGCGCAGCCCGCGCGGCGCCGCGCCGTGGGGCGCCGTCGTTGCGGTCACTGCCACAGCGCGAGCGCCTCGAGGCAGCGGCGGCGCTGCGCGTCGCCATCGGCGGTGGCGATCTCCACGCCGGGCAGCCGCAGCCCGTAGTCGGCGCCGGCACGTTGCGCGGCGAGCGTCCACGCGGTCAGGCGCGACAGGCGTTCCTCGGGCGCGAGTGCGCCGCAGGCCTGCCAGTCGAGCCACAGCTCACGGTGCGCGGACGCGCTCGTGTCGCGGCTCACCAGGTCGCCGCCGGTGTCGAGTGCCTTTGCGGCCTTCTTCCATGCAATCAGCTTCAGCGGATCGCCGCGCCGATAGGCGCGCACGCCCTCGACCTCGCCGCCATCGGGACTGCGCGCCTGCGTCGGCCCACCCGGCACCGCGCGAGCCGCGGGCAATGCCGCGGCGGGCCGCTCGGGCCGCGGGTAGACAAGCCACTGCGCGGCCGGGCGCCAGACGGTCCAGACGCGAAACAGCCCGAGCGGAAAGCGTGTCTCGGCACCCAAGGTCGGCGCCTCGTGACGCCCGCGCCGCGCCGGCACGAAGCTGACCTGCGCATGCGCCTGGCCGAGCGCGGGCACGTCGATCCAGGTCAGCGTCGCCCCGGGTGCGCCGACGACCTTCAGGCCGATGCCGAAGCGCGCGGTGCCGGGGCTGGTCAGCACGACGTCGAGCACCGCGGGGTCGCCCGCGAAACCCGGCGTGACCGGCTTCAGGTGCAAGGTCAGCCCGCGCAGCGTCGCGTGCGTCAGGTGCATCGAGACGACGCCGCTGCCCGCCAGCAGGAAGGTCAGCACGTAGCCGAGATTCAGCTGGTAGTTGATCGACGCGAGCAGCAGCACGATCAGCGTCATGCCGAACATCCAGCCCGCGCGCGTCGGCAGGATGTAGACGTTGCGCTGTGTCAGCAGCAGCGTGTCGGTGCGCGGCTGGCGCGCCTGCGCCCAGGCCTGGAAGCGGGCGCGCGCAAAGGCGGCCGGGTTCAGGCTCGACGCGCGCGGAGCGACGGCTTCGGCCACGATCAACGCCCTACGGAATTGCCACCGCCTCGACCATCGCGCGCACCTGCTCCACGCGGCCGCGCCCGGCACCGGCGACCGGGATCAGCCGGTGCGCGATCGTCTGCGGGAGCACGTACTGGATGTCGTCCGGCGCGACGTAGTCGCGTTGACCGAGCAGCGCCCGCGCGCGCGCCGCGCGCAGCACGCCGATGCCGGCGCGCGGCGACAGGCCCTCGACGAACCAGCGCCCGGAGCGCGTCGCCGCGATCAGCGCCTGCAGGTAGTCGAGCAGCGCGTCGGAGACGTGCACCGCCTGCGTCGCGTGCTGCGCGGCGACCAGCTGCTCAGGCGTCATCACCGCGCGCAGGCCGTGGATCGCCTCGCGCCGGTCCTGGCCGGCGAGCAGCGCGCGTTCGCTGGCCTGGTCGGGGTAGCCCAGCGTCAGGCACATCAGGAAGCGGTCGAGCTGCGATTCGGGCAGCGGGTAGGTGCCGAGCTGGTCGCTCGGATTCTGCGTCGCGATCACGAAGAACGGGGAGGGCAGCGCGCGCGTTTCGCCCTCGACGCTGACCTGGTGCTCCTCCATCGCCTCGAGCAAGGCGCTCTGCGTCTTCGGCCCGGCGCGGTTGATCTCGTCGGCCAGCAGCACCTGCGCGAACACCGGCCCGGGGTGGAACACGAAGGCCTCCTTGCTGCGCTCGTAGACGCTGACGCCGATCAGGTCGGAAGGCATCAGGTCGGCGGTGAACTGGGTGCGCGAAAAGCGCAGCCCGAGCGAGACCGCCAGCGCGTGCGCCAGCGTGGTCTTGCCGACGCCGGGCACGTCTTCGATCAGCAGATGCCCGCCGGCCAGCATGCACGCGACACAGTCCTCGATCTGGGCGCGCTTGCCGACGATAATCGTGCCGATCTGGGCGACGAGTTCGGTCAGTTGCGCCGCCAGCGCCTGGTTGTTGTCGTCGACGCGTTTGTCCATTCATCCACCTTACCCGAAAAGCAACCAGCCGTAAGCAGATGACGACCGCCTTCTACAGCCATCCCGAATGCCGCGGCCACGACATGGGCCGAGGCCACCCCGAGTGCCCGCAGCGCCTCGACGCGATCGACGACTTCCTGCTCGCGACCGGCCTCGATGTCGCGCTCGAGCGCCGCGAAGCGCCGCTGGTCGACCTGACCGACGCCGCCCACGCGCACAGCAGCGGCTATGTCGATGAACTGCGCGACGCGCTCGCGCAGATCGAGCCCGGCACGCTGCGGGCGCTCGACCCCGACACCGCCGCCTGCGCCGGCACCTGGGCTGCGGTGCGGCGCGCCGCCGGCGCCGCGGTCGCCGCGACCGACGCGGTGCTCGACGGCGATGCCGCCAACGCCTTCTGCTCGGTGCGCCCGCCCGGCCACCACGCGACGCGCAGCGAGGCGATGGGCTTCTGCTTCCTGAACAACGTCGCGATCGCGGCGCGCCACGCGCTCGACGTGCGCGGCCTTGCGCGCGTGGCGATCGTCGACTTCGACGTGCACCACGGCAACGGCACCGAAGACATCATCGCCGGCGACGAACGCGTGCTGATGGTCAGCATCTTCCAGGACCGGCTCTACCCGTTCAGCGGCGGCGTGCCGAAGGGCGAGAACATGGTCAACGTGCCGGTGCCCGCGTACACGCGCGGCGCCGAGGTGCGCGAGATGATCGAAGCCAACTGGATGCCGCGACTCGAGGCCTTCGCGCCGCAGATGATCTTCATCTCGGCCGGCTTCGACGCGCACCGCGACGACGATCTCGGCCAGCTCGGCCTGGTCGAGGCCGACTACGAATGGATCACGCGGCGCATCAAGGGCGTGGCCGACCGGCACGCGCACGGGCGCATCGTCTCGTGCCTCGAAGGCGGCTACAACCTCGGCGCCCTGGCGCGCAGCGTGGCCGCGCACCTGCGCGTGCTGGCAGGGGTCTGAGCCCGTGCCGGCGCAGCTCCTGAACGCGAACGACCTGAACGAACTGCTCGGCTCGCTGCGCGACCCGGGCGCGCTGATCGAGCTGGCGGTGCTCGCTGCCTGCCTGGCGCTCGCCTGGGCGGTTGTGCGGGCGATCCGCGGCGCCGACGCGTCCGCCGATTCGATCTGGTTCGGCAAGCGTGTCGTCGATGGGGTGCTGTTCCCGGTCCTCGCGCTCGCACTGGCCTTCGCGGCCAGGTTCACGCTGCACGCGACCGCCCAGGCGGCGGTGTTCCGGCTCGCGGTGCCGATGCTGGTCTCGCTCGTCGTGATCCGCATCAGCGTGCGCGTGCTCGGTGCCACGTTCCCGAACGCGCGCGTGGTGCGCATCCTCGAGCGCAGCATCTCGTGGCTGGCGTGGATCGCGGTCGTGCTGTGGGTCACCGGCGTGCTGCCGATCGCGATGGACGCGATGGACGACGTGCACTGGAAGATCGGCACCGCGCGCCTGTCGCTGCGCAACATCGTCGAGGGCCTGCTGTCGGCCGGCCTCGTGATGGTGATCGCGCTGTGGATCTCGGCGGCGATCGAGAAGCGGCTGCTGCTTCACGGCGCCGGCAGCACGCTGTCGCTGCGCAAGATGGCCGCGAACCTGGTGCGCGTCGCGCTGCTGTTCGTGGGGCTGCTGTTCGCGCTGTCGGCGGTCGGCATCGACCTGACCGCGCTGTCGGTGCTCGGCGGTGCGATCGGTGTCGGCGTCGGCCTCGGGCTGCAGAAGATCGCGGCCAACTATGTCAGCGGCTTCGTCGTGCTGGCCGAGCGGTCGCTGCGCATCGGCGACATGGTCAAGGTCGACGGCTTCGAGGGCCGCATCACCGACATCCGCACCCGCTACACGGTGATCCGCGCGCTGAACGGCCGCGAGTCGATCGTGCCGAACGAGATGCTGATCACGCAGCGTGTCGAGAATGCTTCGCTCGCGGATCCGAACGTCGCGCTCAGCACCGCGGTGCAGATCGCCTACGGCACCGATGTGCGCGCGCTGACGCCGAAGCTCGTCGACGTGGTCCGGCGCGTGCCCCGGGTGCTCGAGGCCCCGGCCCCGGCGGTGCAGCTGACCGAGTTCGCGGCCGACGGCATGAATCTGAACATCGGATTCTGGATCGGCGACCCCGAGAACGGCCAGGGCAACGTGCGCTCCGACGTCAACCTCGCGGTGCTCGATCTGCTGAATTCCGAGGGCGTCGAGATTCCGTTCCCGCAGCGCGTCATGCACGCGCCGCCAGCGCCTGCGGCGGCGGAGCCGCCGCCCGCGGCGCAGCGCTGAGCGTCAGCGGCG